>JBKEBP010000021.1:0-25232 GCA_047973235.1 Suipraeoptans sp. | reverse complement strand
GAGAGGCAAGAAGTGGCATAACACAGAAGCTACTAGATCTAATCCAATACCTTTGTTTTAGTCGCTCTAAAATAATAATAACATGAAAAAAAGTCATAAAAACAAAACCCTGAACTAAATCGACATGTGATAAAACACGATTTATTCAGGGTTTTGCTAATTTTCAATTTTTGAGGTCGAAATCGGTTATTTCCCGATAGCCCCTTTGTTAGTAATTGGCTTTCTAAAAAGCAGGGTGTTGAGGTTGCGGAAGACTACATGAAAATGACAAGTACGCTCTCTGATGAGGAGAGAGAAGAGGAGTGGGAAAAGGCGCTAGTGTATAACGAGCATTTACGTGGAGATCCTGTAAAGGATCCCTTTGTTGAAGGCAGTGGAATGGCATTACCGGAGAACTATACAAGTGTACTTAGTATGGATGGAGTAATGGCATATATAGAGATTCCAAGTATTAATGTTAAGTTGCCGATATACCACGGCGTAAGTGAAGATGTACTTAAAAAGGGAGTAGGTCATATAGAAAGTTCATCACTGCCTATAGGCGGTGCGGGATCACATTCGATTTTGACGGGTCATACGGGACTTCCAAGTGCAGAGTTATTTACTGACCTTAGAGAGCTCAAAGAAGGAGATATGTTCTATATACATGTTCTTGGAGAAATGCTTGTATATGAAGTCGATAAGATAAAAGTGATAGATCCCGAAGAACTTTCTGATCTTGTTAGATATGAAGGAAAAGATTATATTACGCTTCTTACTTGTACTCCATATGGAATAAATTCGCATAGGCTGCTTGTTAGAGGAGAGCAAGTTTATTATTATAATGAACGTGTAATTACATTTTCGAGAGAAATTATATTTAGGCTGCTATTTATAGTATTTGGGATTTTATCAGTGATAATGATAATTGTGAGGAGATTAGTTGAAAAGAAGGATAATTATAACATCGGCAGTAGTAATACTGGTGATAGGAGTGGTGATTCTACTGCTGCCATTCATTTATCAAGTAAGATATGACAGTGAACGAAATGAAATAATCGAGAACTTTGAAGTAGATATTAATGACTCTTCAAATAATGAATTGTTGGAGGAGCTGTATAGAAAGTTGCTTGACGAAAATGAGAGATTATACCTTGAAGGACAAAGGGAGTTAAAAGATCCTTTTTCTTATGAAAATCAAGGAATCGATTTGACTTATTATGGAATAGAAGATAATACAATCGGATATATTACAATACCTGATATAGATATAACATTACCAATATACCTCGGTGCAAGTGAAGATAACATGACCAAAGGAGCGGTGCATTTAACACAAACGTCTTATCCTATTGGAGGTGCTAATTCTAATTCAGTTATTGCAGCACATAGAGGATACTATAAAGCGAAGATGTTTAAAGACATTAACATGATTAGTGTAGGTGACGAGGTTTATATTCGTAACTTTAGAGAAACATTATTATACATCGTAAAAGAAATAAAAGTTATTAACCCGAATCAAGTAGAAGAAGTGATGATAAATGAAGGAGAAGATATGCTTACATTGATAAGTTGCCATCCATATGGGAAAAGCACATTTCGATATGTGGTGTACTGTAAAAGATATGAGTAGAGTTATTATTCTGCTTCTTATAGCTGCATCTGTTTTGTTCGGAATAAAGTATTATATGCGACCTACACCGGCGCAGATTAATCCTGAATGGGAGCAGTATTTGAATATGCTAACTAACTTGGAGAGAAGTAAGTGGGAAAATGATGTGCAGGAAGATAATGGCGCATATATTCAAATAAACAGCTTAGTAATGGTAAGTAAAGAAACCGGGAGTGCAAATCTGAAATTAATAAACCCGCGCTACAGTGCATGTGATCTAAAGATTACTATCACAACAGAGGATGCTTTGAATATAATATATGAGTCCGAAGTGATTAGTCCCGGTACAATTATTGAGGATATAAATATAAATACAAGTGTTTTGTCCAAGAAAAAAGAAAACGTTACAGTAAATTACGTTTTCTTTGATGGTAAAGGGAATAAATTAACTGAAAGGAATACGACAATTGCTTTTCTAATTTCTAAAAATTAGACTATCATCTGTCATTGAGTCGATAATCGCCAGGGATTCAAGATGAACGCCTCTTTCACGCACGACTTTGCCACCGGCTTGAAATCCCTTTTCTATCACAATTCCGGCACCTTCTATAGTAGCACCGGCGGCTTCAACTATATTAATTAAACCCATTAGAGCACAGCCATTTGCAAGAAAGTCATCAATAAGAAGAACGTGATCATCTGAGGATAAAAATTTCTTCGATAGTATAACGTCATAGGTTCGTTTATGTGTATACGACT
Source organism: Suipraeoptans sp. (assembly GCA_047973235.1). Lineage (GTDB taxonomy): Bacteria > Bacillota > Clostridia > Lachnospirales > Lachnospiraceae > Aequitasia. The sequence goes on along the minus strand of JBKEBP010000021.1, from coordinate 22,882 downwards.
CGACCTTTGTTGTGTACATATCCCCGTCAAGATTAACACTCTGACTTTTCTTAGCAAATATTACAGGCACATTAAAATATTGTGCTGTTATGCATGCAATTCCTATTCCGGAAGCTTCAATAGTAAGTATTTTAGTAATCGGTGCATCTTTAAAAAGTCTTTTAAATTCCTTGCCTATCTCATTAATAAATTCAATATCCATTTGGTGATTTAAAAAGCTATCTACCTTTAAGATATTCCCCGGTTTGACTACTCCATCTTTCAAAATTCTTTGTTTTAATAATTCCATTACAACCTCTTCCTTCACTTGACTTGTGTAATAATATGTTATAATGATAAGATAAATCAGACTGTAAATCAAGAGGAGAAACTATTCACTATATATTGTGAGTTTACATGCTAGGAGAATACTTTGGAAAATAATAATTTAGAGAATGGAAATACAGAAATCAAACATAAAAGACGTAAAAGGTATAGCGGAACTCATCCGGTCAAATTTAAGGATAAATATAAGGAGCTAAACCCTGACAAATATCCGAATGCTATAACTCACGCGATAGAAAAAGGGAATACACCTGCAGGAATGCATATTTCTATATTTGTCAAAGAAATCTTAAATATTCTCAAGATCAATCATGGAGAAGTGGGATTAGACTGCACACTTGGTTATGGAGGGCATTCTGAAAGAATGCTTGAGGCATTAGAGGGTGAAGGACACTTGTTCTCAATTGATATTGACCCAATCGAGATACAAAAGACAACGAAGAGACTTAGGGACAAAGGGTTTTCAGAAGAAATCCTAACTACTAAGCTTATTAATTTTGCAAATATTGAAGAAGTTGCAAAAGAAGAAATAGTAAATAAATCAGGTGGATTTGACTTTGTTCTGGCGGATCTAGGTGTATCATCTATGCAGATCGATAACCCGGAAAGGGGATTTACCTTCAAAAAAGATGGGCCGCTTGATCTTAGAATGAATCCGAAACAAGGGATAACGGCAGCCGAGCGACTTAAAGATATATCCAAAGAAGAGCTGGAAGGTATGCTTATTGAGAATGCTGATGAACCTTTTGCAGCCGAAATTGCTAATGCAATAAAAGAATATCAAAGAAAAGGAAATACCATAGAAACGACTATTGATTTGAAGAATATAATTGAAGAAGCATTAAAAATAGTACAAAAGTCTGAGAGAGAAGAAGCAGTTAAAAAGTCATCTCAACGAGTTTTTCAAGCAATTAGAATAGATATAAATCATGAATATGAGTCATTATACAACTTACTTGAACATTTGCCAAAGGTGCTCAAATCAGGTGGACGAGTAGTCATACTTACATTTCACTCAGGCGAAGATAGATTGGTGAAAAAGTCATTTAAGGCACATTTGAAATCAGGAGATTATAAAGAGGTCTCTAAAGATGCAATTAGACCAAGTAAGGAGGAATGCAAAATGAACCCCAGAGCCAGGACAACGAAGCTTAGGTGGGCGATAAAGGAGTAAAAAAGAATATAGAAACGTATAACGAGACTATATAATCTGCTTTATTTTTTCTTTTGCATTTAAAACATGCACACGCAGTTCTTCGATTCGTTCATCGCTCATGCGATAAATAGGAGCGGAAATACTGAAAGCGTATGATGATTCATTTGTTGAGCATCCGAGTGAAGCTGCAATACATCTTATACCGATTTCATTTTCTTCATTATCTAAGGAATAGCCTCTTTCTTTTATCAGGGCTATTTCTTTTTTTAATGCATTAAAATCTGTTATAGTATGAGGTGTTAGTGCTTTTATATTACTTTCGTTCCAGATTTTTTGAATTTCATCATCACTCATATCTGCTAGAAGTGCTTTGCCTACACCGGAGCAATATAAGGGTAAGCGCTTTCCAAGTTGTGAAACTAGTCTAATGGAATTATCAGTGGATTCTATTTTATCTATGTATACAGCATAGTCGCCATCTAATTGTACAAAATGAACAGTTTCACCGGTGGCGTCTACTAATTCCTGAAGGTAAGGGTGAACTATCTTTACGATATCTATTTTATTAAGCACCTTATTAGAAATGTCACATATTTTAAATCCAAGTCTATATCTTAAACTACTCTTACTTTGCATAACATATCCCATATATATGAGAGAGTTTAGTGAACGATGCACTGTGGTTTTATTCAGATTAAGCTCATGGCTAATCTCTATTAAACCCATGGGGCCTCTGTCAGCTAGGAGCTCTATAATCATGAATATCTTATCGGCAACCTGTATTGGATTTGTTTCTAGGGTTGTTTTTTGATTGCTAGTCATAAAATTTTCCTTTCGATGATGTTATATTTCACTTGACATTATCCATTATAACGCTATAATGAAAATATGTATATAGTTTCACGATAAAAAAACGAATTTCACAATATGAAACTAGTGGCGAGAGATGAAAAGGAGAGAAGGATGAATAAAGCATTAGAACAAATCCGAAAAATAGGGATAGTACCGGTAGTAGTATTAGAAGATTCTGCAGATGCAATACCTTTAGCCAAGGCATTAATAGATGGAGGACTTCCTTGTGCAGAGGTTACATTTAGAACCGATGCAGCTGAAGAGTCAATAAAGAAAATGTCTGAAGCTTTTCCTGATATGCTGATTGGAGCGGGTACGGTACTTACCATTGACCAGGTGGATAGAGCGGTTAAAGCGGGTGCAACGTTTATAGTTAGTCCCGGGTTCAATCATGAGATAGTTAAATACTGCGTAGAAAATAACATACCGATAACACCCGGAACATCAAGACCTACTGATGTAGAGGCTGCATTATCATATGGATTAGACGTAGTTAAGTTCTTTCCCGCAGAAGCATCCGGCGGACTTAATATGATTAAATCAATGGCTGCACCTTATACTAATGTAAAGTTCATGCCAACCGGTGGAATCAGTGAAAAGAATATAAATGAATATTTAGCATTTGATAAGATAATTGCATGTGGTGGCAGCTGGATGGTTAAGGCTGACCTTGTTAAAAATAAGGATTTTGCTAAAATTACAGAACTTACCAGAGAAGCGGTTATGACAGTTTTAGGATTTGAGATAGGTCATCTTGGAATAAATTGTGAAAATGAATCGGAAGCAGATGCTGCAGCAGGAACATTTGCAGGACTATTTGGACTTGAGAAGAAGGTAGGAAACAGCTCGATATTTGCAGGAAATATGATAGAAGCAATGAAGAGTCCATTCAAAGGTAAAAATGGACATCTTTCAATAAAAACAAATAGTGTTGAACGTGCAGTATATTTCCTTGAATCACAAGGCGTAGAGTTTGACATGAGTACAGCGAAATATAAGGCTGACAAGTTGATTGTAGTATATCTTAAAAATGAAATTGGTGGTTTTGCAATTCATTTGGCACAAAAGTAAAAATAGAGATAGATTGTTGGAGGAAAACAAATGGCAAAAAAAGTCGTTACATTTGGAGAATTAATGCTTAGACTGGCACCGAGTGGACATATTAGGTTTGTTCAAGCGGATAGTTTTGGAGCAACATATGGTGGTGGAGAAGCCAATGTTTCAGTTTCGCTTGCAAACTATGGATTTGATGCGAAATTTGTTACTAAATTGCCGGCACATGAAATAGGACAAGCGGCGGTAAACTCTCTTCGTAAATATGGCGTAGATACGAAGTTTATATCTAGGGGCGGAGATAGAGTAGGGATTTATTTCTTGGAAAAAGGAGCATCTCAAAGACCGTCAAAGGTAATCTACGATAGAGCAGGATCCTCTATAGCTACTGCCGGTAAAGAAGATTTTAACTGGGATGAGATATTCGAAGGTGTGGAATGGTTCCATTTCACCGGAATTACACCTGCACTAAATGATGATATGGCAAAGGTCTGCCTTATAGCATGTATGAAGGCACAAGAAAAAGGTATCACGGTATCTTGTGACTTAAACTATAGAAACAAACTCTGGTCAAAAGAAAAAGCCGGAGAAACAATGGGTGAGATATGTAAGTATGTAGATGTTTGTATTGCAAATGAAGAAGACGCAGCAGATGTATTCGGTATAAAAGCAGCTAACACAGACGTTACGGCAGGTGAAGTAAATCACGAAGGATACAAAGACGTTGCTAAGCAGCTGGTAGACAGATTCGGATTTTCTAAAGTAGCAATAACACTAAGAGAATCAATATCAGCAAATGACAATAACTGGTCTGCGATGCTATTCGAAGATGGAAAGTATTACTTCAGCAAGAAGTACAAAATGCATATTGTAGACCGTGTAGGTGGAGGAGATAGCTTCGGTGGTGGCCTAATATGTGCATCACTAGACAATAAAACTCCGCAAGAAACAATAGAATTCGCCGTAGCCGCCTCATGCTTAAAACATACTATAGAAGGCGATTATAATATGGTATCTAAAGACGAAGTAATGAAACTTGCAGGAGGAGATGCCAGCGGAAGAGTACAACGTTAAAAGGATATGTTCTAAATATTTGTATAAATACTTTTGTTACGAAGTCGCACTTGTAACTAAACATAAGGGGAGTCCGATTTCATTGACTCCCCTTTATGTTACACTAATACAATCATGTTTAAGGAGGAAAATACTTTGAAAAATCAATTTGACTTACTTACGATGGGAGAGATATTACTTAGATTATCGCCACCAAATAATGAACGTATTGACAGAGGAGAGATGTTTTATAAACAAGTTGGAGGAGCAGAATTAAATGTCGCATCAGGAGTTTCGCTGCTTGGACTTAGAACCGGAATTATTTCAAAATTGCCTGCCAATAGTCTGGGCAGATATGTGAAAAATCGTGTCAGATTCTCAGGGGTGAGTGATGATTTTCTGACATATGACAATACAGAAGATGCAAGGCTCGGCGTATATTTCTATGAGAATGGTGCATATCCCAGAAAACCTAGCGTTGTATACGATAGAGCATATACATCCATGAATAAAATTAAAGTGGAGGATTATCCTCAGAAGATGTTTAGTGCTACTAAAATGTTTCATGCAACAGGAATTACACTTGCTCTAAGTAAAGAGGCAAGGGAAGCGACAATTGATATGATGAAGAGATTTAAAGAGCAAGGAGTATTGATTTCATTTGATGTAAATTTCCGAGGCAACTTATGGTCAGGAGAAGAAGCAAGAGAAGTAATTGAGCAGATTCTTCCCTTAGTTGATATCTTTTTCTGCTCAGAGGATACTGCTCGTCTTACATTTGGTAAGGAAGGAACTGTTGAGGAAATGATGAAAGAATTTGTAAGTGATTACAATATTTCAATAGTCGCAGCAACACAGAGAATAGTTCATAGTCCGAAAAAACATACCTTTGGATCAATTATTTATAATGCAAAAAATGATGAATTCTATAAAGAAGAACCGTATGCAAACATAGATGTAGTTGACCGTATAGGTAGTGGCGATGCATATATATCAGGAGTACTTTATGGCCTTTTGGCATATGACATGAATTGCAGAAAAGCATTGGAGTATGGCAATGCAACAGGAGCCGTCAAAAATACTATACCCGGAGATATGCCGTCTTCTGATAAAGATGAGATAGAAAGAATTATAGCAGATCATAACAATATGGGATATCAAAGTGAAATGTCAAGATAACCATGATTAATTTGCAATATCGAGTTCAAAAAAATCAATCTACTATGTAATTTTACCAAAAAACATGGATTACTTTCATTAATTATTACGATTGCATTATTATTTATAGTGCGATATTATATTTCTATAGAAATGAAAGCGCTTACAGTTTGTTTCAAAAATTAGCAATCAAAGAAAAGATATTGTATTTAGAGGAGGAAACGATGAAAAGAAGAATTATAGCAAGTTTATTAGTAACAGTAATGGTGCTCGCAGCAGCACTTACAGGATGTGGAAACAGTGGTGGTGGAGAAGTGACAGAGACTAGTTCTGATGAGGATGTGACAATATCATTCTCATGGTGGGGATCAGATGATCGTCATGCGGCGATGCAGGAAGTAGTTGCATTATATGAAGCTGAAAATCCAAATGTTACTATTGATGTTGTATATGGAGCTTGGGATGGATGGCAGACAAAGATGCTAACACAACTTTCAGGAAAAACTGAATCAGATGTAATGCAGGTTAACTATAACTGGGTTCATTCTTTTGGAAAAGGCTCAAATGTTTTTTACGATTTAAATGAACTTGCAGACTATATTGATCTTAGTAACTGGGATAGTGATTACTTAAAGGCTATGGAAGTAGGCGGAGAGCAAGGCGCTGTACCACATGGTATGACCGGTAGAGTTCAAGTTGTAAATAATTCAATATTTGAAGAAGCAGGAATTGAGTATCCTAAAACATATGAAGAAATGATAGAAGCAGCAGCAATTATAGGTGCAGATAATACTGCAACAGGAGCAGATAATAAATACGTTGGTTTAAACATAGGTAAAGAGTGTACAGATCTTTATATAGCACAGATGCTTTACAATGCAACAGGGAAAACTATGCAGACAGACGGAACGGTGAATTATACAGAAGATGAGGTAGCTGCTGTATTTGACCAATATATTGCACTCGAAGAAGCCGGAGCACTTCCTAAATTTGAACAAGACGATCCTATTCAAAACGAGTCTAACCCTGTTTGGACTGGTGGAAGAGCGGGTGCTGTTTATGAGTGGGCAGGTACTCTTGATAAATATACAGGTTCTTTCCAAGGCGGCGGACATGATGACGAGCTAATCATACAAGGGTATGTAACTGAAGACGGATCAGACCCGACAGTATATGTTAAGCCAAACTTAGGATATGCGGTATCTAAAAATAGTAAATATCCTGATGTAGCAGCTGACTTTGTAAACTTCATGTTTACTAATGAAGAAGCAGTTAAAACACTTGGAACTTCACTTGGTATTTCAAGCAATACAGTAACAAATGGTATTCAGGAAGCTGAAGGAATGATAACAGGTAAAGTTGCTGAAGCATATGAATTGCTAAATTCCTATGATCAGACAGTAATGGATCCATATTTTGAAGATGAAAATGTTAGAGGTACAAGGTATGTTGTCATAGAAGGTTTAAGAAGTGGTAAATATGATTCAAGCGAAGCAGCAGCAAAATACATAGCAGATCAACAGGAAGAGTTGGATAAATTATATGACTAAAGTAAAAACAAAGACAAAGAAGAAAATCAATTATGTTCCCTATTTGATGTTACTTCCTTGGATAGTCGGATTCATAGTATTTAAAGTATATCCGATAGTAGTTTCATTTTTCTACAGTCTTCAGGAGTATCCGATATTAGGTGACCCGGAATTTATAGGATTACAAAACTACATAGAGATTTTTACAAAGGACGAAATATTTAGGACCTCCCTTGTTGCAACACTTAAATATGTTCTAATTGGTACTCCGGTAGTTGTAATTGTAGCGTTCTTTGTAGCTTTCATACTGAATTTCAAATTAAAGGGCGTTAACTTTTTCAGAACTGCTTACTACATTCCTTCTATACTGGGGGGGAATGTAGCGGTATCAATTTTATGGACAATGTTATTTGATGTAAATGGTCCCGTTAACTCAGTTTTAAGTATATTCACAAGTGGTGACGTTGCAATCAACTGGACGAAGGATCCGAACTTTGCAATATTTACCCTCATAATACTAAAAGCATGGCAGTTTGGTTCTACAATGTTAATATTCCTATCAGCATTACAGGGAGTTTCACAAGCTCTTTACGAAGCAGCATCACTTGATGGCGCATCTAAAGTGAGACAATTATTTAGTATAACTGTACCGATTATTACACCGGTTATACTATTCAATGCAATTAATGTATTAGTTAAAGCCTTCCAAGAATTTAATTCAGCTTATTTGATTACCAAAGGAGGGCCAAATAAAACCACCTATTTCTTGAATCTCTATATTTATGAAGAGGCATTCCTGAAGGGTAACTATGGGTATGCTAGTGCACTGACATGGGTATTACTTGCAATTATCGGCATATTTACGATTATTATCTTCAAAACATCTGACAATTATGTTTACTATAACGATTAAGAGGGAGGAAGGAAATGGAGTTAACAAGAAGAAGCAAAATCATTAATTCAATTGTACGTTACACTTTGCTTATTGTAGTTGGAATCATTCTAATATATCCTCTCATCTGGATGATAGGTTCCTCTTTTAAGGAAAATATAGATATATTTGGTACATTTAACCCGATTCCGTCAAGTGGAACCGGAACAATTGAAAATATTAAAAACGCGTGGTTTATTTCAAACGATCATACGATATGGTATTATTTTGGAAATACATTGAAGTTTCTTCTTCCTAAGACGTTTTTCACAATTATATCTTGTACATTAACAGCATACGTTATTGCAAGAAAAAGCTTTAAGGGAAAGAAATTTGTATTTACCGCAGTTATTGTAACACTTTTAATGCCGGAGTTGGCATTTAGAATACCATTGTATCTACTTTATAGAGAGATTGGTCTGTTAGATACATTTGCAAGTCTTTATATCCAGGATATATTTGCATCATCATCATTTTTCATATTTATGATAATTCAGTTTATGAGGACGATACCAAGGCAATTAGATGAAGCAGCTGTAATTGATGGATGTAATGATTTACAGATACTTACTAAAATTATAGTACCTGTTATTAAACCGATTATTATAACAGTTGGACTTCTCTGTTTCATGTGGGGAATGAATGACTTCCAGGGTCCTTTGATTTTCTTAAACTCACCTGATAAGACTGTACTTTCAATGATACTTAAACAGCAATTAGATGGTGATACAATGATTGTATATGGTAAGATATTCGCAGCATCGTGTCTGGCACTGCTGCCTATGATAGCATTGTTCTTTGCAGGCTCACGATACTTTGTAGATGGTGTTGCAAGTACCGGTGGAAAAGAATAACGTTTAGTTAAGAAATGGAGTGATTATAAGATGATGTACGTTAGAAGAGTATTGGCACAGCTAGTCGATTTAATAATTGGAGTGTTGCTTTTGTTCGTGACATTTGTCTATGTCACTCCATTTGTTTCTGATATTTTTGGAAATGCTTATGTAGCAGTGGTGGCGGAAATAATATTGTTTATTGTAGTCTATAGTTTGATACAATATCCGTTTATGCGTAACGCACAGACATTAGGGAAGGCATTTTTCTCACTTAAGATCATATCGACAGATGATATTAGACATGATGTTTCAGTAGCAGTTATTGTACAGAGAGAGATTTTCTGCAAGCTTTTAAGTTGTTTCTTTATTTGCATTCCGATGTTAACAAAGAGACCGGGAGGACACGAAGAAGCAACGCATACAAAAGTGATTTCATCTAAGCAGTTAGCTTAGTTAAAGTTAAGGAGTTTTATGATAAGAATAGCTACAAACACACCGTTTGGATTCGTGCTGGAGTTAAAGAATGACACCCCTTATTACTCAGAGGAACCATATAGTCTGTATTTGAATGAAACCTTATATGGAGAATACAATACTAACATGGTTTCGGTATTTGGACTACAACCTGATACGAGCTATACAATAAGAGTTAAAACAAATGAAAAGATCCACCTTTTATCTATGCGAACTATGCAAGTGGGATATGTTATTGACATTCGAGATTATAATGCGACTGGAGATGGAGTTAACAATGATACAAGTGCTATAAATACTGCTATTTATATGGCGCCAAAGGGAGCTGTTATACGTTTTCCAAAGGGCGAGTATCTTGTAAACCAGATATTGCTTAAGTCCGATACAAGTCTATATTTTGAACAAGGGTGTGTTATTAAACATAATACTACCAGAACGGAATTAGCAATAATTAAAGGGTTTCAAAAAGATAGAAATCATGAACAGGCAACAGTAAATGCATCTTGGGAAGGAAATCCACTAGATGCATATTGTGGCATATTCATGGGATATAACATTGATAATGTCAAAATATACGGAAATGGAATTATTGATGGAAATGGTAAAGAAGGTGACTGGTGGGAGAACCCTAAGGCAAAAAATATTGCCTATCGTCCAAAGAATGTATTTTTAAACAAATGCAGTAATATTATTTTAGCCGGGTTCACCAGTAGAAATTCTGCTTCTTGGAATATTCATCCATTTTATTGTGAAAATATTGAAATCTATAATTTATCTCTTCAAAGCGAAAAGAACTCACCGAATACAGATGGTATTAATCCGGAAAGCTGTAAGCAGGTTACTATCGCCGGTTGTCACTTTGATGTTGGAGATGATTGCATTGCTATTAAATCCGGCAAGTATTTTATGAGTCATTTTGACTATCAGCCATGTAAAGATATTAACATCTCTAACTGCTATATGGGCAGCGGCCATGGTGGTATCGCTATGGGCTCGGAAATAAGCTGTGGAATAAGAAGATTATATATTTCAAAGTGCTATATGGAAGGTACAGATAGAGGGATTAGAATCAAAACAAGGCGAGGTCGAGGAAGCGGATCAATTTTAAGTGAAATTAAACTTTCTAATATATATATGAAAGAAGTAAATCACGGAATAGCTATCAATATGTTTTATAGCTGCGACCCTGATGGTAAGAGCGACTACGTTCAGTCGAGAGAAAGTTTGAAGAGAGATAGATTTACACCTGAAATACACAATGTGACAATAGATAAGGTTACACTTGATAACATTCATGGCTGTGGAATATTTATGTATGGATTACCGGAAAGTCATATTGATAATGTAACCATTCAAAACAGTAGTTTTATATTTAGTAATCGTAGAACATGTGATATACCTGAGATGCTGGAAAATTTTGAACCTATAGATAAACTGGGTGTTTTTATAAAAAATGCCGAAAATATTGTATTTAGTAAAAATCAATATAGGGGAGATTATATCAGTGTAATAGGAGAGGAAGTAAATAGTGAAAGCAATTAATGAATTTTTTGATTCTTTAATAGAGAGATCAACACCTGATAAGCCGATTTGGAATAAAGAGGCAATTCTTGAGGGACATTCCCCTAAGTGGAACTATATAGACGGATGCATGGCAAAAGCCATTCTTGATATGTACGAAACCACTAAAAAGGAAGAGTATTTCCTCTTTTTAGATGAGTTTATCAGTTTTTATATTGATGAAGAAGGTAATATTCTGGGATATAGTATGGACGATCTAAACTGTGACAATATAAATGAAGGAAAGGTTCTTTTTAGACTTTATGAGCTTACGGGTAAGGAAAAGTATAAGAAGGCACTTGATACACTTTATGAGCAGGTGAAGATTCAGCCAAGAACAAAGACAGGAAATTTCTGGCACAAAAAAATATATCCAAATCAGATTTGGCTTGATGGGTTATATATGGTTCAACCTTTTTACCTAACCTATGAAGCGAAGTTTAATAATAACGAAAACTATAAAGATGTTTTTAATCAGTTCGAACAGGTATATCTGTTGATGAGAGATAAAAAGACAAATTTAATGTATCACGGTTATGACGAAACTAGAGAATGTTTCTGGTCCTGTAATAATTCAGGATGTTCGAGTAATTTTTGGACAAGGTCACTAGGATGGTACACAATGGCACTGGTTGATACACTGGAAGTACTTGATGAGCAATTCTTTTATGAGTACGAAACATTACAAGAGCACCTAAAGCAGGTGATTGATGCATTACTCAAATTTGAAGATCCTGAGACAGGTATGTTTTATCAAGTCACGGACCAAGGAGGACGGGCCGGTAATTGTTTGGAGACAAGTGGAACCTGTGCAATAGCATATTCGCTTATGAAGGGTGCCAGACTTAAGTTTTTGCCGGAGCATTATTATGATTACGGATGTCGTATTCTTGATTCAGTAGCAAAATATAAATTACTTAAAGAGGATGGAGTTTTTGTACTAAAGGATATATGTCTCGTGGCAGGACTTGGTGGAATGCCCGGGAAAGGCGATTATAAAGTAAGGGATGGATCTTACGAGTATTATATTTCAGAACCTATAGTAGATAATGATGCAAAGGGTGTGGCACCACTTATATTTGCATACTCTGAGTACCTTAGGAAGGAAGAAGACAATAGATGTTAATCGGAGCAAGAACCCATGATTTTGGAATTGGCGAAGCACTAAAATTTGAAGAGAAACTGGAATTAATCAAAAATATAGGCTATGAGACCATACAGTTAGCACCCGCAAAGGCGCTGGATGAAATACCGGATATTCATAGTATAGAAGAGAAACATATAGACAGTATTAAAAAGATACTTTATAAAGTAGGACTGCCGGTTAGTGTTCTTGGTTGTTATATCGAACCATCTATAAATGACAAAGACCTGCGCCTTAGAAATGTAGATACGTTTTGTAAGAATATTAAATATGCCAAAATACTTGGTGCAAAAATAGTCGGAACGGAAACTACTCATTTTCCTATGTCGGACTTAGACAATAGAGAAAAAGCATATGAGAATTTAAAGGACAGTGTACAAAGAATGGCAGAAGTCGCAGAAAAAGAAGACATATTTATCGGAGTTGAACCTGTGGCGGAGCATACGATAAACAATTCGGAGATTATGAGAAGATTAATAGATGAGGTTGACTCGGAGAAGCTAAAAGTTATTCTGGATCCGGCTAATCTCATATTGCCGAATAAGATAAATAAACAGCGGAAAATTTTTAAAGAAGCAATAGATCAGCTGGGTGATTATGTAGTGGCAGTACATGCAAAGAATTTTGTAATTGTAAATGGAAAGAAACAAATGGTAAGCCTGGAGGAGGGCGTGATTGATTTTGCAGATATAGGCAACTGGGTCAAAGAAAACAAGTCACATATATCTATTCTTAGAGAAAACTCATCTCGAGTGACAGATAAGAAAGATATAGCACTAATGAAAGAACTTTTTATAGAAAGTAACTACCTCAGAAATTATTTTCTGGCATAAAAATTATATGGCGTAGCGCCCGTATTTGCGTGGTGATATACCAACAGCTTTTGTAAACGACTTATAGAAGTTACTGTAGTCGTGAAAACCTGACATAGTACATACTTCCTGTGCAGTATGTCCTTCTGAGATAAGACTTTTGGCAAACGTGATTCGCTTAGCCGTCACATATTTATTAATAGTAGTGCCGGTAGAGTTTTTAAAAATCCGACACAGATAAGATGTGCTTAAGTCAAATTGCGCTGCCAAGGATTCAATAGTTAAATCATTTTCGACATTATTATTAATATAAGACAAAATAGTATCAATTTGATCATGGTTACCGGCTGGAATCTCATCAGTATCGAATGTTTCAATAGCATCCGAAGATTGGCTATGTGAAATGTATGACTTGTTTAAAAATGTCATTAACTCCAAGAAAGTAGTGGTGTCTATTATGTCTGAGCCATAGCCTTTGTTATCACGTATTTTATTATAATAGAACATAAGATGCTTTTGTTCTTCGGAATTTAGTGAAAGTCTATGCCCAAGTAATTGGTCACGGAAGGTAAAACAATTATTTAAATCAGTTTTTTCGGTACTATGACGCGTTAAAAAATCAGGATGAATGCTAATTATAATGCGTTCGTGATTATCCGGCACTATTTTGGACAGATAATGACTTTCGTATTGGTTTATAAAAAAAATATCGCCGGGTGCAAAATCATAAAAGCGGTCATCAATGAGAAATTGCTTACCACCACGAATGGAGTAGTATATTTCGTAGCAATCATGTATATGGATGCTCATTGCTTTTTCATCTTTATATAGATGAGCAATTGCAAAACTTTTATTTGCGATCGAATCAGTTATGGTTGTCTTACAAGAGTCTAATATTTTCATGAATAACCTCCTCATATGATTTGTAATCTTATATATAAGTATATAAAAAAAGTAGGCATATTGCAATGAAAACAAGACTTATTCAGCCACAAGAAAGGGAAAAATATGGAACTTAGAACAGCTGCTTCACCAAGAGATGTGAAGCATTATACGACAGACAGAATTAGAGAAGAATTTCTTATAGAGAATGTTTTTATTTCGGGAAAAATTAAACTTGTCTATAGCCATATCGACAGAATTATTACAGGCTCAGCCACACCGACTAGTGAAGAACTGGTACTAACAGCCGGCGATGAGCTAAGAGCAGAGTATTTTCTCGAAAGAAGAGAGATGGGAACAATTAATATTGGTGGAGATGGATACGTTATTGTTGATGGAAAGAAGTATAACGTTTTACACAAAGATGGAATGTATATAGGCAAAGGCAAGCGCGATATTGTATTTGGAAGTGAGGATGTCGGTAATCCTGCAAAGTTTTATATTAATAGTGCTCCTGCACATATGACTTATCCCACTGTACTTATCAAAAGAGAGGGCACACCTTCTGAAGATACAGTGATCATAAAAGATGAAAATAAAGTGGAGCTGGGCAGCTTAGAGACATCAAACCATAGAATACTCAATAAATACATATTACCCGGTCAAGTGGAGAGCTGTCAGCTGGAAATGGGAATGACCGCACTTGAGGTCGGAAGTGTTTGGAATACAATGCCGGCACATACACATGATAGAAGAATGGAAGTATACATGTATTTTGAATTGCCGGAAGATGCATTTGTAATGCATTATATGGGTGAACCTAATGAAACGAGACACATAGTTATGAGGAATGAGCAAGCTGTTATATCTCCGAGCTGGTCAATTCATTCAGGATCGGGTTCTAGAAACTACACATTTATTTGGGGAATGGTTGGAGAAAACCAAGACTTTGATGATATGGATGCAATAGATATAAGAACATTTAAGTAGATCGTTAAAATAATTAATAGAGAATTGGAGAGAATAAGATGAACAATAACGAGTTGTTTTCACTAAAGGGTAAGGTGGCATTGGTTACAGGAGGTGCTTACGGAATTGGATTTAGCATGGCAGAAGGACTTGCTAATGCCGGCGCTAAGATAATATTTAATGTTAGGTCACAGAAAAATTTGGATCAGGGATTGACGGACTATAAAGAAAAAGGAATCGATGCAAAAGGATATATATGTGATGTGACTAAAGAAGATGAAGTGATTTCTATGGTTGCGGATATAGAGAAGGAATATGGTAAAATAGATATTCTCATTAATAATGCAGGAATTATTAAGCGTATCCCTATGCTTGAAATGCAGACTGATGAATTCAAAGAGGTTATAGACATTGACTTGATTGCACCATTCATTACTGCTAAAGCAATAATACCCGGAATGATTAAAAATGGTGGTGGCAAAATAATAAATATTTGTTCTATGATGAGTGAGCTGGGACGTGAAACCGTAGCGGCATATGCAGCAGCAAAAGGCGGACTAAAAATGCTGACTAAAAACATCGCATCTGAATATGGGGAGTTCAATATCCAGTGTAACGGACTAGGTCCGGGATATATTGCCACACCGCAAACAGCGCCTCTTAGAGAGCGTCAAGAAGATGGAAGCAGACATCCATTTGACCAGTTCATAGTAGCAAAAACACCACAAGCAAGGTGGGGAAACCCGGAGGACTTTGTAGGACCGGCACTTTTCTTATCTTCTAAAGCATCCGATTTTGTTAATGGTCATATATTGTATGTTGATGGCGGGATTTTGGCTTATATTGGTAAGCAACCAACATAAAACTAACGTAAATGAAAGAGGTAAATAATGAAAATAGCATTGATAAATGAAAATTCACAAGCAGCAAAAAATCAACTTATAGTACAAGCTCTTAAAAAGGCAGTAGAGCCACTAGGTCATGAAGTAGTCAATTACGGTATGTATTCGGCAGATGATGAGGCACAGATTACATATGTGCAAGTAGGCATTTTAGGTGCAATTCTATTAAACTCGGGGGCAGCAGACTATGTTATATCCGGTTGCGGAACGGGAGAAGGAGCTATGTTGGCACTCAACTCTTTCCCGGGAGTAATATGCGGTCATGTCGAAGATGCGCTTGATGCATATACTTTTACACAGATTAATGATGGCAATGCCATAGCATTACCGTTTGCTAAAGGCTTTGGCTGGGGAGGAGAATTAAATCTTGAGTATATTTTCGAAAAGCTTTTTATCGAAGAAGGTGGTCAAGGCTATCCGAGGGAGCGAGCCGCAATAATGGCAAAGAATAGGGAGATTCTGGATAGAGTAAGAGCAACAAGTTTTAAGGACTTTAAAACAATATTAAAAGAACTGGATAAAGAAGTTGTAAAAGGTGCAATAAATACTGAAGGATTAAAAAAGTATTTTGATAGGGATTGTAAGGATGTGGAAATAAGAAGTATATTGAAATCACTATAACAAAAAAAGGGCATACGCCCTTTTTTAATGCAGATATATTATTTTAAGCAATCCTTCATTACAGAATAAGCACCATTCTTTTCAATATCTTTTAGATAAGCGCATACAGATTCTTCAAATCCCGGTAATTTAGTCAGATCCTCACCCCAGAAATCAATGTTTTTACACACAGCACTTGTAAGTTCCTTGGCATCATTGTCTTTATGTGCAATGTAGAAATCAAGTATACTCGCATCATCCTTAACCATGTAGTCATCACCATCTCTGTTAGCAATCATAACACCATCAGATAAGGTATACCCTCTGTAAAATGCGATATAGAAGGCAAATGATGCTGTTATACAAACCGGTAGGGAATGCATCTTGTCCATGTAACCTTTTAATGAGGGCATTACACGTGCTCGCCATTTAGATGTAGAGTTAAGCGAGATGTCAAGTAATGCGTGATCTATAAATGGATTTTTAAATCTCTCAGTTACTGAAGCGGAAAATTCTTTTAGTTCGGCTTCAGGAAGCGTGAGTGTTGGAATGATTTCATCATAGATTGTCTTATTCATGAATCCGTTGATCACCTCATCATCCATGCAATCTCGTACAATATTTTGTCCGGACAGATATGCACCTAACACAAATGATGTATGCGCCCCGTTTAGTATGCGCACTTTTCTTTGTTTGTATGGCTTGTGATCATTTGTAATAAGTACAGGTAATCCGGCTTCCTCAAAGGGGAGTTCCTTTTTGAGGCTTTCAGGACCTTCAATTACCCAGAAACCAAAGACTTCAGCAGTATTAACAATGTTATCGATATACCCATTTTCAGCATTAATAGTATTTATTTCATTTCGTGGATATCCTGTTACAATTCTATCGACAAGGGTAGAACAGAAGATGTTTTCTGATTTTAGCCAATCTATAAAGCCGTCTTCGAGTCCCCATTGTTTTGCATATTTCATGACGCATTTTTCCAGTTCCTTACCATTGTTGTCGATAAGTTCACAAGACAATATCACAAATCCTTTACCTTCCTGTTTGCCGAATTTTTGATACCTGCGATACATAAATTGTGTTAGTTTACCCGGATAACTACTAGCCGGTGCATCATCTGATTTACAAGTGGAGTCATAAGTTATGCCGGCTTCTGTCGTATTGCAAGTGATAAATCTTAGCTCAGGGTTATCTGCGCAGGCAAGAACGGACTCATAATCATTATACGGATTTAAGCAACGACTTACACATGACATTATTCGCTTATCATTCACTCGCTTGCCGTCTTGGAACCCTCTAAGGTAGAGAGTATATAGTCCGTCTTGGTCATTGATCATATCTGCGAGTCCCGGCGCAATAGGTTGAACTAGGACTACCTTAGAATTGAATCCGACTTTTTCATTCATTACATCGAAAAAGTAGTCCACAAAAGCTCTCATAAAATTCCCCTCTCCGAATTGTAAAATTCGTTCCGGAGCGTCCTTTAGTAAGTATCCGTCATATTGCATTTCGCTTAGTGTTTGGTAACTTAATTTTTTCATATTTGTTGTTCTCCTCCTAGAGCGTTACGCCTTTTTTAAAGATGGCCATGTCATGATATCCTGCAAGTTCCGATTTTACCTGTTTACCGTTTGCTACATCAATACAAAAGTCAAACAGTTGTTGTTTCAAATCATCCATAGTTGTTCCTTCGACTAGTACACCACAGTTAAAATCAATCCAATTTGATTTATTGTTATAAAGTGTAGAGTTTGTTGATATTTTTACTGTTGGAACGGGAGATGCAAACGGCGTTCCTCTTCCTGTTGTAAAAAGTACTATATGTGCACCGGAGGCAGCCAAAGCAGTTGAGGCAACCAAGTCATTACCGGGAGCACTTAGTAGGTTTAGCCCGTGTTCTTTAATAGGTTCGCCGTATGCAAGTACACCATTTACAACTGCAGATCCTGATTTCTGTGTACAACCTAGTGATTTATCCTCCAAGGTAGAGATACCACCTTGCTTATTCCCGGGTGAAGGATTTTCATATATTGTCTGATTATGACTTTTGAAATAGTCCTTGAAATCATTTACTAATGTAACGGTTTTATTAAAGGTCTCCTCATTTTTAGCTCTATTCATTAGCAGCGTCTCAGCACCAAACATTTCCGGCACCTCAGTTAAAATGGTACTTCCCCCTTTTGAAATAAGTAAATCTGAAAATGCTCCGACGGCAGGGTTGGCGGTAATACCTGATAAGCCATCTGAACCTCCGCATTTCATCCCGATTACAAGTTCACTGACACTTATTTTTTCTCGTTTAAAAGTATTAGCATAGTCGACTAATTCTTCAATAAGATTTAGGGAATCCAGTATTTCATCAGATGAATCCTGCGCAACAAGGAACTTGACTCGCTTATCGTCATATTCACCTATATATTTCTTTAATACCTCGATACCGCTATTCTCACATCCAAGTCCAAGCACAAGAACACCTGCTGCGTTAGGATGGTTAACAAGGTCGACTAAAATGCGCCTTGTATTTTCTTGATCCTCACCCATTTGTGAACATCCGTAGGGATGAGGGAAGGCAACGATATCATCTATCTCATTAGAAACTAATGCCCTTGACTGTTTCTCTATAGAAGAAGCAACATTATTAACACAACCGACAGTAGGAATTATCCAGATTTCATTTCTAACACCAACTTTACCATTAGCCCTTCTATATCCATTGAAGAAAGCCTCTTTAGTTGAAGGAATAGGAGATAGGTTCGGGTTGTAGGTATAGGTAAGCAAATCACCAAGTGTTGTTTTGATATTATGAGTGTGTACCCAATCACCTGCGTTGATATCCTCGGCAGCATAACCAATGGGATTTCCATATTTGACGACATTGTCACCTTTATTTATCGGGCTAATCGCGAATTTGTGTCCTTGCGGAATATCCATGCGTAGGGCAAGTTTTTTACCGGAAACATCGTATACCTCATGAGCATTAAGGGTTGTTAGAGCTACTGCGACATTGTCGTCTTGGTGAATTTGAATAAATTTTTTCATATAAGCAGTCCTTTCTTAAGATAGCGGGTTCTTATAAATAAATGTAAGCGCTTACATTTAGTGGAAAATATATTGGCCCGCAGGCCAATTTTGGTTATGTAAGGTTGTATATTATTTAGAACGAAATGATTCTCGTTCAACTAGTTTGCATTCTATGGTAATTCGAGAGCTTGTGTCTTTCCCTAAACTTCGTTCATGGAACAACTCAACTGCCATCTTACAAAGTGATTCAAGCATATTATCAACACTGGTAAGAGTGGGCGAGGATACTTCGGCTAAAATAGAATTATTAAAGCCTATGACCGGCATAGTAAGCTTATGTTGCTTTAATGCTTTACTTGCGGCAATTGCAAGCATATCTTCCGAAGCAATTATGGAGTCAAAGTCTCTTTTTGATTCGATTACTTCTTCAACGGTAGCTTGCATTTCCAACAAAGTGTTAGGAAGTTGTACAATACGTTCCTTCACCTTAGTAATTCCAAGTTCTTTTACTGCTTGCTCAAAGCCTGTCATTTTCTCAAAGCCACTGTAGGTGGTATGATTATATAGATATATTGGCTTCTTATATCCTGAATCGGATAGTTTTTGTACGCAATTATAGATACCGGCTCTGTCATTACTAGAGACGTTGATGATGCCGGGTGCATCTATATATCCGTTAACCATAATAATTGGAAGGGTTTTTGCAGCTTCTTTAATATGAGCATTTCCTTTTAGCTCCTGTTGAGAAGATCCTGCGAGAAAGACGGCATCAACTCGTTTGCTCATGAGTAGTTCCATTTCTTTCTTTTTGCTTTTTAAGTCATATCCTGTGCTGCTTAGTAAAACGTTAAGTCCCAAATTATGCAAGCCTTCAGATAGATATGAAATCATTCGCGCATAGTAGGTATCTTTAGCATCAGTTACCAGTATTCCAATGGTTTGCATCGTATCAAGTCCAAGTCCTCTGGCAAATACATTGGGAGTATAACCTTCCTCATCAATTATAGCCATTACTTTATCATACGTTTTCTTACTTACATTTTTACCACCGTTTAATACTCTTGAGATAGTAGCGATGGAGACACTACTTTTTTCTGCTATGTCATAAATATTCATAATAAGTCGCCTTTCATATATATTTATATTGTAAGACCTAGAGGTAATAAATGCAATACAAAATGTAAACGCTTACGTTTTTTGTTAAAAACAGACAAGGAAACACTTCGATTATTGAAGAATAGGATAGATGAAAAGAAGAAGTTTGGTCTAAAGTGCACAATTGAATGGGCCTTATATAATGCACAATAACTAAAAAACAAAACCGTATTGACAGCTTGAAAGTATAATATTAAAATATAAATGTAAGAGGTTACAATAGTAAAACGTAGAATTACATATAGAGAGGACAAAAGACAATGAGACAATTTATGGATGAAGATTTTTTGTTAAGTAATGCAACAGCTAAGGATTTATATCATAATATTGCAGAGAAGACACCTGTACTTGACTATCACTGCCATATTAACCCACAGGAAATTGCTGAAGATAAGAAGTTTAAAAATATAACTCAGGTGTGGTTATATGGAGATCATTATAAGTGGAGACAGATGCGTTCTAATGGAATATCTGAAAAATATATTACGGGGGATGCGTCTGATTATGAGAAATTTGAAAAGTGGGCACAGACACTTGAGAAAGCGATAGGAAATCCCTTATATCACTGGAGTCATTTGGAACTGCAAAGATACTTCGGATATCATGGGACACTTAATGGAAATACGGCTAAAGAGGTTTGGGAGATATGTAATAAGAAGCTAAATGAAGACAATATGAGTGTACGAAACATTATACGACAATCCAATGTAACACATATATGTACTACGGATGATCCGGCAGATGATTTGAAATGGCATAAAGTTATAAAGGAAGATAAAGATTTCGAAGTACATGTTTTACCTGCATGGCGTCCTGATAAGGCGATGAATATAGAAAAGCCTGACTATATAGATTACCTCAAGCTATTAGGAAATAGTGCAAATGTTAATATAAATTCTTTTAATGACTTAAAAGATGCCTTAAGAGCCAGACTGGAATTTTTTAATGAGATGGGATGTAAGGCATCAGACCATGGACTTGAGTATGTTATGCACTTTCAGGCATCCGAAGAGGAGATAAATGAGATTTTCAATAAGAGACTTAGTGATAAGGTACTATCATATGAAGAAGAAATGAAATTCAAGACTGCATTTATGGTTTTTGCAGGGAAAGAATATAACAGATTAGGTTGGGCTATGCAGCTGCACTATGGATGCAAGAGAGATAACAATACATTGATGTTTAATAAGCTTGGACCTGATACAGGATTTGATTGTATCAATAACTATGCGCCCTCGGCGCAGATGGCGAATTTCCTAAATGTGCTTAACACTACGGATGAACTTCCGAAGACTATTATATATAGTCTTAATCCCAATGATAATGAGGTAATCGGAACAATTATCGGATGTTTCCAAGATGAAAAGACAATAGGTAAAATACAACATGGTTCGGCATGGTGGTTCAACGATCATAAAAAGGGAATGACAGATCAAATGGTATCGCTTGCCAGTCTGGGTTTACTATCTAATTTTATAGGAATGCTCACTGATTCCAGAAGCTTTCTGTCGTATACAAGGCATGAATACTTTAGAAGAATCCTCTGCGATTTAATAGGTACATGGGTAGAAAATGGAGAATATCCGGCTGATATGACAGTTCTTGAGCGGATGGTAAGTGATATTTCTTATGATAATGCTATAAGGTATTTTGGTCTAAAATAATTAGCATGACTCGATTAATAATGGTATAATATAAGCATTATGAAAAGAGGAAATATACATGGAATCAAAATACGCACTACTAATTGATGCAGAGAACGTATCACCGAAGTACATAAGACCAATACTTCGTGAGCTGTCTAAATATGGAAAGGTAACATACAAAAGAATATACGGTGACTGGACTAATGTAAGCAGAGCCGGTTGGAAAGACAGCTTACTGGCACATTCGATAACACCTATCCAACAGTTTAGATATGTTGAAGGAAAGAATGCATCGGATACCGCCTTGATTATTGATGCTATGGATATGCTTCATAGCGGACAATTGGATGGGTTTTGTGTAGTATCAAGCGATAGTGACTTTACGAGACTCATAGAGAGACTTCGTGAAGGTGGTAAGGAAGTTATCGTTATGGGCGAAGAGAAGACGCCCAAGGCACTTAGAAACGCAAGTGATGTTTTTACGGTTTTGGAAGATATTTTGGATGATACAGATGATATTGCGACAGAAAGCGAAAAGGAACAAGAAACATCAGACTCTGTTAGTAAGACTCAAATAGAGAATAATATTATTCAGTTTGTAAGTGAAAATCAAAATAAAAATAAAGAAACAGGTTTAGGTGAGGTAGGTAGTCGTCTAACGAATATTTATCCCGATTTTGATGTAAGGAGATATGGATTTAGTCTATTATCTAAGTTCTTAAAGACACTGCCTAGGCTGGAGATATATCAAATCGGTTCCCATCAGGCATACGTAAGAATCAAAGATAATGAAGAAAAGAAGAATAGTATTTACGAATA
>JBKEBP010000261.1:0-14921 GCA_047973235.1 Suipraeoptans sp. | reverse complement strand
CAGGCGTGATTCGAGATGTATGAAAGAATTCTTTCAGGAGAAGATTTCTCAGGCGATGCTAAGAATGAATAAAGACCTACAAAAGAAATCACAATAGAAGGCGTTCAAGCTATTATTGATGGTAGGTAATCTGTAAATAGAAGCTTAAAATGTAAAAGTTAGTATTGAGGCTGATTATGTATGACCGCCTCCAAATAAAATAGGACAGCTAGGGACAATTATGAGTGAACAATATGTATTGCAATTACAGCATATAAGAAAAGAATACCCTGGTGTTGTTGCATTAAAAGACGTGACATTGGAGCTGAAACCGGGTGAGATATTAGCCCTTATAGGTGAAAATGGAGCTGGCAAATCTACGTTAATTAAATGTTGTTCGGGAGCGGTTATCCCTACTTCAGGTAAGATTGTCGTGAACGGTAAAGAATTCACGAGTATGACGCCTCAGCTTGCCGCAGAGAACGGAATAGCAATTATTTATCAGGAGTTTAATAATGTTAAGGAGCTTTCAGCAGCAGAGAATTTATTTCTAGGCAAGCCTATTAAAAAGGGAATTGTAGTAGATAAGAAAGCAATGGAGAAAGAAGCGGCAAAGGCTTTTGAACAATTGCAAATTAAGATTGATCCAAAAGCATTGATGAAAAACCTAACTGTAGGGTATCAGCAGATGGTTGAGATTGCAAAGGCGATTCAACAGAATGCTAAAATATTAATTATGGATGAACCTTCTGCACCTCTAACGAGCGTAGAAGTTGAGAGTATGTTTAAGGTGGTGGAGAGACTTAGAAAAGAAGGGGTATCTATCATTTATATCTCACATAGATTGGATGAAATATATAGATTGTCTGACAGAATTGTAGTTTTACGTGATGGCGAATATATTAAAACATTAATTACAAAGGATAGTGAAGTACAGGAACTAATAAAGCTCATGGTAGGGCGTGAGCTAACAGAAACTTACCCACCGCGTGCAGATTGTATTGACGAAAGCCATGTGACTTTAGAAGTCAAAGACTTAACAGGAAATGGCGATGAAAACATCAATCTAAAGGTTCATAAAGGTGAAATACTAGGCCTTGGAGGTCTGGTTGGAGCCGGGCGAACAGAGTTTGCGGAAATGATTTTTGGAGCTACACATAAGCAATCCGGACAGATTTTATTTAATGGTAAAGAGGTGGAACCAAAGAGCCCTCGTGAAGCAATTGATTTAGGAATAGCACTTGTTCCGGAAGATAGAAAAAGACATGGTGCAATGCTAGGGATCTCGATTAAAAATAATATCAATATGCCTATATATGCAAAGAATTCCACACTAAGTGTAATTAGTTCCAAAAAAGAAATTAAGACAGCTGAGAAGTATAAAGAGAGTATGGCTATAAAAACTCCTACATTAAACCAACTGATGAAGAACCTAAGTGGAGGTAATCAGCAGAAGGTTATTCTGGCTAGGTGGCTGGCGGCTAATTCAGAATTGATTATATTTGATGAACCGACAAGAGGTATAGATGTTGGTGCAAAGTATGAAATATATAAGCTGATGAACGATTTGGTCGAAAAGGAAGGAAAGTCGATTCTTATGATTTCTTCTGAAATGGAAGAGCTAATAGGAATGTCTGATAGAATAGTGGTATTGTCTGAGGGAAAACAAACGGGGGAACTTGGTAAAGAAGAGTTCAGCCAAGAAACAATTATGGCATATGCATCAGCAGCTAATATAGAGGAGGGTCAAACTAATGAAAAGTAAAGTGACATATCAATTAAAGGACAAGGCTATATGGCTGGTACTGATAGTGCTGGTAATAGGATTTACTATTGCTAATCCAAGATTTTTGAATCCGAATAATTTATTGACATTACTTCGTCAGGTATCTATGTACGGTATTGCATCTATAGGTATGACATTTGTTATTCTCTTAGGAGATATAGATTTATCAACAGGAACAATTATTTCTTTCGTAAATATTGTTTGTGCGTATCTGATGGTAAATATGGGAATGAATATGATACTTGCAATAGTTATTACGCTTGTATTATCTACATTGGTTGGAGTTCTAAATGGTTTTATGGTATCAACTGTAGGAATGCCGGCTCTTATTGCCACATTCGCAACGCAAACAGCATTTTCAGGACTCACATACATAATATGTAAGGGACTTCCGATAAATGGTTTTACTGACAGTTTTAGAATTTTTGGACAAGGCTATGTGGGAATTGTACCTGTTCCGGTTATTATAATGGTTATTTGTTTCGCTATAGGATCATTTATATTAAATAAGACATATTTTGGTCGATATTTCTATGCAGTTGGTGGTAATAAGGAGGCTGCACAGCTATCAGGAATTAGAGTAGGAAGAATCAAGTATTTAGTTTTTGCTATATCAGGACTTTTTGCCGGACTTGCAGGTATAGTTATGCTATCCAGAACAAATTCAGGTATGGCTAATGCGGGGTTAGGGTATGAATTCGAGGTTATTACCTGCGTAGTACTAGGTGGTATATCGGTTACCGGTGGATATGGTAAGATGTCCGGAGTAGTAGCCGGAACATTTATAATAGGAGCACTAAAAAACGGAATGGTTCTTATGAATATAGACTCATACAGACAACAAATCGTTCTTGGGGTTGTACTTGCACTCGCTGTTGGATTTGATTGTATCCAAAAGAAGAGACAAGCAAATTAGTATAAAAGAATCTCGGTTGCTTGTTTTCCGGGATTCTTATTTTAGAGGTGTAATATGCTGGGTAGAACAAATTATTTAAAAGAAAAAATGATGAATAAAAGTCAATTAATATATCAATACATCCGGAATCACGAATCGGTGTCAAAACAGGATATAGTCATTGGGTTAAAGCTTAGTCTTCCAACAGTTACACAGAGTTTGCAATATTTGACAGAGCTTGGACTTGTTGATACTTCAAAGAAAATAAGAAATACCGGTGGACGAAATGCCACAGCATTTACTTATGTTAAAACCACTAGACTGGCAATTGGTGTGTATTTAACGGCAAATCACATAACTGCTGTTGCGGTAGATTTATCAGGTAATGTGATTGAAAAGGAAAAGGTACGGATACCATTTGATTTGGATAATGATAATTATCTCAGACAAATCGGGAAAATAGTAGAAGATGTAAAGCAGCGTACCAGCGTTCCGGATAAAGACTTATTAGGTGTTGGAATATCAGTACAAAGTCTGGTATCTGAAGACGGAGAGAGAGTTACCTATGGAATGACTCTTAACTTTACAGGTAAGACCAGAGCAGAAATAGCAAAATATGTACCATATAGAAACAGGCTGTTCCATGATTCAACAACAGCAGGTTATGCGGAAGTTTGGATTGACAGAAATATTAGCAATGCTTTTTATTTAAGTCTGAACAATAGTGTAGGTGGAGCTGTAGTTGTTGACAATAGTATATATGCCGGCGATACGCTTAAAGGTGGAGAGATAGGTCATGTGATAGCGGTTAGAGATGGTGGAGAACAGTGCTATTGTGGTAAATACGGATGCTTTGACACAGTTTGTAGGGCGACAAAGCTGGATGAATACACAGATGGTAATCTCGACGAATTTTTCTCTAAGTTAAAATCAAATGATAAGAAAGCTATGCGTATCTGGGATGAATATCTTGATGATTTGGCTTTTGGAATTCACAACATCCGAATGCTGTTTGACGGTAAGGTGATAATAGGCGGATATGTAGGTGCATATATAGAAGATTACTTGGAAGAGTTAGCAAAGAGAGTGGACGCTAAAAGTCCGTTTGAGGACGACAAGGCAATAAAGTATATGGTTCCATGTAAGTATAAAGTGGAGGCGGCAGCGGCAGGAGCTGCAATTAATTATATTGATGATTTCTTTGATAGTATTTGAAAGGGGTAATGGTTATGAAAGCAGCTGTTTATCACGGAAAAGAAGATTTACGAGTTGAGGAAGTAGCAGAACCTATGGTTCAAGATGATGAGGTTAAGGTTCATGTCAAATACTGTGGTATTTGTGGAACGGATATTCATATATTTCATGGAGATGGGGGCTCAGCAGATGTTACGCCACCCTTAGTACCGGGACACGAGTTCTCAGGAGTAGTCTCTGAAGTTGGAAGTAAGGTTACAAGAGTTCAGGTTGGAGACAGGGTAACAGTTGATCCAAATGATATGTGTGAAAGTTGCTATTATTGTAGAAATGGTCAGCGCCATTTCTGCGAGAATATGAATGGAATAGGAACATCTAGTGATGGTGGATTTGCAGAGTATGTTGTTACCAGGGAAAAGCAGGTTTACAAAGTAGCAGATAGCCTAAGTTTCTTGAAAGCAGCTATGACGGAACCTCTGGCTTGCTGCCTGCATGGGATTGACCTTTGTAATATCAAATCCGGTGATAATGTTTTAGTTATCGGTGGCGGACCAATAGGTATGATAATGATGCAGTTAGCAAAAAGCGAAGGTGCTACTAAGGTTATTATGTCTGAACCTGTTGAGGAGAAAAGAACTTTGGCACTTAAATTAGGTGCAGATATTGCCGTTGACCCTATTAATGAGGATTTGTCTGCAATATTAAATAAAGAATGCAAAAATGTAGATGTGGTTATTGAATGTGCAGGCCTTCCTGCAACACAAAATCAGTCTATCAAATTAGCAGGAAAAGGTGCTACAGTTATGCTATTTGGACTATCTGCTCCTACGGATAATTTTCCGTTGCATTCAGATGATGTTTTTAAAAAGGAATTAAAAGTTACTTCTTCTTTTATAAATCCATATACATGTGAGAGAGCATTGCAAATACTTGAAGCAGATGCTATTGAAGTTGAAGAGCTGATAACTGATATAGTGCCACTAGATAATATAGTTGATACATTTGTTAATCCTGAATATAGAAGAGCCGGTAAAGTTGTTATTCAACTTTCGTAAGAAGGCAAAAGAGGAGGAAATATGAACAAACTTGGTATTTTTATGAATTTCTGGGAAAAGAACTGGGAAGCCGACCACATCAAATATATAAAAAAGGCTTCTGACATTGGATTTGATATTTTGGAATTTCAAGCGCAGCCATTATTGGAGAAAAGCAAAGAGTGGCTTGATGAAGTTAAGGCTGTAGCCAAAGACAATAATATTATCATGACTTACAGTTTGGGTCTTGATAAGGCATATGATTTGACGAGCGACGATGCTTCAGTAAGGGCAGGAGGCGTTGAATACTTAAAGAGAATCGTTGAATGCGTTTCGTATTTGGAAGGAACTTTTATCTCGGGAGTTAGCTATGAAGGATGGGGCAGCCCAAGTATTATCATTGACAATAAGGACAAACGACGAGATTACAGCGTTAATTGTATGAAAGAAATTTCAAAAACTGCGGCTGATTATGGGGTAACTTATTGTGTTGAAGCGGTAAATCGTTTTGAAGGAACAGTTATCAATACTGCTGAAGAGGCAGTAGACTATGTTAAACGTGTTGATAGTAAGAATGTGGGAATACTTCTTGATACTTTCCATATGACAATAGAAGAAAATGATATGGGAGATGCAATTCGCACTGCAGGAAGCTATCTTATGAGCTTACATACGGGTGAGAACAACCGTATGCCACCCGGAAGAGGAACACTAATTGATTGGGATAAGGTATTCAAAGCCTTGAAGGATATTGAGTTTAAGGGAAATATAGTATCCGAGCCATTTGTTCAGATGGGAGGCGAGGTTGGACGAGATATAAAGGTTTGGAGAGACTTGATTCCGGGAGCGAATGAGGACATTCTTGATAAAGAAGCCAAAGGTCTCCTTGATTTCACAAAAGGCATGCTTATTAAATATGGGATGGAGTAATTTTATAAAATTTCCAATGATGCTATTATATCGTCTAACACATCAATTACTGAATCGGTGATATATGTAGAATAATATGACATTCCGGGTGCAGCATTTGACATTACATAACCGGTTCCTACATATTCAATCATTTCAACATCATTATATTGGTCACCGAATGCAACACATTCATCGGGCTTTATACCAAGTTCTGAGGTTAGCTTAGAGAGAGCCACACCTTTATTAGTATTAGGGGCAATAAAGTCCGTCCATGCATATCCGGAGGTTACAACCTTGATTTCGTCAGAAAATAGACTCGAAAAATAATCAAAGGTTTTCTCCGGATTATAGTAATCACAGATAGCTATTTTCAAAATTGGCTCATCTATATCTGTTCTAAAATCTTTAATAAACTTCACATTATTTTTCATAACCTCAGTTAAATCGTGTACAAATTCATCATTTGTAGAAGTGGTATAACAAATAGTCTCTCCGGAAACAATACAGTTGCAATTAGGCTTTTCCATGACGGCAGATACTATTTTGTCAGCAAGTGGTCTTTTTATTATGCTCTTAGAGATAACTTCATCGTTATGAACACATAGAGATCCGTTTTCGGCTATATATGAAATATCATCTTTAACAGGTGCGAAGAGGTTTTGTAGATTCATAAGTTGGCGTCCGCTAGATGCAACAAATCTTATTCCATGCTCCTTCAGTGTAATTATCTGGTCAAAAAGATGGGGGTCTAATCCTTTCTTTGGATCCGGAAGAAGTGTTCCGTCGATATCACTTGCAATTAATTTTATCATAATTTAAATATCCTCTTTTTCAATATAGATTGCTTTTTTTGCCATATTTATTATAATATATAATAGAAAAATAGGAAAGAGGCAATAGAAGGGTTAAGGTGACATTATGAAAATAGGAATAGCAAGTGACCATGCAGCGTTTGAGATGAAAACAGAAATCCGTGAATATCTGCAAGAAAAAGGCTATGATATGGTAGACTATGGTTCCAAGACAGCGGATAGAGTAAATTACCCTGATTATGGTAAGAAATTAGGAGAAGCTGTTGCAGCAGGAGATGTTGAGTGTGGGATAGCAATTTGTGGAACCGGAGTCGGCATTTCAATAGCAGCAAATAAGGTACATGGTATAAGAGCGGCTGTATGCTCTGAACCGGTTACTGCTCGTTTGGTAAAGGAGCATAATAATGCTAATATCATTGCTTTTGGAGCGAGGATAGTAGGGATGGAGACAGCGATGGCAATAGTCGATGCATGGCTTGAGGCTAAAGCACAAGGCGGTCGTCACGCAGAGCGAAGGGCAATGCTCGATGATATGTAAGCCATAAATAAGGATTATCAAACAATACGAGGAGGAGCAAAGTGAGTAAAAAAGAAATACCTTATAAAATATATTTGGAAGAAAGCGAGATGCCGAAGGCATGGTATAATTTACGTGCAGATATGAAAAACAAACCTGCACCACTTTTAAATCCTGAAACAAAAGAACCAATAAAACTTGAAGAGTTAGAGCATGTTTTTTGTGATGAATTGGCAAAGCAGGAATTAGATGATAAGACAGCATACTTTGACATTCCGGAGGAAATACTTAAGTTTTATAAAATGTATCGCCCTGCACCACTTGTTAGAGCATACTGTCTCGAAGAAAAATTGCAGACACCGGCTAAAATATATTATAAATTTGAAGGTAATAACACAAGTGGAAGCCATAAGTTAAATTCTGCTATAGCACAAGCATATTATGCTAAGGAACAGGGGCTTAAAGGTGTTACAACAGAGACCGGAGCAGGTCAATGGGGAACGGCACTAGCGATGTCATGCTCATATTTTGATTTGGACTGTAAGGTATTTATGGTTAAGGTTTCATACGAGCAAAAACCATTCAGACGTGAAGTGATGAGAACGTATGGAGCAAGTGTTACACCGTCCCCTTCTATGGAAACCAAGGTAGGCAGAAAAATACTTGAAAAATTCCCGGGAACTAATGGAAGCTTAGGATGTGCTATATCGGAAGCGGTTGAAGTTGCAACGGGAAATCCTGAGTACCGCTATGTATTAGGCTCTGTATTATCTCAGGTAATGCTGCATCAGTCAATAATAGGATTAGAGACTAAGGCTGCAATGGATAAATACGATATAACTCCGGATATTATCATAGGATGTGCAGGCGGTGGATCTAATTTGGGAGGTCTTATTGCCCCATTTATGGGTGAAAAGGTAAGAGGCGAAAAAGATTATCGAATAATAGCAGTTGAGCCACAATCTTGCCCAAGCTTTACAAGAGGAAAATACGTATATGATTTCTGCGATACAGGTATGATTACTCCATTAGCCAAGATGTATACACTTGGTAACGGATTTATGCCGGCACCAAATCATGCAGGTGGACTTAGATTCCATGGAATGAGCTCAACGCTTTCTCAATTATATGATGATGGACTTATGGAAGCAAGAACCGCAGCACAGACGGAAATCTTTGAAGCTGCTGAGTATTTTGCAAGAATAGAAGGAATCCTTCCGGCTCCGGAAAGTGCACACGCTATTAAGGCGACTATTGATGAGGCAAAGAAATGTAAGGAAACAGGAGAAGAAAAGACTATTTTGTTCGGCCTAACAGGAACAGGATACTTCGATATGCTAGCTTATGAGAGGTTCCACGACGGGAAGATGACTGATACAATTCCGTCGGATGAAGACCTTGCCAAAGGATTTGCCAGTATACCGAAAATATAATTAATTAAGAGCTTTGAGCTAACTGATAATGGTTAGTTCAAAGCTCTTTTAGAAACCATATTAAACGATATCTAAATATTCTTTTTTAGTTGGTTTAGGGAATTCTTTGTCAATCCTATCAAGCTCATCAGTAGTAAGCACTATATTAACTGCATTGGCATTCATTAATGCGTGTTTGGGGTTACCGGTTCTGGGTATTGCTATCATCTCATCTTTAGTCAATACGAAGCAAAGAAGGAGTTCAATAACGGAAATATTATGTGCATCTGCTATCTCGTTAAGCACTAAGTTATGTGATATATTGTGCTTAAGGCTGCCGGCTTGTGCCATAGGACAATAGGCCATAGTAGCAATATCATTTTCTTTTAGAAAAGGATAGAGACTGTAGTCAATCCCTCTTGAACCAAGGTGATAAAGTACTTGATTGACCATGCAGTGTTCTCCATTAGGGAGAGACAACAACTCTTCCATATCATCAATGTCGAAATTGGATACACCCCAACGCTTTATTATGCCCTCAGCTATAAGCTCTTCCATACAGTTAATGGTTTCTTTTAGAGGAATATGTCCTCTCCAATGAAGTAAATATAAATCAAGATAGTCAGACCCGAGTCTTTTAATACTATCTCTGCAACTATTAAATATATTGTCTCGACCTGCATTATGAGGATATACTTTTGATACTAGAAATAAATCGTTTCTATTATATCCGGTAATTGCTTCTCCTATAAGCTTTTCAGAGGAACCATTACCATACATCTCGGCTGTATCTATTAAAGTAAGTCCATTATCTATACCTATTCTGATACTTTCAATTTCAGATGTGCGCTTTTTAGGATCTTCCCCAAGCATCCACGTTCCTTGTCCAAGATTAGATAGAGTGGTGTTGTCTTTTAAGGTTACTATTTTTTTCATAATCATTATCTCCAATCAATTGAAATATGTAAAACAATACACTATATATTGGAAAATTTCAACGGAAATCTCAAAA
This sequence comes from Suipraeoptans sp., assembly GCA_047973235.1. GTDB lineage: Bacteria > Bacillota > Clostridia > Lachnospirales > Lachnospiraceae > Aequitasia. Next base: position 5,368 of record JBKEBP010000261.1, on the reverse strand, counting down.
CATTGAAGATAATATTTAGAAATTCTTAAGATTCTATGGTGGTTATTGATTTTCGATATTAAAGTGCTAGAATTTATCACGTATGAAACGTGAATATCTAAGGATTAAAGGTGTAAATTATAATGAGTGAACTAATATCGATAAATAATATATACAAAATATATAATCCCGGTGAAAATGAAGTTAGGGCATTAGACAATGTATCGCTTAGTATAGATAAGGGAGACCTCGTTGCAATAATAGGCCAATCCGGATCGGGGAAATCAACACTTATGAATATGTTGGGCTGCTTAGATGTACCGACACAGGGAACTTATTATTTGCGAGGGGCAGATGTATCAAAGCTAAGGGATAATGAACTTGCAAAGGTAAGAAATGAAGACATTGGCTTTATATTTCAGGGGTTTAATCTCATATCAAATCTTAATGCAATTGAAAATGTGGAATTACCGCTTGTATATAGAGGTATAGATAGGAAAGAGCGTAGAAAGCTCGCAAATGATGCGCTTGAAATGGTCGGTTTATCAAACCGGAGCTTGCATAAACCGGATGAGATGTCGGGTGGACAACAGCAAAGAGTAGCGATAGCTAGGGCAATAGCTGCAAAACCACCGCTTATTCTGGCTGATGAACCGACAGGAAATCTAGACTCGAAATCGAGTAGAGATATACTGAGAATACTAGTTGATTTATATAAACAAGGTAGAACGGTAGTACTTATAACACATGATAATAAGATTGCGCAAAGTGCACACAGAATTATATCGATAATGGATGGTCATATAGAATCTGATGTGATAAATCCGGCATATATTTAAGAAATGGGAGGCTAAGAGCCATGAAAAAAAAGATACTTAGAAAGAAAGTGATGATACCGGTTGGAATTGTGGCTGCATTTATATTGCTAATTGTAATTGCGGCAATTAGAGTTTCATCCGGAGCAAAAGACACGGCGTCTGTAGACATGGAAGCAGTAAAAGCAAGAGATATAAAAGAAGTATTTGATGCTTCAGGAACAATTGAGAGCAAGAAGTCGAAAGTATTTTACTGTCCGGTCAACGCACCCATTAGTGCAATGACACATGGACTTGGAGAAGCAGTAAAAAGTGGAGAGCTTTTGATTTCATTTGATACAAAGAATTTAGAAAGAGATAATCAAAAGGCAGCACTAAATGTAAAATCAGGTGAGCAAGCGTATGCAGATGCTGTAAATCAGGCTAATCAAGCAGCAGCTATGAGTGCAGATGCCAGCAATCAAGCCTCCGCAATAGAATCAGCCTTAGTATCAAAAGAACAGGAAATAAAGACTCTTACGGCACAGATTGAGGCCACCAAACAAAATGCGGTGTCAGCTGCTCAATCGGAAAATGACGTAGCCATGAATGATTATAATAATCAATTAAATGAGGCTAAAGGGAAAGTATCCACAGCTCAAAAAACGTATGACGAATTGAATATAAATTATAATATGGCATATGATAAATGGAATGCAGCCAATACCAATGGTTCGGAAAAAGCAATGGTTGATGAGTTGGCCAAAGAAGTAACAAGTATAGGAACACAGCTAAGTGATGCGCAAACTACACTTAGTAATGCACAGTCGGAAGAAACTGTTCTGGAAAATAATCCACCAACACAGACAAGTGGTGAAGCAGATGTATCCGGCATGGAATCTGATTTGCAAGGTAAACAAGGTGAACTATCCAGCCTCCAGGCACAATACGACAGTTTATCAGGTGCAGGTGCTTCAGGTGATGCGAGTGGCGGCAGTGGACTTGGTCAGCTCCAGACAACAACGAATCTTGCAGAACTTGAGAAAAAAACATCGCAGGAGCTTGTAGAAGAAGGTAGAAAAGGGATTAGCTGTGATTTTGATGGCATAGTATCAGACGTACAGGCACAGGTGGGTTCAACTGCAACACAAGGACAACAGCTTATTACCGTTTCCAGCACGAACGAAGTAGGGGTTAAGATATCGGTGTCCAAATATGAGTATGAAAACCTAAAAGAGGGTCAGGAGGCCGAGATAGCTGTTGCAAACAAAAAGTACAAGGGAAGCGTTACAAAAATAGACAAAATAGCTATACCTAATGATAAAGGCACACCAATGATTGGTGTAGAGGTAACAATAGATAATCCGGATAAGGATATATATCTTGGCGTAGAGACAAAAGTAAAAATAACAAGTGATGAAAAAAAGAATGTTCCAAGTATTTCAAATATGTCTGTCAATGAGGATAAAAATGGTACGTTTTGTTATGTTGTAAGAGATGGTAAGGTGAAAAAGCAAAAGATTGAAAAAGGTGCTGTATCTAGCGAGTTTGCAGAAATAAAGAGTGGTCTCAAAGTCGGAGACAAGGTTATAGCAGATCCCGAGGACTATGATGAAGGAGACGTTGTAGAGGAAGGAAAATAGTATGGGAAATATAATGGAATACATTAAAATGGCCCTGCAAAATATTAAGTGGAACAAAGGTCGCTCCTTTTTAACTATGTTAGGTATAATAATTGGTATCTCATCTGTAATAACGATCGTATCCATAGGTGATGGAAGAAAGAATCAGATGCAAGATGAAGTCAATAGTGTAGGCGCTAATCAAATATATGTTTATCCTAATCAGGAAAGTGAAACAGGCGTGGCAAGCATAACATCGGAAGATTTAGAAGCGGTTCGAACAGATGTTGATGGTATCGAAGATGCTACTCCAAGTTTCTACATTCAGGGAGATACAAATGTTTCAAAAGGAAATTTTGATGTGGAAATGGATGGTGGAAATGAAGCCTTTCATAAGAGAATGAATTTTGATATTAAAAGAGGACATTACTTTACCAAATCAGATGTTGAGTCGGGAAATAAGGTATGCGTTATAACTGATATAGATGCAAAGAGACTATTCGGTTCAGATGATGTATTAGGAATGGATGTTGACGTAACATCTGAGGGGAAGACCTTTACATATTCTATCATAGGAGTTTCAAAGCAAAGAGAGAATGGAACTTTTGTATCCTATTCTTATGAGGGGGCACCGGTGGTATTAGAAGTTCCGTATACATCGTTTACTGATTACGGACAAAATATAGAAGTGCTTGATGGATTTTATGCATTTACAACAAAGAATGCTGATGCCCAAAATACTACTAATGAAGTAATGCATTTACTAAGCTCCAGGCATCCATCATACGGCAAAGATGCTTATCAAGTTGATAGCTTTAAGGACCAGGTAAAAAGCATTAACAGTATGCTTAGCATGGTAACAATGTTTATTGGATTTGTTGCAGCTATTTCATTGCTCGTAGGTGGAATTGGAGTTATGAACATTATGCTTGTTTCTGTTACTGAGCGAACCAGAGAGATTGGAATAAGGAAATCTCTTGGAGCAAGGACGTCATATATAACAGCACAGTTCCTATTTGAGTCAGCTATACTGACAATAATAGGCGGAATCATAGGAATTATTTTAGGTATTATAGGTGCCCATGGAATATGTGCGATAATATCAATGGCGATGGGACCTGAGATTACTCCGGGAATATCCATTTCAACTATCTTAACATCAACACTATTTTCAACATTAGTAGGAATATTCTTCGGAATATATCCTGCAAGGAAAGCGGCTAAACTCAGTCCAATAGAGGCACTTAGACGTAATTAGTGAATCTATAGAAAAAAGCCTTTCTCAAAGCGTATATTACAAATTGGCTTTGGGAAAGGCTTTTTCAAATATATTTATACTTCTACATTAGGTTCAATTTTGTGTTCCGGGAGATAGAGATGAACCTTTTCAATTCTGTTCTTATCGAGTGAATCTACTACTAATCTGATACCTGAAGGCGTAGTCATTGAATCACCCGGTTCCGGGAAACGATCCAAATGTTCTATTATATATCCACCTAGGGAATCATAATCATCAGATTCAAAAAAAGTATTCAAAACATCATTTAAGTCTGCCATATTAATAGAACCCTCAACAATATATTCGAGCGGGCTTATTTTATGAATTTGCTCTTCGTTTTCGTCATACTCGTCTTGGATTTCTCCAACGATTTCTTCCAGTATATCTTCTAAAGTAACAAGACCGGAAGTCTCACCATATTCATCAAGTACAATGGCAATGTTAAAAGAAGTGTCTTTCATTTCTATTAATAGCTCGGAGATATTCTTGTATTCATATGTAAAATATGCTTCTCTTAGAATATCTTTAATATTAAAATCATCTTTATTATAAAGTAATAAATCCTTTACGTTAATGGTACCGATTACATTGTCTTTTGTTTCTTCATATATAGGTAATCTTGTAAATTTATCTTCTTTAAATAGTTCAATTATTTCGTCATATGTAGAATCAACACTTGCAAAGGTAACATGTACTCTTGGAACCATTACATCCTTAGCTTTAGCATCACCTAAATCGAAAACATTATAAATCATTTTCTTTTCTTCTGATTCTATTACCCCGTCTTCTTCACTTACATGAAGAAGTGTACGCAGTTCGTTCTCGGTAAGTGTATCCTTCTTAACTTTTGTATCTATTCCGAATAGTCTAAGGACAATACCGGATAGAAAATTTATAATAATAATAAGTGGAGTCATAGCTTTGATATAAACATACATAAAACCTGAGTAACGCATAGAAACAGTATCAGCCTTAAATGTAGCCAAAGTCTTAGGTGTTATCTCTCCAAATATTAGTATTAGTATTGTTATTATTGCACTACCTAAAGCTACCCATTTGCCACCAAAAAAGTATGCTATAGAGGTTGTAAGCGATGCGGCTGCCACGTTTACTACATTATTACCTATTAAAATTGCACTTAGCATTTTAGAAGGATTTGAGGTTATCTTAAGTACTTTTGCAGCTTTTTTATTATTCTTATCTGCCATGCTGCGTAAACGTATGTTACTTGCTGTTGTAAGTGCTGTCTCTGCTGAAGAAAAGAAAGCAGATAAAGCTAGTAGTATAATTAATACAATTATCTGAGGTATAATACTACTCGAGTCCAATGAAATCATCACGCCTTTCTTTATTTAATATTAACTACTAATATACAGTAAACAAAGGGGCATTGCAAGTGTGACGTTGAATATAAGAGGGTTTTGGTGTATGATATAAGATACAAAAAAGAAGAGGGATGCATATGAGTATTATTTTAGATAAATTATATAAGGTAACGGATAGGAACAATGTACTAATAAATGAAGAAATGAAAAAGCATACTACATTTAAAGTAGGAGGCCCTGCGGACTATTATATTAGACCTGAAAGCAGTGAGGAAATTGCAGGTATCATTTCAGTCTGCAAGGAAGAAGGAATTCCATATTATATAATAGGAAATGGCAGTAATTTACTGGTTGCTGATAAAGGCTATC
>JBKEBP010000260.1:0-9180 GCA_047973235.1 Suipraeoptans sp. | reverse complement strand
TTTGAAGCGCAATTCTTTAAAACGGAAAAATTGTATTTGGCTGTTCCCTCGGATTATAAAATGAATGGAAAATTACAGGATTATCAAATAGATGTAAGTGATATAATTAGTGATACAGTTCCGGAGACAATAAATCCTATACCATTAGATAAATTTTCAAAAGAAGATTTTATTATGTTAAAAAAAGACAATGATACAGGAAAAAGAGCTGCGCTTATATGTAAAGCCTATGGATTCGAACCAAATGTAACATTCGAATTAGATCAACAGATGACAGCATATAATATAACTTGTTCAGACAGAGGGATTTCTTTTGTCAGTGATACTTTGATAAGAAGTGTTAAAAGCACACCGGAAGTAACATATTACAAATTAGATAGTGATAATGCTAGTCGTCAGATATGCTTCTATCGTAAAAAAAGCACAGATTTGAGCAAAGCTTTGAAAGAGTTCATTGTATGCGCATCGTGCCGCAACACAACACGCATAGCAATGTAAAAACATCGAGGCTTATAATGAACTAGATATATTTATTCAAAGTTGCAATTACAGCACCCGGTTCTTCGATCATTTCAGTAAAGTATTTTATAACAAGTGAGGCTAGGCCAATATCGTATAAATCAATTCCGAAGATTGCTGAGTTGCTTAATATAGGTTTCAATATTGAATCTATATCACCGATAAAACCGAGAGATATATCTGATAACTTCGGACATAGTTCGTCAAGCATAGGATCAGGACTTAGTTCAAAGGATTTTCCATGGTCATCAACGCCCATAAGATACCTTAACCAACCGGCAAACACTAGAGGAATGTACGTGAGGTCAGCAACGTCTAAGTTAGATGATTTTTGATATGCTTTAATCGTTTCTCCAAATCTAATAGCAAGCTTTTGTGAGGTATCAGTTGCAATTCGTTGTGGAGTATCCGGCATAAATGGATTTGGAATACGCACATTAATTACGGTATCGATAAATTCCTTAGGATTCAAGATTTCCGGGTCTACAACAACAGGCAGACCTTCTATATATCCGATGTGCTCAACCCATTTTTTTAGTACAGGGTTTTTCATTTCTTCAGATATTAAGTCATAGTCAAGCAAACATCCAAATATTGCCAAGGCAGTATGAAGTGGATTCAAACAAGTGCATACCTTCATCTTTTCTACCTTATCAACGGTTTCACGATTAGTAAATATAAAGCCACCTTTTTCCAGATTGGGTCTTCCATTTGGAAAATCATCTTCAATAACCAGATATTCACATTCTTCAGCATTTACAAAGGGTGCTGCGTAAGTATTTTTTGACGTAACTATAGGTGTGGAATCCTCAACATCGTCATTTACTAATATGTCCTCAACAGATTTATTAGGTCTTGGAGTGATTTTATCAATCATAGACCAAGTAAAAGAAACTTTGTCAGGATAACATACATATGAAACAAAGCCTTCATCTACTAAATTGTTAGTTTCCCAAGCTTTTGCAAATGATGAGATAGCATCATAGAGTTTATCACCATTGTGAGAACAATTATCCATGCTTACCATAGCGATTGGTAATTTCCCTGACTTGAAACGAGTATATAGAAGAGCAGCAACCTTACCGATATAGCTTGTAGGTGAATCAGAACCGGCAGCCATATCTGAAGCGACATTAGGAAGTAGATTGTTATTGCTATCGACTAAGCTGTAACCTTTTTCTGTAATTGTGAATGAAGCCATCTGTAGTGAATCTTTTGAAAAAATATCTTTTAGTCGTGCAAAAGAAGCAATATCCTCGCTATCTAAACATAAGGATTCGCATACACTTGCGACCACAGTTTTCTCGATTTGACCGTCGGATTTTAATGTGGCAAGTATACTTAAATCATCATGAGGCTTGTTTATCTTTTCTATGATTTCATAATCAAAACCTTCAGCAACAACTATACCACAATCAAGGGTACCGATATTTAGCATATTCTGAACAGCATTTGCTTGAAATGCTCTAAAGATATTTCCGGCGCCGAAGTGTATCCAAAAGGGAGTCTCTTTTGTAACTGCCTTAACAGTTTCTCTATTATATTTAGGCAAATTATAGCCTTTTTTCTTCCAATTAATATCTCTTAGTCCTAAATCAGTTAACTGCATATTATTATGCTCCCTTCACAATTGCTTCCCACAATCCATTTAAGTAAGTCGCACCTAGTGCTCTGTCATAAAGCCCATATCCGGGCATAGCAACTTCGTCCCAAATCATTCTTCCATGGTCGGGCCTAATTGGTCCTGTAAACCCGGTTTCGTAAAGTGCTCTCATAATCTCGTACATATCAAAGGTGCCATCTGAGGATAGGTGAGCTGATTCTTCAAAATCAGTGGGAGAGTTAAATTTAAGATTACGCACATGGGCAAAATGAATTCGTCCTTTAAGAGATCTAATCATTTCCGGCAAGTCATTTTCAAGATTTGTACCATAAGATCCGGAACAAAAAGTAACTCCATTATGAGGATTGTCTACCATTTCCACCATTCTAAGTATATTGCTTTTATTTATAATTATTCTTGGCAAACCAAATACGCTCCATGCCGGATCATCAGGGTGTATAGCCATATTAATGTTATATTTATCACACGTAGGCATTATTCTTTCCAAGAAATATTTCAAATTTTCAAAGAGTTTTTCATCATCAACATCCCTATACATTTCAAACAATTCTTTGATACGTGCCATTCGTTCAGGTTCCCAACCGGGCATTACAGTTCCTGCCATATCACCTGAAATAGAGTCAAACATTTGCTCCGGGTTCATAGCATCTATTGCTTCTTGTGAATAAGCCAAGACAGTTGAACCATCCGGTCTCTTTCTTGCAAGCTCTGTTCTTGTCCAATCAAATACCGGCATGAAGTTATAACAAACAAGATGAATATCTTCTTGTCCCAGATTTTCCAGAGTTTCTATATAATTATTAATATATACATCTCTATCCGCAGAGCCAACTTTTATTGCATCGTGTACGTTTACGCTTTCAATTCCGGATACATTTAACCCGGCAGCTTCTACCTCATCTTTCATGGCGCGAATACGTTCACGACTCCACACTTCACCCGGGGCAGTATCATAAATAGTAGTTATAACTCCTGTAACTCCGGGAATTTGACGAATTTGTTTAAGTGTTACAGTGTCAAATTTGCTTCCATACCATCTAAGTGTCATTTCCATATTTTTTTCCTTTCTTCTACAAGTTTTTCTATTTGAATTTATTATAAAAATATAAGGACAAAATACCAAGTGATAAAATTGTTACATATATTGCAAAAGTTGCTATATAATGATATTTTATAAATATATCAATAATTAAATCAAAAATAATTGAACCCAAAATATAGGAGAGATATGTTTATGAGAAAAAACATACAAACGAAGTTTAGTACAAGACAATACATGTATTCAAAAGATTTTGAAATATATTATTACAAAGACCATTATATTACCCAAGTAGATAGTCATTTTCACGACTATTATGAGTTCTACTTTTTTCTTGAAGGAAATGTTGTTATGGAAATAGAAGATAAGCAATTCCCACTTAAAAATGCAGATGTAGTACTTATTCCACCGGGTGTCAAGCACAGAGCAATCATAAAAAATAAAGATATACCATATCGCAGATTCGTATTTTGGATTAGTAAAGAGTACTGTAATCAATTAATGGAACTTTCTTTAGACTATGGGTACATTATGCAACATGTGCAGGTCACTAAAGAATATATTTTTAGTAATGATGCAATTGAATTTAATGCTATATCGACTAAAGTGATACGGCTGATTGAGGAAATACGTTCAAATCGTTTTGGTAAGGAAGCAAAAACTGCAGTATGTGTCAGTGACTTAGTACTACACTTAAACAGAAAGATTTATGAGCAGAAACACCCTGCAGTAGCTAAGGAAGAGCAGAGCGTGTATGAGGGACTAATAAATTATATAGACAACCATCTTGAAGAGGAATTAACATTAGATAATCTTGCAAAAGTATTTTATGTAAGTAAGTATTATATAGCTCATACATTTAAGGATAATAGTGGATTATCGATTCATCAGTACATTACAAAGAAGCGTCTCGCTGCGTGTAAAGGAGCAATCATGAGCAATGCAAAAATAACTAAAGTATTCCAAATGTATGGTTTTAAGGACTACACAAGTTTTTATCGGGCATTTAAAAAGGAGTATGGAATATCACCTAAAGAGACGCTGCTTGAAGTTATCGATTATACTGAAAACTCAGGTGCCATTGAATTGGAGTAAAGTACACAAATCAATTTATTTTCATGAAAATATAATTGTATTCAAGATTTCATTTTGCTAGACTTTAGGAGATATTTAATAGTTGGAGGATAGTGAAAATGAATAAGAGGAAACTGGTAGTTGCGTTATTGTTGACAATTCTAACGTTGTCAGGAGTAGTAACAGGATGTGGAAGTAATAACGAAAGTAATAGTGAAAGTAATAGCGAAAGCGATGGTGACAAAGAACAAGATAGTAAGGCAGAAGCTGAAATTCAAAGTGCCACATATAAAATATCTCAAGCCGGATTTGAGCTGGAAATTGTTTTAAATGCACAAGATGATATTATTAATAAGATAATTCAGTCTATATCGATAAGCTATGAGGATAATACGGAAGAAGAAATAGCAACAATAGAAGAATCTATATCAGCAAAGAATGAAATATATGATAACATGGATGGAATCACCTATACCTCGGAAATAAAAGATAAAACATTGACAGAGAGATTCGAAATTGATGTTACAGAAGAGAATATAAGCGAGATTATAAGCAATAGCTTGCTTCCGATAACGGTAAGTGAAGATACTGACGTTTTATCATTTAAAGCCTTAGGAGAAGAGCTGGAGAATACAGGATGGACAGCTGAATAGAAAATATAAGTTAATAATTCTGAAACCTTTTTCATACAAAACAGAAGTAAAAATACTCTATTATTTAATTTAGTAATAGAGTATTTTTTCTATTATATTGAGGAATATTAATGAAATATAAATAATATTAAAGCAATATCTTAATACTTCAATGATATTATAATTTCAATGAGTAGATTGTTAATTTGTATTTAAATGGAGGGCCAAGATGATAGTTGATTCGATGTCTATAAAGTTAGATAAGGTAAAAGAAATAGTTATCGAGGGATATGGCAATGAGGTTGTTGTAAAGAAAGCATTTAATGAGAAGATAGTCATTCAAAAGTATTGCGAAAGGAAGAACCTGTTTGCTGTGATGAAAACAAATTACGGCAACAAATGTCTGATAATAGATGAGAAGTCTAGCAGAGATATAAACAATAGTAGAATAGAAATATATTTGCCTATATCATGGGTAGGAGTGGTGTTGGCAAATGAAAAAAAATACCAACAAGGAGGACAAGGTTATGAACAAAGTGATTATAGTTTCAGTTATAGTAATTGCAGTATCGCAAGTTGCTTATAAGATATTTACCAAGAACAAATATATAGCATTATACTAGAAGGTGATTTGAACTATTGGAGTTTTTTATTGCTGAAATATTCAATAATAAGATTGATAATTATGCCAGCAGAGATAGTTATACCACCTATAAATGATTTATCCATAAAGTCGTTACCAAGGAAGATGTCAATCCCGATACCGGTAAATAGTTGACCGACAAACATAAGAACAGTTACTTTAAAAGCAGAAACCTTAGGGACAATAATATTGGATAAAAGTACAACAATAACACCCATTATTCCTCCGGTGTATATCCAAGGTGATGAAGTGAGTGAAGCTGTATTTATTACAAAGGAACTGCCGAATAAAAATGCAAGAACAATAGTTATTGGCAACCCTACAGCATGATTGACCAGTGAACCTTGTAAAGCTCCTATTTTATCAGAAAGTTTTGAATTAATAGTTCGGGATAATACAACACTTATGCCGGATCCGAAGGCAAAGAGTACGGCGAATATTGTTTTTGTAACGGTATTGTCTAACATTAGTATTATCCCAAATATTGAAAAAGCAAAACCGATAAGGGTAGCTCTATTAAAGGAGTGCTTTTTCATTCCGAATAGACCAAAAGTATCAATGAAAAGTGCGGTAACGGTTTGGCCGAAAAGCGCTAAAGCAACGATGCTTGTGACACTTATTGATTCATATGCAAAATTAGTAAAAACTGTTGTAAGGACACCTACGGCTCCACCTAAGTAAAACCATAAGGGGTAATGTCCTATGAATGGTTTTTTTTCTTTTTTAAATATATATATAATAGTTGCAAAAGCAACACCGACAATATGAATGATTACAGCAGCAAACAATGCATCATAGTTTTCAGTTAGGCTTCCATTTGCAGAAACCATAAAAGCAAGAATCATTCCTGTAAACAAAGAGAAAAATTGATACATAATAAATCCTCCGATAGTAGAGATTGATTTTTAGTATATCATACTGTATTGGCTACAGCAAACGAAAGTGAAGTCTTTGTTATTCGCTTCTTAGTGCTTCTACAGGATCTTTTCTGGCAGCAGCTGACGATGGCATTAAGCCTGATACAAATGCAAGTAGCATGCTTATACCAATTAGTGCTAATCCGGCATCAAGTGGCAGCTGAGCTATTTTTTCAATTCCTAAGCTGTTATAGACGATAATGTTCGCAATTACACTTATACCTTGTGTAGCAGCAATACCTATTATACCGGCGATAAATCCGATGATTAATGTCTCGGCGTTGAAGACAGTTCGTATATCACCTTTACTTGCACCGATAGCACGTAGTATACCGATTTCCTTCTTGCGTTCCAGTACAGATATGTATGTTATAACACCTATCATGATAGATGATACTACAAGAGATATGGCAACAAAAGCAATCAACGCATAACTAATAGTATCAACAATATCTGTTACTGATGACATCATAGTTCCTACAATATCAGTGTAGCTTATGACCTGATCTTCTTTACCGGCAGCTTCCATATCCTTATTATATGTATCAAGAAAATCCTCAACCTCAGCTTTTGAGTTAAAGTCCATTGGATATATATTTATCTGCGATGGTGTATCTTCATTTGCATACCCAAGAGTTGAAAGATTATTATCGTAGGTACTCTCGGATTGAGTCATCATAGCAGTCATTAGGTCCAGAATCTCATCTTCACCCATGTTTACCTGAAATGCGGAAGCAAAAGCATTGGGGTCAATACTCATTGCATTTTGTAATTGGGTAGGAAGTTGTGCCATCATAGAAGTCATCTGATTTGTTATTTGGGAAGTTAGCTGAGACTGTAAAATTTCCATCGCAGATCCCATATACGATTGTAGTACACCTCCTATATATCCCTGTATAGCTTCAGTTAGTATGGCATCTATTTGATTGTCACTAACTAATTGTCCAACCTGTGCACCTAGCGCAGCTTGAACGTCCGGATTAGATATATATGCAGTAAAATTGTCAACCAGATCCTGAGGATCGGTTACAGCGATGTTAGCAGGGTCGGAAGTGAAATCCGCAATAACACCATTCATAATAGCCATCAAATCCTCAGTTGGAACGTTTATTTGACCGGATAGTTGGCTAGTCAAATCCTCGAGATTAAGATCCGGCATTTGAAGACCATCCAGATTAATATCCAGATTACTAAGACCTGACATATCCAGATTAATGGCTGAAGTATCAAAATTAAAAGCATTTTCAATAGCACTTTCGTCTACTGTTATTAAATCAGAGAACTCAAAATCGGAATTATTACTTTCTTCTTTTTCTTCGGCAAAGGTCTTACCGGTAATAACATTTATGCTAGGATTAGCTAATTGTTCTTTAACTATCTGCGTATTTCCGGCCTTGTCCATTAATTGCATAATCAGTTCAGGAGTGTAATTTATCCCGGGTGACAGAGAGGTAGCTGTAGCATCAGGGTCAGCTTGAACGACTCCGACAATTTTCAAATCTATGCCATTGGCAATTACTTGTTTCATATAATCTGTATTATCAGACTTATCCATCCATACGTTGTATTCATCATCATGAGTATATTTTTCAGAGGAACTTATCACCTTAAATGATGCACTCATTAATTCTTCGTTTGTAACATTTATATCTTCGGTAGTAACTTCATTATCTTCATCGGGATTGTTTATAAATATATCGAGCATGCTCTTTAATTCGGTTCGGTCTCTTAGACCAAGTACATATAAGTCGTAATCGGTAACACTTCCATCAGCTGATAAAACGATAACGGCCTCATCATAATTTTGGGGCCATCTTCCTGCTTTAATATCATACTGATAGTCATACATGGAATTATCACCCGGCAGTTCGTAAAACGTAGTCATGCCTCCGGCACCACCGAAAATAGCACTCATTCCGCCACCACCGATTCCATAGCTGCTTAGCAGAGAATCCGGATTAACCTGATTTATACTTTTGGAGGTATCCGGCAGATAGATTTGTGGTGTAACTTCATATGTATACTGAACTGATTTTACATACTGATCTAGGTCATCATAATTATCATCTATGTAGTACTTTAAAGATTTTAAGTCATTCTGGTTTTGACTTTCAAATAGAGACTCGACAACTTTACGTTCCTTTATACTTTTATTAGTACCTGATTTATCGTCATCATCAGAGTCGGAAGAATCATTTGATGTTGTATCTACCATACCGCTTAAGAGAGATGAAAAGTCAAGCCCCGAACTTTGTATTGTTAGGGGGTATATGCTCATAGTTTCTTCTTCTATATTCGTAATATAATTGTTAATTCCATTTGCAAGAGCTAAGATTGCCGCAATACCGATTATGCCAATGGATCCGGCAAGCGAGGTGACAAAAGTACGCCCCTTTTTTGTCATTAGATTACTAAGTGATAGAGAAATAGCGGTAAAGAATGACATACTAACTTTTTTAGGAGCTCTACCCTCGCGTTTCATCTCTGTATCAGGATTAAAGGGGTTTGTATCTGAAACAACTTGCCCATCTTGCAATCTGATAATCCTATTTGCATATTTATCGGCTAGTTCAGGGTTATGTGTAACCATTATAACGAGTCTATCTTTTGCGATATTAGTTAAAAGCTCCATTACAGCTTCACTTGTTTTGGTGTCAAGTGCGCCGGTAGGTTCATCAGCAAGTAATATTTCCGGGTCATTAATTATAGCACGTGCTATAGCAACGCGCTGC
>JBKEBP010000248.1:0-3284 GCA_047973235.1 Suipraeoptans sp. | reverse complement strand
AACACATAATAAGATAAACAGCCCTCTTTTGCTTCCTTTCTTTTGCTTCATCATAAGAAATTACCTCCAAATGCTGTGCCGCCTAGCATTAAATTTAATATAAGACGTACTGCAAGTCTTCCTAATAGTAATCCACAAATAACTACTACAGCTAAAATTATAAGCCTCTCTTTAGTAAAAAATTTATTCATATAGACCTCCCATTCAGGTTATTCATATTCTTTATCGACCAACTCTAGTCCATAGTCATCCAGTTGACCATTAACTGCATTCATTAACCACTCAGCAATTGACAGATTCTGATCTTCAAATTTAACTAAACAACTAGGTGTCCCAATAATTGTATGCATGGTTAAATTTCGTGGATCATCATACCATGGTAATCCGTCCCAGATAAAAAGATATGCACCTGCCTGCTCTTTGAATTTAGGAATATTTTCTTTCAGAATATGCTGATATATATCAGCTTTATCTTCATCCACTTCCAATACTCCTGTATCAAAATAGTTCTGAACCTTTGCAAGATCTCCATCCCTAGTAGATGAATCAAATAAAATATTCACATTATCTCCGAACTTATTGTGTAATGCAGTCAGGGTGTCTAGAGTAATATTATCTGATGTTAATCTTTCCGAAATCTCTACTGGTACTTGCCACACATCCGTTGCAATTTTGTACCAGTCATCATTTAGAAGCAGTGATGCATCTACCAGAACAGTCTTGCTCTTAGCACCTGAATAATACTTTGTGAATACGTCATCCGCAAGTAACGCTGCTCCAAATCCTCCTGCACTATAACCCGTAACAACTACATCCTCTGGATTATCAACCCCAGAAAGCTCAATTATTTTCTGCATAGCAACTGTAAAATTTGTATATCCATTATGATATAGAATTTTCTCTTTACCACTCTCATCTGTATAATGGTATTCTCCTGTACCTGCATGAAAATCACCTGTTGCATACGGAAATGCGACAATGGTCCAGTCCTTGAACGGATTTGAATCTGAAGATGTTGCAATTCCTCCCATATTCATCGTGAAATTGGCAAGCATATCTATTCCGATTATCTTTTTATTATAAAAATCTCCGCTAGCTGTTTCTTCATTTACACTTACTCCTCCTCCGGCGAAGTAAATCAACACCTTATTCTCGCTGCCTCTTTTAAAAAAGGCATGATAATCACTTCCATCCGATGCTTTCATTTCTTTGCTCGAAACACGATACCATTTCCCCTCTTTCGGATTACTCTTTAAATTTGGATATTGCAAAACAAAAGCATAGATACAAAATAATATAATTATAATTACACCAATTATGAGTCCCACTATTTTTAATACTTTTTTTAACATGTATTTCCTCCATATTTGTTATATAAAATCTCTTATATGAGTCAACATCTTCTCACACTTTCTCTTGACAACTGAGTTCTATAAAGTTAATATACTTTTATACTAGTTGCTGATACAAATGTAACACCAGCCTTTTAAACTGTCAATAGGAGGACGAGAAATGAGACAAATCGAAAAGAATGTATCACCACAAAGTAACGACAAACGTAATGCCTATGTGATTGACCAGATTACAAAATCATTTTTAGAACTTTTAGCTGAAATGCCAATAGATGAAATATCCATTAGTGAATTAACTAATAAAGCAGGTGTAAGTCGTGCCTCTTTTTACCGTAACTTCAAACGAAAAGAAGACATTCTTATTTTATATATAAGTAACCTTTTCTGTGAATGGACAGATGAGTGGAAGAAAAATCACAATGCACCACTAAGTGAACAAGTAAGGACAATGATTGAACATTTTGAAAACCACCGCATATTTTATACTATGCTATATAATCATGGCTTAACTTATATGTTGAAAGATATTATTATCGGAAGTTGTGGACAAACACCAGATTCTGAAATGATCCAGGCATATGCTTCATCTTTTGCAGCTTACACTCTCTATGGCTGGATTGATACCTGGTTTCAGAGAGGAATGAAAGAAAGTTCAGAAGAAATCTATGCGATGTTTAAGGCACAAGGACTCTAGTATTCTTAAAACTCAAACGAACAATTCAATCTGCTGTTTGCTAAATTAACTTCTGAACTTAGCATCAAACTGCTAAAGACAGGAGTCTCCTCAATAGGGTATCTCCTGCTTTTTTCATGAACCAAATAGTATTCTACAATTAAGAATACTATTTGGAAATATTATTTGTTTTTCCAGCAATTATGAAAACATTCGTTCTAATCTATCACAATCTAATTGATAAATCTTGAAAGAGCAGTTCCACTAACCGAATTTCCCATCCCATTTTCTTTCACATATTTTTTCACCTGCTCAATATCCTCCTTAGAAAACTCATAACTCTTCACTACATGTGACCAATTCCCATCTTCCCCTTTCACATTGTTCATTGCAGCCGTCAAAGTATTTCGATAGGTTACATCACTTCTCCACTTAGATGTTGCCTCCAATCCCCCGGTGGCATAATCTTTCTGGTAATACTCTGTTGCTATAAATCTTGCATACTGCTTCTTACCATCAAAGTCCATTGGTCCTTCTTTAGTTGCACCTGTATCTACAATCGTTCCCTTTGCCTGCTTTTCCGTTGTATTATTTCTACTGTCCGTTGTGGTATACGTTATCGTAATCACACCAGAACCTGTTAAGCCTGTAAAATTGTTTGTAGAATAATTCTTTACCCGAATCTGAGTTGTTCCATCTTCCCTGTCTATTGATGATACCGTCCGAAGAAGCTCCGCCTCGGTAATCACTCCTGTCTGCGCTTCATACAAGGTAAAATATCTGTCTGTGCAAGTCAGATCAGGTGCATAGTCCCAGATTGCATAAAAGTAAAACGTGTACCCATTCACACTGGTAAGATTACGAATCTGCTGTTTTTCTGAATAGGTCGCATAATAGGAATTGGCATCTGTATTCCATCCAAGGTACTTACATGGATGAGACGGATAAACAAAGCTCATTGCTGGCAGAGTGTACGTCTGGTCATACTTACAAGTCAGCGTCGTCATCGAGCCACTACCGCCATTTGGATGAAACACTATATAATAGGTGTTCGCCTCTGCATTTGCTGTTAACAAAACATTTCCTGTTACAGAAAAGGTAAAGTTTTTGCTGGTTGACGTATAAGTTCCGCTCCAGTTCTTCCATGTGTATCCGGTTTTCACTACTGCGTCTACTGTACAATTTGCTCCATAATAATAACTTCCGCCACCTGATACACTGCTGATTCCTGTTCCTGCGCTGACACTTACAAAATATTG
>JBKEBP010000045.1:0-19748 GCA_047973235.1 Suipraeoptans sp. | reverse complement strand
CGGTAAGTACAGATACCTCCAACAGCGATGCCTCAGGCCACACCCCTAGAATTTCACGGATAACCAAATAAATTGCTATGTACGGAATAAAGCTTGCAATCGATGCTAACACTGATAATATCCCGGCACAAATGATGAGCGGCTTTTTAGTTGCCGCTAATTCCATTAGTCTTGCCATGCCTTCCTTTTTCTTCTCTTTCTTATTCACTTCCGTTCTCCTTTTCTTCATAAAATATTTTTTTATCTTATCTATGCCATTGCTCTCATTTAGAGAATAGTTGTCCCTTACCCTTCCATTCTCAATATGTATAACGGATGTACAACACCCCATAATAAATTCAATATCATGTGTAATTACCAGAGTAATACCGGCGCTTTTGGCTGCTTTTTCAACCAAACCACATGTGGACATCATACTTGTATAATCAAGCCCACTGGTCGGCTCATCAAATATTAAAATTTCTTTTTCAGAACACACGGCACCGGCTATAGCAACACGCTGCTTTTGTCCTCCTGATAATGCCAATGGATGAGTTTCAGACAAATTCTTAATATCCATCATTTTTAAAACTTCATTAGCATTTGACTTTTGTTCTTCTGATAAATTTAGTGTCACTTCTTCCTCAACACTTTCACAAAATAATTGGTGATTAACATCCTGCATCACCATATAGCTTTTATTTGTTCGTTCTTTATTCTTTAATATTTTATTGCCATACGAAAAACTTCCCTTGTTATTTAATAGTCCGCAAAAACACTCTGCGAATGTAGATTTACCGGCACCATTTTCTCCTATGACAGCAACGATTTCACCACTTTGAATATCAAGCTTATCTATATTCAAGACAACTTCATCTTTTCGTTTACAAACCATATTTCTTATACTAAATTTGCGATTTGTATCAAGCTCTTCCTTTGTCGAATTAACTTCTACTGTTCTTTCAACCTCATTCAAATTTCTTGTACGAAGCCCTCTTCTAACCATATCTGATTTAGATAGTTCATTGATAGTCGTAGAATCAAACTCCTCCCTTATCTCACCGTTATCCATATATATAAATCTATCTGCGATATCCATCAGGTAATATAGACGATGCTCTGAAACCACAATCGTTTTACCCTCACTTTTTAACTTTCCCAAAACTTCTCTTAGCTGTGCTATTGACGATGCATCCAGATTTGAACTCGGCTCATCCATTACAAATACATCCGGGTTTGTTGCATATATTGATCCACAAGCGATTCTTTGCTTTTCGCCACCTGATAGTGCAAATATACTTCTCCCCATTAACTCCTTCATACTAAAAATATCCGCTGCTTCAGAAATGCGATTTAGTATTTCTTCTTTTGGAATTGCTAAGTTCTCACAACCAAAGGCTAGTTCACTAGTTGTATCCACATTAAAAAACTGGCTTCGTGGATTCTGGAATACCGACCCTACATGTTTAGATATTTTTGCAAGGCTTTGCTTGCCTATGTCTTTTCCATCTACAACAACTTTACCGGATAGCCTACCCTCATAAAAATTCGGAATAAGCCCATTAATCAAACGTGTTATAGTTGTCTTGCCACACCCACTTCTTCCGCATAGCACTATAAGTTCACCGGGTTCTACTTTTAAATCAATATTACTAATATTATTGTCCAAAGTATCTTCGCTGCAATTGGATTGTTTATATGCAAAACTCACATTTTCTATACTAATCATATCGCTACCAATCATACCTTTCCCATTATCCACAATATTAGAAGTGCAAGCATTGCTGACAGCAGCAAATAATCTGCCACTCCTAGTCGAACCTCGCTTATACATGTACGCTTAGCACCACTATCCAGTCCCCTTGAAAGTGATGCAGCAGCTAATTCCTCAGAAATGGTTGCAGTTGACATAAGAAGTGGAATCAACATGTATTCGAGAGTTTGCATCGGACGCTTGAGGATATTCCCCGGCGATATCCCTATACCTCTGAATTTCATTGCATTTCGTATAGAGTGCCATTCCTCAGATATAGTAGGAATAAATCGAAACATCACTGATACAGGAATAATAAATGCATCCGGAAGATGTAGCTTTCTAAATGCTGATATAAATTCACTTACCGTCGTTGTTCTAATAAGTAAAATTGCCATTGCATATATCGGAAAAAACATTCTTACAAGCCTTGACACACTTAATAAAAACATTCCAAATCCACCGGTTACTATCGGCTCTAAAATTAGTTGAATTGTCACTAACGCTATAAATACTGTTCCTGATTTTATCGCCGTACCTAAGTATCCACTTATGGATAGTATCAAAATAGGAACAAAGAACACTGCCAACTCAATAGCTAATTTAGGGGTTGCTACCGAAACAGAGAATATTCCGAAAAAAAACAACATTATGAATTTAGTCCTTGGGTCCAGCCAAATCGGTGACTTCTTAATTTCAATCTGAAATTCCATTTAAACAATGCCTGCTTTCTCAAAATGCTTCTTAAGTATATTAGTTCCGATAATTGATCCAATTATGCCCCCTGCAAACGCAAGTGCCATTAGTGCAAGTATTATCCACGATGGTGTTAATCTATCTAGTGTATCTACATAGTCCTGACCATAATACTCTAAACATGCTTTTAGAAAAGTGCTTTTTGAAAATGCTAATATTAAGAACGGTCCCATGTTGGCGCATGCAAAAATGCTAAAGCTGGCTCCATACATTTTCTTTGATTTATAACGTCCTGCTCTCGCGATAAGTTCTGCTATAATTCCCAAAAACATCGACCAAATAAACGCATACCATACTCCTCCCATAGATGTAACCAGACCTACTACTGCTGCCAGTATAATGATTGCTCCCGTCTTAGGCACCTTCATAACATAAAGCATGTATACCGGTCCCAGTACCACTGATATAAAAAAGGGCGCTAGTATATACGTTATCGGGATAAACCCTAATAACGAAACTACTACCATTAATAAAACGACATATAATGCCGCAAAAGCTCCTGCAACTATCAAATCCTTTGCACCTAACTTGTTTCTCTTCACTTTCATTTCCTCTGCTCCTCCTGCTTACTGATAATAATTCGTCATTATGTTAGTTTATACTAACTTATGTTTATATATAAAACTCATCCTAAGATGAGCATATATCATTGTTTCATTTTCACCGTCCAATTATTATTCGTTCCACTCCTAACCATCCATCAATAAAAAATTGTTCTATAAATCTGATACTTTGAAGTGCTTCTCGTTTACTCATTCGATGCTTTATCGGTTCAAACAGTACCACTACATACGCTTCACAAATTGAATGAAATGCATTTTTATCAATCTCAAAATCCGAATTATACTTCTTTTTCAAACGTTCAATGTATTCATATGTTGTCTTCGTCTCCATATCTACAAAGTTGTGAACGAATGATCCCAATGATGTCTCTTGCGAATAACAGACCAATAGATAAAATAAATCAAACTTCTCATAAACAATGTCATACATTTTTTGCAGATTGCTTCTCATACCACTCAAGTCATCTGATTGTATTTCAGTGTAACTAAAGCCTTCATCTGCATCTTCCATAGCCTTCTTAGACATATCATTATACGTATTATTAAAAATCGTATATGCTTCTTTAGTGACCTCACAAAAAAGAGCGTCCTTATCTTTATAGTATCTATAAATAGCTCCGGTTGTAACATTGGCATTAGATGCAATAGTTCTCATGCTTGCATCATTATATCCTGCCTCTACAAATTCGGAACAGGCGCTCCTTAGTATATCTACTTTTGTTTGTTCTGATTTAGTGTGTTCTGATTTAGTATACATAATCTCCCTTTTCAAAAAATAACAGCGTTATCTTCTTGATTAGTATAGACTAACTCCCGCTTGATGTCAATAAAATATGCCCGATAAGGACAACTCCTACACGGGCAAAATAATTTCTTGATGTTTGATTTATACGATTCCTAATAAAGTCCAATAAAAAACTTCAAACATACATATTCCTATAACTACAAATGTTTGTATTATTCCGGGAATATGCATTCAATTCCTTTTTCTTGAAATATCTGAACCCATTTTTCTTCCGGTTTTTTATCTGTTATCACGGTATTCACACCGTCTATCTTACAGATAGATGTGAACGCTTGTTGGTCAAACTTAGTACTATCTACTGCAACAATTTTTTCTCTTGCAGCCTTTAGCATTGTAAGCTTATTGTGTGCATGTAATTCATCTGAATCAGTCAGTCCGGCGCCTAACTCTATTCCCTTGCAAGATATAATGGCCTTATCAACATGATAAGCATTTAGCATTTTATCAGTCTGTGGACCAACAAGTGCAAACGAACCTTCTCTAGATAATCCACCTGTTGATAACACGCTCCAACTTGTTTTATCAAATAACTCAATGAGTATCTCTACTGAGTTAGTAATCACAGTTAAATCTTGTTTGGACTTAAGTGCCTTAGCTGCAAATACCGCCGTAGATGAAGCATCCAGCATAATGCTGTCCCCTTCGTGAACTACCTTTTCTATTAAATCAGCTATTATCTGCTTTTCTGCAACATTTCTATTCTTGCGGATATTAAATGGCAGCTCCAAATTTGCGTTCTCATTTATGACTGCCCCACCATAACTTTTAATAGCAAGTCCGTCCTGCTCTAGTTTATCAAGGTCTCTTCTAATCGTTTCTTCAGATACCCGGTAAGCATGACTCAATTCACTAACTACCACACGCTTTTCAGCCTGCAGTTTCTCTAATATTTCATTTCTTCTTTCAATTGCAAGCATTTACGCGCCTCCCTGCCTCGATATTTACAATAATGCATCCTTTACTTTCGGATCCGGATTGGCGATTACTGAAGAATCCGCAAACATACCACTTTCCTGTATGCTAAGCTTTGCCTTATCAACGGCTGCCTGAACTGCTGCCACTTCTCCCGTTAACAAGAAGAAGGATTTGCCGCACATACCTCTTGCTATACGCATTTCTATCAAGTCGACTATCGCCGTCTTTGCCGCTTCATCGGCCGCTAGTATGATAGAAGTAGCATCATAAGTCTCTACAATGCCAAGTGCTTTGACATTATCAATTTCTGATGCTGCATATATCGCAGGAAATATAGATTCATGTGGGTTACCTAGTACCAAGCTATTAATTAAAAAATTCGGTAACTGTGTCTTTGCAGCATCAACTGCTACTTTTACCGCACTAAGATCTCCTGTTACAACAGCAATATACTTACCCGGACAGACGGTCTGTGCTTCTACAATACTTATATCAGAAGTTTTGACCATTAAATCAACGGCCGTAATTCCTGATGCAACTGTTCTATATTCAATCATTCCAATTGCTTTACTCATTGTCTGTATCCTTTCTTGACAGTTTCTACCTTGCACCGATAATAACGTATTTATCCGTAACATCTTTGATTGTTCCGTTTATCGAAGCATGAATAGCAACACTTAAGCCTTTTCCGGGGCTAGCAATAAGCTGTCCCTTTGTAACTTTATCTCCTGTCTTAACTACTGCAAGTGCAGGTGCACCGATATGCTGACTTAACATTATTTTGACCTTGTTTACTTCAATCTCATCATGGTCCATAGGTGCTTCTTTATTGTATTTGACCAAATCAAGTCTGGCCATTAACCTTTCCATTGGTATCTTGCGATACTCTCTCTCAGGTCCTACCGGTTTTGGTGTAACCTTTGGTACCGGTACGCCATGCTTCTTAAGTTCCGCTTTATACTCTGTCATAAGCGTTCTAGGCGATAGGCCTTGAAAACAAGAGTACATCTCACATAATCCACATGAACAGCAAAAATATGTATTTATAAAAATATCCGGATTTTGAACATCCTTAAATGTCGCTGCCTGCATAAATCTATGTGGCTCAATGGGATGTCCCAATCTATTGCGCGGACACAAATCCGTACACATTGAGCAGTTACAGCAACAGGCTGCTGCTCTTTTTAAATCTATAGAAGACTTACTCCTCTTCCTGTTTACTATGTAATGATCACTAGGAAGAACTAATATAGCATTCGTCGTCTTGGTAACAGGCTGATTTCCACTTCCTATATATCCCATCATGGGACCACCTACGAAATAAACAGGATCTTTTGTCGTTACATTTCCTGCCATACTTACCACTTCGTCAAGTGTTGTTCCAATAGGAACTCGTACTGTAACCGGGTCACTTACCTCAGCAACTACCGACACATATTTATCTGTGACAGGTTTCTTTTCATTAAGCGCTCTATAGGCATTATATACGGTTTCAACATTAAATACTGCCACACCTGTTTCAATTGGTATGCCACCCGGTCTAACAACCTTTCCCGTCACTTCGTATATAAGGACAACTTCATCGCCTGCCGGATAAACCTCATCTAACAGACCAAGTCTTACCTCCGGATAATCTCCTATAACAGATTTCAGTGCCTCTATTGTATTTCTATAAGCTTTTTTAATTCCAATTATTAATTCTTTTGCACCCACAGCTTGACCAATATGATGAAACGTGTCTACAATTTCTTTTGCATATTCTTCAAGGAGTTGCCTGTGAAGTCTAAGTAAAGGCTCACATTCGGCGCAGTTTAATATAATAGTCTCTGCACGCTCGTCAAGCTTTGCATAGGTTGGAAACCCAGCTCCACCTGCACCAACAACACCATTTTGTTGTAGTACAGAGCTTAACTCTTTAATGTCCATAACGTTTTACTCCAGTCCCGAACCATCATCAATAATACCAACAATCGCCGCATCCACAGGTGCACCTTCCATACCCGTTCCAACTCTTGCTGCACTTCCTGTCGCAACCAGTACTACTTCGCCAATTCCGGCACCTATTTTATCTATCGCAATAAGTCGGTCATGACTCTTACCCATATGCTCTAGTACATCTATTATCATAAACTTATTGCCAACAAGGCTCTCGCATTTGCGCGTTGAAACTACGCTACCTACTACTTTTCCTACTAGCATACTAAATCGTCCTTCCTCTCTTATGCGTTAATTTCCTATTTAATGATACGAACTGTATCTCCTGTTCTAATGGCGGCTGCATTGCCCTCATCAGTGTCTATATGCATTTCAAGAGTGAAACTGTCATCTACCCTTATCTGCACATGATTAAATGTTGTACCTCTGTCATTATCAGCAATAACTGAAACTTCCTGACCATCAGTAACACCTGCTGCATTTGCATCACTTGGAGCCATATGTATATGTCTCTTTGCTACGATACAGCCTTCTTTTAAATAAATTACACCTTTTGGTCCTACTATCGCAACTGCTGCCGAGCCCACGGTATTACCGGATTCCCTAATAGGTGCTTTTACACCCAATTTAACAGCGTCCGTTTTTGAAACTTCTACTTGTGAGGCTTTTCTTACAGGACCAAGTATTCTTACATTCTCTATCGCTCTAAGCTTAAGTCCGACAATAGTTACCACCTCATTTGAAGCAAATTGTCCACCCATAAGCTCTTTTTTCATAGTTAGTTGATAACCGGCACCAAATAATTCCTCAACGTGTTCCTGGGTTAAGTGTACGTGTCTTGCTGAAACACCAACCGGTACCATATATCCATTTTCTCTATTCTCGTTTTGTTTCTCTATTGCCTCTAAAACCATTCTCGTTATAACCGTCACATTATTATCCATAATTGTCTCCTGCTTAACATAATTCCTTGAATTATGAATACAGCCGTCCATTTTGCCCCATATCAAGAGCAAAATGGGACGGCATACTTTAGTAAACATTGCTTAACTTTAAGCTTATTTTAATGTTGGAAGAATCTTCTCTACATCGTTATGTGGTCTTGGGATTACATGTGTTGCTACTAATTCTCCAAGTCTTCCTGCTGCCTCTGCTCCTGATTCTACTGCAGACTTAACAGCTCCAACATCTCCACGTACCATAACACTTACAAGTCCTGAACCGATTTTCTCTGTTCCGATTAATACTACGTTTGCAGCCTTTAACATTGTATCTGCTGCTTCAATAGATGCTACCAAACCTCTTGTTTCGATCATACCTAATGCTTCTTGTGCCATTCTTTTTTCCTCCTTATTCGTGACCGTAGTCTGTGCTGCGGGCTTTGCCGCTCTTACTCTTTGTATTGTTTTTGCCGGCGCTTTCGCCGTAGTTTTCTTAGTTTCTGCCATGGGCGTTTTGCCTCCTTGTGGTTCCTGTGTTACCTTATGCGATTATTGCTAGCTTTTATCTGTTTAAGTATTTCTTCATGGGGGCTTGCAATTACGCAATGATCGGCAGGTGGAAGTAATGCATCCGCTACAGCAGCATCAATCGCCTGACCAACCGCTGAGACTTCACCCTTTATAATGATTGTTACTAGTCTTCCGCCTAGTCTTTTTTCCCAAGTTACCATCTTAACATCAGCTGCTTTGCACATAACATCTACTGCATATATAGCTGCCGTGGTGCTTGGTATTTCTAAAAATCCATACGCTTCTCCCATGAGACTCTCCTTGCTATGAGCACTTGTTTCCTACTACTAATACCTTTAACTATTTAATTACCGGTAGAATTTTCTCTACATCTTCGTGAGGGCTTGGAATTACGTGTGTTGCTACTAATTCTCCAAGTCTTCCGGCTTGAACTGCTCCTGTTTCTACAGCAGCTTTAACTGCTCCAACATCTCCACGAACCATAACTGTTACAAGTCCTGAACCAATTTTCTCTGTTCCTACAAGTGTAACCTCTGCTGCCTTTGTCATTGCATCTGCCGCTTCTATCGCTGCAGTAAGTCCTCTTGTTTCCACCATTCCTAATGCTTGTTTTGCCATTTTAAGTTATCCTCCTAAACTTCTTCTATGAATTCTTTGTCGGTTTTTCCGTTACCTTTGTCAAAAGCACTCAGCTTCAACATTTTTTGTGTATATTCAGTTGGTCTTGCTATAGCATACTCTGTTACTACACCTGCCAACTCGTTTGCTCGTAACTTCGCTGCTTTCAGTGCAGATTCAACGTCTGCTATATCACCGCGAAATTTAATCATAACTATTAGTGGTACAGGTAATTCGTCTGCATTACCCGGTTTATTCTTATCAAAGGGTTCAAGCCATACATTTCCCGCTTTACAACCTGCATCTGCAGCCGCAAACGCAGTCGCCAGACCAAACACCTCTAACATTCCTACTGCTTCTACCATAGTATATCTCCTTTTGTACGAGCCAACTATTTGTTAATAATGGCTATCTTCAAACCTTTCATTGCAAGATTTGTTTCATGTGCCTCGTTGATTTCTTCTAATGGGAACTCATGTGTAATCAGGTCATTTATCGGTAAACCGATTCCATTTGCTCTCTTTAAGAAATCAAATGTTGTTGCATAGTCTCTTAGAGTGTACACCCAAGAACCAACTAATGTAATCTCTTTTGAACAAAGATCAAAGTGTGGATTGATTGTTGCATCTCCACCATTTATGAAAAATCCTAACTCACAAAGTCCGCCGCCGTTTCTGATGAACTTGTAAATGTTAGCATGTGCTACAGGTGAGCCTGTACATTGGAAAGCGAAATCAGCCATATGACCATCGAATGCGTCTTTAACGCCTCCTGCCAAAGCTTCGATTCCCTTAAAGTCTTTAAAGTTTACAGACCTTTCAGCTCCCATTCTCTTAGCAAAGTCGAGTCTTTGTTGTTCTCCGTCTACTGCTACTATGTTCTCAATACCCATTGTACGAAGTATTGCTATACATAGAAGACCTATCGGTCCGCAGCCCTGAACAACTACTCTTGAGTTAAATCTTAGTATACCTGTTGTCTTAGCTCTTTCTACTGCATGTATTAAAACTGCAGCAGGTTCTATCAAAACTCTTGACTTAAGATCAAGATCACTTACATTAAATACTGTTGAACCCTCACGTATTAGTATATAGTCTGAAAACCATCCATTCAAGTGGATATCATCATCCGGTAATAATCCATATACATCTGCACCACCAACGTTTTGCTTATTAAGGTCAAACATGGTTATTTCAGGATCATCTCTAAATATCATACATGTTACTACTTTATCACCAACCTTAAGTGCTTTTCCTGCACTGTCAGCTTTGACATTTTTACCCATCTTTACGATTTCGCCCGTACCTTCATGTCCAAGTGCAACCGGAATGAGACCGAATGGGTCATTTTTATATTCGTGAGCATCAGTTCCACATATACCACAACCTTCAACTTTAACAAGTATGTCTCCGTCTCCAACAGGGGGTATCGGGAACTCTTTAATATCATAATGTTTTAAGGCTGTAAGCATTGCGACACGTGCCGTCTTTGGTACTTCTTTACTTCCTGTCGTTGGAGCTGCACTCGTATTTCCGGCCATACTCTCAAGGACTTGCTTTACAATTTCTTCTACATTTGTAGAATTCATATCCATCGTGTGTTCCTCCTAATTATTCTAGTTATCTTATGCACAAACTATCTGTCATTACGCAACGTCTTTTTTTAACAAAAGTGCTGGCTGATGTTAATCCCTCACCTGTTCTGCTTGCGATTGTAAATGTTGCAAAGCCTTCTCCTCCAAACCCAAGTGCTGCATACGAAGGTCCATTTTTAACTAAAATAGCTGTATCTATTGCTTTTGCATACTTTGTAATTCTATCAACGTTCTTTGAATGAATATGAGCTGAATGCTTGTTACCATGCTCAAGCCAAACTGAAGTCTCTACGCCTTCGTCAAAGCTCTTGACTCTGACTACTCCAAGTATTGGCATCATCAACTCTGTAGTTATAAGCGGATGTTCCTTTGGTCCTTCAAATACAATACATCTGATATTATCCGGAACACTGACTCCAACCATTCCAAGAAGTGTTTTAGCATCTCTACCTACACATTTTCTATTTAATCTGCCATCTTTCATTACAGTTTCCGTAAGTTTGTCTTGAACTTCTTTTGAAGCCAAGTAGCAGCCTTGCTCTTCAACCATGTAGTGTATAAGTTCGTCGACTATTTCATCCATTGCAACGATTTCCTTTTCAGCTATACAAGGGAGATTATTATCAAATGTACATCCATTCACTATATCTTCAGCTGCTTTTCTGATGTCAGCGGTCTCATCAACAAGTGCCGGTGGATTTCCTGCCCCTGCTCCTATGCCTCGCTTTCCCGAGGATAAAACTGTAGTAACAACTCCGGGACCACCGGTTGCAGCTATCAAGTGAATATCTTTGTGTTTCATCATGATTCCACTATTTTCTATTGTTGGTTTAGCGGTTGCAACAACAATATTCTCAGGTCCGCCCGCCTCAAGCGAAGCTTCATTTATCATATTGATTGCATATAATGATGTTTTAGTAGATGCCGGATGCGGACTAAATACTACCGTATTCCCACCTGCTATCATTCCGATTGAATTGCATATAATCGTTTCGCTTGGATTGGTCGTTGGTGTAATTGCTCCAATTACTCCAAATGGACCCATTTCAATAAGTGTAAGTCCTCTATCGCCTGACCAAGCTGTTGTTGTTATATCTTCTGTTCCGGGTGACTTTTCTGCCACAAGTTGATGCTTTAATATCTTGTGACCAACATTACCCATTCCGGTTTCCTGTACTGCCATGCGAGAAAGTATCTCCGCATTTTCCATTGTCTTTTTACGAATTCCTGAGATAATCTTTTCTCTTTGATCCATTGACATTGTCTGTACATATTTCTGAGCCTTCTTAGCTGCCTCTATGGCATCATTCATATCAGCGAAAACGCCTTTTTCTGTATTAACATCAGCATTTATCTGCATTTTGGCCATTACTTCTTGTACAATGTTTTGTACCATTTGCTCATTTACTGCCACTATATTACCTCCTCAAAAATATCTTTTCCGTAAGCTGCAAGCGCTGTATCTTCTTTAGCGCTGCCTCCGCTTACTCCTAAGGCTCCTATTATCTTATCGTTTACCTTAAGAGGTTCACCACCACCGAAAATGACAATTTTACCTTGATTGGTAAACTGTATTCCGTACAGTGATTGTCCCGGTTGGCTTAGGTGCGATAGTTCTTCTGTCGACATCTTCAAACTAGCCGAGGTGTAGGTTTTATTAATCGCGACGTCCAGGCTTGCAATATATGCATCATCCATACATTGAACGGATATTAATCTGCCTGCCGCATCAGAAACGGCAACTACGACTTGAATTCCCATTTCTTTTGCTCTTGCTTTAACCTTTTCAATTAAAGCATTTGCGACGTCTAGAGTTATCTTCTTTTTACATGAGCACTTATGCTTATGACTTGAATTTTTATCTTGCATTTCATTTAGCACAGCTTCTACAGCCTTAGATATATCTTGTTCATTCATTAGTGCATCCTCTTTATTGTCATATTACAAACTATTTCATTCCCAGTTGATCCATTACCTTTTTAGTAATAGATGCCACAAGATCTGCATCTGAAGTAGCTGCCGCACTGCTGTTACCGTTGCAAGATCCTCCACAACTATGACAGCTTGCCTTACCTGCTGCTACATTAGGACATAAATCTGCAGGATGTTTTCCTTTAAGACCCATCTCTCTTCTGATTTCATATAATCTTTGAACCTGTGCGTTATTAAGCTCTTGTGGTCCGCCGATTTGCATTGTCTGCCATAATAGACGTGCATAGAACTCCACTGATTCCATCTTATGATATGCATTAAGTAATGAATCCGAATAAGTAAGTGCACCATGGTTCTCTAGCAATACTGCATCGAAATGTTGTAGATACTCTTCTACCGCGTCAGGAATCTCTTCTGTTGAAGGTGTTCCGTATTTAGCTATTGGTACACATCCAAGTGCGATTACAGCCTCAGGCATGATTGGTTGTGTTAACGGAATACCTGCTATTGCAAATGTTGTTGCATATAATGGATGAGCATGAACTACTGAGTTTACGTCAGGTCTTTCTTTGTAAACACGCATATGCATCTTTATTTCTGATGAAGGTCTAAAACCTTTGTTAGCTTGAAGTACTTTACCATCTCTATCTACTTTACATATATACTCAGGTGTCATAAATCCTTTACTAACACCTGTAGGTGTACATAAAAATTCATTATCATTTAATTTAACAGAAAAGTTTCCGTCATTCGCTGCTACCATTCCACGATTGTATACTCGCTTTCCTATTTCACACATTTCTTTTTTGATTTCAAATTCGTTTAACATTCGATTTCCTCCGTTTTGCAAACAGTTGTTTTAATTAAATTGTTGTTTTGTGTTGTTTCTTTGGAAATAATACCACATAAAACCACATTAGTCAATACGTTTTCATGTTGTTTTGCCCTTATCTCCTAGTTCCCAAGGCAATACATCGCCTTCTTCACGTAAATACTCCAAAAGCTCAGTTATACCTTCTTGTTTCTTTGAATCCACATAAAATATCTTCTTACATCCTGCAAGCCTAAGCCAGTTTTCAGCTCTAGCCACATTCGCTTCGTTGTCATTAATCTTCGTCACAATCCCGATAACCTCACGATTAGCCGTAGCGGTAACACACGGTGGGTATATAGAGTAGCTTTCTGTTGCCGATAACAGTAATCCGACAATATCCGATTCGTATGTGTATAATGCCAATGCTTGACCCAATCCTTTTGTCTGTGCATATTCTCCGGGTGTATCTATTATGACGTCGAAGTTGTTGACATACTGTGTTTTCTTATAGTGTATCTTGTCACCCTTTAGTGCCTGGGTTAACGTCGTCTTTCCCGCTTCACTTCTTCCCATCAGTACGATTTTTTTCATTAGCTTTAAGTCCTTGTTATTTCACATACGGAAAAGCCCATCTTGTTTTTCACGTATGTTAGCACCGCTTCAAGCGAGGCTTCTGCTTCTGAAATAGTACCCGTTACTATAAGCGTCCCACTGAAGCGATCAACAAATCCCAGTTCAATTCCTGCCGCCTTCATAGCCACATCCGCAGCTATTATCGCAGTCTCTGCCGGAGAAATAGTCAGCACTCCGATAGCCGACTTACTATGGTCCACACTTGGATCGAGCCCAAGCTTCTTATATAGGACCTCATCCGGACTAGCTATTAAATGAGCTATAGTAATTTCTTTACCGGGTACAAGCTCCTGAACTATACGTTCAGGTATATGTTCTATGCTCATCTTAACCTCCTATCCGGCAATCCACTTCGGATGCCTCAATTGCAACTTTAAGTAACTTCTCCATATGTTCATTCGTCGGCAGTGGAACTCCTGCCATTAAATACTTCCTACCAAGTCCTTCATACTTTCCTTCACCGAAGTTATGATATGGCAGCAATTGAATACCATTAACACCCGGCAATGTTTTTGTGTACTTGGCTATATCTCTGATTTCGTTTTCTGTATCATTAAATCCCGGAACCACAGGTATTCGTATGTTTAGCTCCGTCATTCCCGATTTAGCAATTTTCATAGCATTTTCTATCATTAGTTCATTAGGTTGTCCGGTATATTCCTTATGTTTTGCAGAATTCATATGTTTAATATCCATAAGGTATTGATCAAGGTATGGCAGCAGGTCTTCTATTACCGGCCATTCTGCCCTTGCAGTACTTTCAACCGCTGTTGTTATACCGGCTTCTTTTGATGCTCTTAGTAAAGCCGTTGCAAATTCAGGTTGATTAAGCATCTCACCGCCCGAAAGTGTTAGACCACCACCGGTTCTTCTATAATATGCTCTGTCTTTTAAAACTGTTTTCATA
The DNA here is from genome assembly GCA_047973235.1 of Suipraeoptans sp. GTDB lineage: Bacteria > Bacillota > Clostridia > Lachnospirales > Lachnospiraceae > Aequitasia. The sequence goes on along the minus strand of JBKEBP010000045.1, from coordinate 5,072 downwards.
ACCTCTTCAACAGTTGTATCTTCACCATATACCTTAGGTTTTCCCTGAACCATCATCGTTTGAATTTTGTACTCTTGTGACTCCGGATTAGAGCACCATCTGCACCTTAGAGAACAGCCTTTTAAAAATACTATAGTTCTAATACCTTTTCCGTCATGAACTGAAAAACGCTGAATATCAAAGATACGACCCTTTGTTTGTAAATAATCTTCCATGCCGTTATCCCTTCTTAATATTAGTAACCATACTTCATTAGTATCCCATCTGCTCAGTTCTCTTAATAATATCGTCTTGCAGCGACTTTGACAGACCTGTAAATAATGCACTGTACCCTGCAACACGAACTACTAGATTCTTATATTTCTCCGGTTCTCTCTGTGCAGCCAAAAGTGTTTCTCTATCCACTACATTAAACTGCATATGGCTTCCCTTTTGGTCAAAGTAAGAACGAATAAGTCCAACGAAATTATCAAGTCCATTTCGTCCTGCTAATGCGGTCGGATGAAACTTCTGATTAAACAAAGTTCCATTTGAAGCAATATAGTGATCTAGCTTTGATACTGAGTTAGCTGCTGCAGTTGGTCCAAGCACATCCTTACCGGCACTTGGTGATACACCATCCGCAACCGGTGTATGTGCGAGCCTTCCATCAGGTGTAGCTCCCGTCTGAGCTCCAAGTGGCACGTTAGCAGACACCGGATATAATCCTGCCTGGAATATCCCACCTCTTGGATTTCTATACCCCGGAAGTGGTCTTGTATATGTATAAGCAACATCTCTTGCAAACATATCTACTTCGTCTATATCATTACCAAATTTCGGAACTTCATCTATCAGAGCAAGTAATTTTTCACCGTTCTCCTTAACATCCCTCGTCTCAGCTGCTGCCACTACCGTTTTTAGAATAGTTTCGATTTCCTTTTCACCAACACTTTGTCCCGATGTTATCATAGCACCCGCAATTTCCTTAGTAATATCGGCTATGTCCTCCGCTGCAAAACCTTTGCCATAGTTAGTAGCAAGCGCTTCTTTAAATTCCTTAAGAGTAGCTTTTTTATCATCAAATACAAGCTTTTTAATTGCATATAGTGAATCCGCCATATTTGCAACTCCAAACCCTTGTGGGCCTGTGAAGTTATATACTGCACCACCTTCCTGCAATGCCTTTCCTTTTTTAATACAATCATCTACCATTGACGATTCAAAAGGAAGCGGACATCTTTCAGCATGTGCTTGATCTATTGCATTATCTGCATTTACAAGGAGCTTAATCATGTAATTCATCTGCGTCTTATATGCATCATAAAACTCCTCAAACGTTTTAAAATCCTCTACTTCTCCAGTAGCCGGTCCTACTCTTTCGCCTTTGTCCATACCATTTCCAAATACCAGCTCGAGCGGACGACACATATTAAAGAATGCGGCATCATGCCAACCTTCTGTTTTACCTGCCTTCTGCGGCTCCACACATCCTATTATGTTGTAGTCTCTGGCATCAGAAAAGCTAAGTCCTCTACTCTCAAGTGACGGAATAATTACCTCATCATTATAATAAGCAGGTAGACCAATACCGGTTCTGGTAAGATCCGCCGCATCTATTAATAAGTCATGAGGTGATCCGTTCCATACCCTTATAGAAAGTGATGGCTGTGGAAGATAGACATGCTTTGAGGCTCTAATAGCCATAAATGACAAGTCATTAGTCACGTCTATTCCATCAGAGTTTTGTCCTCCAACGATTAAGTTTTGGAACAAACTATATCCCGCAAAACCTTCAGCAGATGCTGCGTCACGACATTTATTCAAATCATTAAGCTTAACCCATATACAATCAATAAGCTCTTGGGCGAACTCTCTAGTAATAACTCCATTGTCAATGTCCTTCTTATAATAAGGATACATATATTGATCAAATCGTCCCGGTGATATGGAATGACCGCTTGACTCTATTTGTAATAACTGCTGAACAAACCAAAACGCCTGACATGCCTCATAGAAACTATTAGCACCATTTTCCGGAACATTAGCACAGTTCTGTGCAATAACCAGCAGCTCTTTCTTTCGATTTGAATCAGTACATTTCTCCGCTTCCGAAAGTGCTAGCTTAGCATACCTTCTTGCATAAGTTATAGTCGCATCACAGCTGATGATTACAGCTTCTAAGAATCTTGATTTCTTTTGGTAATGTTCGTCGCCTAAATCAAGGCTATCAAGTTGTGACTGTGCTTTGGCTTTAATACCTTCAAATCCTATATCAAGCACTTCCCAGTATTTAACAGTTATATGTCCAACACCATTATAAAAGTAATTTCCGGGAGTAAACATGTTGTGTTCCATAGCCGTAAGCGTTTCGGGCTCCATATACGACGTTGCTAAATCACTTGTTGTTTTACCATGCCAATATGGATTAACAGCTTTCAAATCTTTCTTTGTCTGCTCTGATATATAAAACGGATCAGCACTCCTTGTTTCCACAGTGTCATACTCCGCCTCCAACCACTCAACCGAAAACTCCGGATACGTCTGGCATCCCCTCGGTGCTAATGTCGTACTACCTACAACAAGTTCCAAATCTCTTATTATAATAGGTATATTCTCTAAAATATGTTTATAAGCCTTTGCTCTTCTTATTACTACCGGTTCGTCTTCCGTTTCTTTATAGCTTTGCGTAATTAACTTTGCTCTTGCTGACTCAATCTCCGGCATTTTCGCGTAAAGGTTTTCCACAAGTTTGGTTATACGTTCAGTCTTGTTAATATCTCGACCATCATATGTATATAATCCCATCTGCTAATGTACTCCTTTCTGAAATGTACCAATGGATAAAACTACTCCACCTTGATAATTCAGATTATAATACAACGCCCTATTAAAGTCAACATAATTCAACATCTAATACTGTTGTTTTTATTGCTTTTCATGGCAAATAGCCACATTCCGGTAATGATCGCAAGATGTTTTTCCGTTTGTTCTTGACAAACCACACAAAAACAGTCATACTCTCTTAGTAAGAAGGTGGGATTATTATGTCAAAATTACTCTTAGATATACATACGCATACTATAGCAAGTGGACATGCTACCCATGCTACCTTAACGGACATGGCGAAATGTGCAAGAGAAATAGGTTTGGAAATTTTAGGAGTTTCAGATCATGGTCCCGCAACGCTTGGAGGTGCGAGGACCTCATATTTTAGAAGTCTCGCTTCAGCAACGAGGTCACGTTTTGGCGTAAAGATTCTGTACGGAGCAGAAGTAGACATTTTAGACAACAATGGTACTTTAGATTTAGATAATGAAATCTTATCCGGTCTCGATTTTGTAATTGCAAGCCTTCACAGACAGGTTGCAAAACCGGGCACAAAAGAAGAAAACACCGCCAAATATATTAAGGCGATGTCTAATCCATATGTTAAGATAATCGGTCATCCGGATGATGAACACTATCCGGTAGACTATAATTCACTTGTCTGCGCCGCTATTAAGAATGGTGTCATCTTAGAGATAAACGACAGTTCTCTAAGACCTGATGGTTACAGAGGTGATACCCGATTTAATGATATGATGATATTAAATCTCTGCAAACACTACAATCATCCCGTTTTATTATCAAGCGACAGTCATGGAACAAAGCATCTTGGCGATGTTTCTCATGCGCTTGAAATGGTTAAAGCAGCAGAATTTCCCGAAGAACTAATTCTTAATTATAATCCCGGGGAATTGATGAAAATAATTTGTTAACTCATCTTGTATATCTCCACAACCGCTTTCTCATCGAGCGGTTTAAATGCATATTTAAGCCCTTCTTTTACAGCTTTACTTGCCATTTCTTCAAAATGCTTATCATCTATTCCAATCTCTGACAGCGTACTCTTTAGTCCCAGTGTTTTAAAGAAAAACTCCTCAAGCATTTCAATACTTTTATTAGCAATTTCCATAGAATCTAAGTTTGCATCTATACCGAATACATTTACACCAAACTGTACATACTTAGATAACGTAGTCTCATCTAAGCAATAGCGTAACCATCTAGGCGTAAGTATAGCGAGACCTAGTCCATGTGTTATATCATAGAATGCAGAAAGCTCATGTTCCATCGGATGACAACTCCATGCTTGCTTTTTACCTGCAGCAACAAATCCATTTATCGCCCAACTTGATGCCCACATTAGATTAGCTCTAGCTTCATAATTTGTCGGCTCATTCATTGCAATTGGCGTATATTTAATGACCGTTTTCATAAGTCCTTCCATAAATGTATCCAGCATATATAAATCTTGATCCATGTTAAAGTATACTTCAATAATATGGCTAAATATGTCCGAAGATCCACATGCTGTTTGATATGAGCTTACTGAGTATGTATTTGTAGGATCTAGAAAAGAAACCTTAGGAAGCATAGGCGGCGACATACGACCTAGCTTTTCATTAGTTTCCGGATTACTGATAACACCACCATTGTCCATCTCAGAACCCGTCGCAGAAAGCGTCAAAATATCTATGATAGGCAACGCTTTTTCGACCTTAGTCTTCGTTGCAAAGAAGTTCCATGGATCAAAATCAACACATGCACCTGCTGCTATGAATTTTGTAGCATCTATCGTTGACCCACCACCAACGGCTAGCAGAACATCTATTTTTTCATCCTTACAAAGTTGTGCACCCTTTCTAACTGTATCTATTCTTGGGTTTGGTTCAATACCGGGTAACTCAAATAACTCTAGTCCTGCATTTTGAATTTCACTTATGACTTTATCATATAATCCCATTTTCTTTATTGAACCACCGCCATAAGTTAATAAAACTCGTTTTCCGTATTTTGCAAGTTCATTTCCCAGATGTTTTAACTGGTCTTCTCCAAAGTAAACCTTTACCGGAATATCATACACAAATGAATTTATCATATCTAGTACCACCCTTCTTTTTAGTCTTATATCTTTATTATATCTATAGTATATACAACAATGTATTAACTTTCAATATCGCAAAGGGAGTTGTCGAAAAATACATTTCTCGACAACCCCCTTTCAAGTTATGCTCTCTTAGAAAGAACATCCTTCTCATATTTCTTTA
>JBKEBP010000205.1:0-15931 GCA_047973235.1 Suipraeoptans sp. | reverse complement strand
CTGGCATGGAATCTTACTATATCCTTCTTATCTACTGCAAACAACCCTGTAGGATAGTTGTCTCTGAAATCCTTTTTATAAGTAAATGGAAGCTTTTTAATATCATCAAGTGTTTTTATATCTTCCGGTTTAACACCCAACGCATCCATTTTTTCCTTATATGGCTCAACCATTGAATAAATATAGTTTGTAGTTTCCTTAAGTTTTTCGAGTTGAATCTGTTCAAGTTCAGCTCTTGGTAGAGTCTCTTCCTTAGCCCAAATCATTATGCTTCCTCCTGATTTTCTCATGTTTTTAATCACTAAAAATGGAGTGTGCTCCCTTGATAGCGTCTTTTACAGTATATCATATTACTTCAACGAATTAAAGTGCTAAGTTGCTTTGCATGGTTATGCTGTTATATTAAACATTTGTGTCGCTATATTAAAGTATATAACGATTGAGCATGTATCTACAATGGTTGTAATTAAAGGTGATGCCATTATTGCAGGATCTAAGTGACATTTCTTAGCTAAAATCGGAAGCATACTGCCCACTACCTTTGCGACCAGTACCGTTACTGAAAGTGACAATGCAACAACAACAGCCATTTGGAAGTTCTTATACACAAGAAATATTCTAAGTCCATTAGCAAATGCAAGTGTAACACCAACCAAAATTGCTACTCGAAACTCTTTCCATAGAACTCTAAGTGTGTCTGAAAACTTAAGCTCATCTACTGCCATTCCACGTATTATAAGAGTTGCACTTTGAGAACCACAGTTTCCCCCTGTGTCCATTAACATAGGTATAAATGAAACCAATAATGGTATTACTGCAAACGCATTTTCATATCGTGTAATTATAGTCCCGGTTATGGTAGCCGAAAACATTAGGATAAGCAACCATGCAATTCTATGTCTTGCATGCTTAAATACCGATGTTTTCAGATATGTTTCATCATTCGACTTGATAGCGGCCATCTTTTGTATATCTTCAGTCGTCTCATCAGTCATTACATCCCAAGCATCATCAAATGTTACAATACCTACCATGAGTTCATCAGGATCTAGAACCGGAATTGCTATAAGACCATATTTTCTAAATAACTTAGCAACATCTTCCTGATCATCTGTTGTATGTATGGAAATAAAGTTATCCAACATAATATCTTTTATTAAAACTTCTCTCTTATTTGTCATTAAATCTTTGGCCGTAACAATACCTACTAGCGCCTTTTGTTCAATAACATAACATGTATAAACAGTCTCTGAATGTATTCCTACATATAATATCTTATCCAGTGCTTCTCCTACCGTCATTTCTTTCTTAAACGAAACATACTCGACTGTCATGATACTTCCGGCGCTGTCTTCCTGATACTTTAAAAGCTTGTTAATATCAGTTCTAGTATCGCTTCTAACATTTTCAAGCAGATCATTTACCACATTAGCCGGCATATCTTCCAAGAAATCAACGGCATCATCAGTATTCATAGTGTCCAAAATATAACTTATCTCCTTATCAGTAAAACTATCAATCAGCATCTGCCTTTGATCGTCGTCCATATAAGAAAATACATTTGCAGCCTTTTCTTTATCAATTAGTCTAAATACTAAAGGTAACTCTTTTTCATCCAATTCAAGTAATAATTCCGCAGCATCAACCGCATTCATTTCCTTGAGCATATGATGTATTTCTCTAAATTTCTTTTCTTGGATTAAATCTACTAAATTTAACATTGTCATTATCTTACGCTCCTTTTCATTTGATAGTAATGTAGGCGCTTTTTATGTAATAAGAATGTCATATCAAGAATTCTATTATATAAAAAATGCTGCCACATCCTAAGGATTTGGCAGCATAAGACAATAAGCCTATATTAAAGTAGTGACTTTAAGAAAGGCCCACGAACTACGTGCTCAAACCCAGTTTTTAGTTTTAAACTACAACTTCGCCCCGAAGGTCCTTCCATTTTTTTCACCTCTTCTATTATTTGCTTTAGTTTTGTAACCTTATTAAGAATAGCCCAGAAAAGCAACTTTGTCAACTGCAAGTGGCTCCACCGTCGCAAACACATCTCTGCATAGAATATCATAAGTTATAAGTCAAAAAGAGACATTTGGTTTGATTCCGGGATATCACCCAAGAGCCCGAGCTCTGCCATTGCATCAACTACTGTTTTACTTACCTTTGTTCTGTTTCTGAAATCATCCCTTGATAAATATTCCCCATTCTTTGATGCTTCTTCTACTGTTTCCGCTGCCTTTTCGCCCATACCGTCAATACTACTAAGTGGTGGCATAAGTTTATCTCCAATAATGATAAACTCTCTTGCTTTTGCTTTATATATATCTATTGGTACAAACTCATAACCTCGAGCAAACATCTCCTGAACCAGCCTCATATCCTTCAATGTGTCTTCTTCTTTTTTACTGAATTTATATGAATTGTCACTATCTCTAGCCATATATTCCTTAATAAAATACTCCAGCTTTTCTTTTCCCTGACACATGATTTCATAAGAAAACGCATCTGCTCTAATTCCGAAATATGCCGCATAATATGCTAATGGAAAATTAATTTTACAATAAGCTATTCTATAAGCCATCATTACATAAGCTGCTGCATGTGCTTTAGGGAACATATATTTTATCTTCTTACAAGACCAGATATACCAATCAGGTATATTGGCTGCTTTCATTGCTTCTTCCCATTCCGCAGAAAGACCTTTTCCCTTTCTAACTGCCTCCATTATCTTAAAGGACAACGCCGGATCCATTCCCATATTTATTAAATATGTCATAATATCATCACGAGTACAAATAGCCGTAGAAATAGTCGCTTTTCCTTCATGAATTAATACCTGTGCATTATTGAGCCATACATCCGTGCCGTGTGACAGTCCTGAAATTCTTATTAAATCCGAGAGTGTCTGTGGCTTAGCCTCTACAACCATCTGTATAACAAAGTCTGTTCCGAACTCAGGTATTCCAAGGCATCCAAGCTTAGTACCCGAAATATCCTTCGGCTTAATGCCTAGTGCCGAAGTATCATGAAACAGTGACATTACACCTTTATCATCAAGCGCTATCTCCGTTGCCTTAAATGGATTGGATTCTTCGTTATACTCATTATCCATAGCATCTGAATTTATGAATTTCTCCAGAGCTTTAATCATGGTTGGGTCATCATGACCGAGAATATCCAGCTTTAATAAATTACTATCAATAGAATGATAATCGAAATGTGTTGTAACTATATCTGTATTCATATCGTTTGCCGGATGTTGTACAGGTGTGAATTCTTCAATTTCTCTCCCATGTGGCAATACAATTATTCCACCCGGATGCTGTCCTGTACTTCGTCTTACTCCCTTGCACCCTTCAACGATTCTATCGATTTCACAATTCCTTTTATGCATATTGTGTTCATCATAGTAATTCTTAACATATCCAAAAGCAGTTTTTTCAGCAAGTGTTCCTACTGTCCCCGCTTTAAATGTCTGACCTTCTCGAAATATTTCTTCCGTGTATCTATGTGCCTTAGCCTGATAATCACCTGAAAAGTTAAGGTCAATATCAGGTTCTTTATCTCCCTCAAATCCTAAAAAGGTTTCAAACGGAATATCAAATCCGTCTTTCTTTAGCTTCTCACCACAATTTGGGCAAACCTTATCAGGCATATCATATCCACATGCTCCGGCATACGCTTTAACATCTTCTGATTCAAAATCCGAATAGTGACATTTATTGCAGTAATAATGTGGACTAAGTGGATTTACCTCTGTTATTCCTGCCATAGTTGCAACAAATGATGAGCCTACAGATCCTCTTGAACCAACTAAATAACCATCCTCATTTGATTTCCACACCAGCTTTTGCGCTATTATGTACATAACTGCATAGCCATTAGATATAATAGAATTCAACTCTTTTTCAAGTCTGTCTTCAACTATTTTCGGAAGTGGATCACCATACATAGAGTGTGCTTTATCGTAGCATATACTTCGTAGGTCTTCTTCCGAGTTTTCGATAACCGGAGGACATTTATCCGGATGAATAGGTCTTACATCCTCTATCATATCGGCGACTTTATTGGTGTTCTCTATTACTACTTCTTCAGCTTTTTTCGAGCCGAGATATTCAAATTCGTCCAGCATTTCCTGTGTTGTATGAAGATATAGCGGGGGCTGATTATCAGCATCAGAAAATCCTTTCCCTGCCATGATTATTGCTCTATACTTAGAGTCCTCCGGATCTAGAAAGTGAACATCACAGGTGGCTACTACCGGCTTATTAAAGTGCTCACCCAGTTCAACTATTTTTCTATTAATATTCCTAATATCTTCCTCAGAATGAATCCTAGGAGTTCTATCTGAGCCTATCATGAAATTATTATTTCCAACCGGCTGTATTTCCAGATAATCATAAAAATTAACTATTTTAGCAACTCTTTCATCTGAAGCCTCATCAAGTAACGCTTGGTATAACTCTCCTGCCTCACAAGCGCTTCCTACAATCAGACCTTCTCTAAGTTTTGATAGCTCACTCTTAGGTATTCTTGGTTGCCTATTAAAGTACTTCATATGAGATTTCGTAATTAGTCTGTACAAATTCACCCTGCCCGTCTCATTCTGGGCAAGTATTATGCAATGAAAAGTTCGGTTCTTTTTGATAATATCAATATTGCTGTCTCCGTAAGTATTAAGCTTAGATAATGTGTCAATTCCGCTGTCCTTTAACATACTTATAAATTTAACGAATATCTCTGCTGTTGCTTTCGCATCATCCACAGCTCTATGGTGATTTTCCAGTGAAATATTTAATGCCTTCGCAACGGTATTTAACTTGAATCTGCTAAGTGTGGGCAACAATATTCTAGCAAGTGCAATAGTATCAAGAACAGTAAATTGTCCTTCAATTTCCTGATACCTCATGTTTTGCTCTATAAATCCAACATCAAATCCCGCATTATGTGCCACTAAAGCCGCATCCCCGACAAAGTTCAGGAATTTTGGCAATACTTCTTCAATAGATTCTGCACTCATTACCATCTGGTCTGTTATACTAGTCAGCTGAGTTATTTTGAAAGGAATTGGAACTCGGGGATTTACAAACGAACTGAAGTTATCTACTATTTCCCCTCCAACAACTTTTACAGCACCTATCTCAATTATCTTATCAGAAATAGCACTAAATCCTGTTGTTTCAATATCAAAAACAACATATGTATCATCTAGGCTCTGTCCCTTTTCATTAAGCGCTATATCTTTTAAATCATCTACGATATATGCTTCTACACCATATATAACCTTGAATGGATCGTCCTTATCTTTCCTTCGTATATCCTCAATATAATGAAATGCATCCGGAAAAGCTTGAACTACGCCATGATCTGTGATGGCTATGGCAGAATGTCCCCACTCATGGGCGCGTTTGACCAAATCATGAGCTGTATTAACTGCGTCCATATCGCTCATTTTAGTATGACAATGAAGCTCTACTCTTTTTCTAACATTAATATCCTTCCTAGTTACTGTAAAGTCTGTTGCTCTTTTAATTCCTGATACAGATCCAATAGTAAGTTCACTATCATATTTATCTATCATAGTGATTCCTTTTATATATACAAATGCCCCTTTCTTCACTTCAGAAAGAACATTTGCCAAATATTCATTTTTAACAAACATTTTTACGGTTATTGTGTCAGTAAAATCAGTTATGTCAAATATTATAATTGTCTTTTTATTCCTTATTTCCCTAGTGTCTACTTTAAGTATTTGACCTTTAATGGTAACTTCACCCATTTCGTTTTGGACTTCTTCCAGCTTAATAGGTTCATCATCAAAAGCTCGTCCGTATATCATTCCGGATGTACTTACACTTTTTCTTGGTACAAATTCATTTTTATATTCAATTTTCTTTTCTTCCTTCTTTGATTCCTTCTCTTCTTCTGCTCTGTCTGCACTTTCCTTTTGTGCCTTGAGAATTGAATCAATCTCATTTTGTATCTTGACTTCATACTCATCTATATGTGAGCTCTTAGGTTCTCTGAAAACAACACGTACTTCAATTGAGACGTTAAATCTCTCAGTAAATACCCTCTGGATATAACTTTCTATTATTCCTTGTCTATCCTTTGCCACTATGCTGTTCTCTAATTGAATACACATGATATTTTCATTTTCGAATGTAATCTTAGAATTCAAAAGAATATTTCTTTCTATAACACTTGATAACCCGAGTTCATAAATCATGCTGTCCAAATATTCTTCCAGCAAGTACGTCGGTGTATATAGAGACGACAATTTATATCTTTCCACTATCTCTATATCAACGTTTGCATTATTAAAGAGCTGATGTCTTATTTCATTTTCAACATTAGATATTATTTGCTTTTTAATTATATGATTGCATTCTAAATAAACTCTTATTTTATCTCGAGTATGATTAGTAACTACTTTTGTCACAGATGCTTCTATAAACATCTGAGTAGTTTCATTATTTAATTTGATACTTGGAAACACCTCAAAAAACGACTTACTCATTCCAGTTTGTTAACTCCCATCTGAGCACATTTAACAATTCACTCTCTTTTACCTTTTTTATAATCTGCCCTCTTTTAATCAGGACACCTTCTCCAATGCCTCCTGCTATTCCAATATCGGCTTCTTTCGCTTCTCCCGGTCCATTTACAACACATCCCATTACAGCTACTTTTATATCAAGGTTTATGTCTTGAACCATTTCTTCTACTTGATTGGCTAATTTAATGAGATCAATGCTGGTTCGTCCGCAAGTTGGACAAGAAACAACCTCTATTCCACCTTTTCTTAGTCCTAATGTCTTTAAAATTATCTTCGCTGATTTTATTTCATCGACCGGATCGCCTGTAAGAGACACTCTTATAGTATCTCCAATACCTTCATTTAGTATTAACCCTAATCCGATTGATGACTTGATATTTCCGGATAATATAGTCCCTGCTTCGGTGATTCCTACATGCAGTGGATATGGTATTTCATTGCTTATTAGCTTGTATGCTTCATAGCACATCAATACATCTGATGATTTAATGCTTACCACCAAATTATCATAACCCATATCGGAAATAAGCCTAACCTTATCAACAGCACTTTCTACTAATCCCTGCGCCGTAACACCGTTATATTTCTCCACTAGGTCTTTTTCCAGTGACCCGCTGTTTACTCCAACTCTAATAGGTATATTAAATTTTTTTGCTGCTTGTACAACCGCACTTACTCGCTCTGTACTTCCAATATTACCGGGATTAATACGTATTTTATCTGCTCCTGCTTCGATAGCAGCGATAGCTAGTTTATAGTCAAAATGAATATCCGCTACTAACGGAATATTAATTTGTCTTTTGATCTCTCTTACTGCGTCTGCCGCTTCCATAGTTGGCACCGCAACTCTAACTATGTCACAACCCGCTTTCTCAAGTTTATTTATCTGACTTACGGTCGCTTCTACATTCTCCGTTTTAGTGTTTGTCATTGATTGAATAGCAATATTATTGCCGCCACCTATTGAAACACCACCTATATTTACGACCTTGGTACTCTCTCTCGTCATCGTCATATAATTTCCTCCGGATTTCCAACGGAACTTGCTTGTTTAATTAACAAAGGGCTGTAAGAAAATGTATTTTCCGACAACCCCTTTTACATTACTGTTTATAAAAAATGTACTGTTCTCCATACTCACGTTCCGTAAGTGTCATTACATCTCCATCAACACTATAAGAAAATGAAGAACTAATATTTTGCAATATGCTGTCTTCAATATTTTCGTCATTCTCGGCCGAAATATCAAATGTTACAATCTTGTCTGAACGATCTACCGAATAACTAAAATCTGCTTTTTCGTCAGTCTCCATCTCGGTAGCCTTCACTGCAGCACTGCCTATCTTAAGTTCTAAAGTCCCATCATCAGACTCCCATGTTCCTTGTAGCGGATTAGTCGTAAACAGTCTTATAAGCAAGAAAATAATTAGTGCTAATACAACTAGTGTCGAAACAAGTGTAACAACACTCCATGTTCTTGTTCTCTTTTCTTCGTCATTTATTACCATGCGACATCTCCTTATAAGTTTGATATCTTAAGTATAAAATCTAGTCGCATTTATGTCAACGACCATTGGTTATCAATTCTCTAACTTCTTCTACATTTGGCATAGACATTATTGCACCTTTTCGTGTAGTAACGATTGCTGCTGCCGCATTTGCAAATTCTAAAATTTCATTTAAATTATCTTCATTTAGATTCTCAATACCATAATCAAGGACACCACTTATTGCACATGCAGTAAACGTATCACCGGCACCGGTAGTTTCAATAGTTTTAACACTATATCCCTGTTTTGAAACTTTAATATCTTTATAATATGCACAGCTTCCGTCTTTGCCCATAGTAAGAAATATAAGGGGAATATTATACTTCTCTCTAATAAATGCAATACCATCATCATAATCTTCTAATCCTGATACAAACTGTATCTCATTGTCAGATATTTTTAGGACATCACAATACTGCATGCCCTCTTTAATTTTTTCTTTAGCATTATCTAAGGTATCCCAAAGTGGTTCTCTTAAATTAGGATCGAAAGTAATAAGTTTATTTTCCGATTTGGCATAGTCAAGCGACTCAATTGTAGCACTATAAGCCGGTTCTGAAGTCATCGAAAGCGTACCAAAATGAAATGCCCTTGAATCTTTTATTATATCATAGCAAATTTCGGACTTATCTATCATTAAGTCGGCACCATTCTTTCGATAAAATGAGAAATCACGATCTCCATCCGGGAATGTATGTACAAAGGCAAGTGTAGTATTGTACTTTTTGTCAAGTAACAGTCCCTGACTATCAATACCTACTTTATCCAATGTATCTTTCAGTAATTTTCCAAATTGGTCTTCACCAACCTTTCCAAGAAATGCTGTTTTTTTACCTTGCTTTTGAAGCATCGCCAATACATTGCTAACTGCTCCTCCGGGATTAGCTTCAAAAAGTATATTTCCATTTTCACTAACTCCATTTGATGTAAAGTCAATTAATAACTCTCCAAGTGTAACAACATCGTATTTCATTGCTCTATCTCCCTTCGTACTTCAAATTGGTAATCCCATTATATAATGATTCCATCTCCTCATCTGTTCCAATAGTAATCCGCAAATAATCAGATATTCTATCTTGATTCCAATATCTTACATATATGCCTTTTTCTTTCAGTTTCTCAAATATATCTGAACCTTTGTGTTTCTTATGTTTGGCAAATAAAAAATTTGCTTTTGAATCAAGGACTTCAAAGCCTAATTCGGTGAGCTTTATCTTTGCTTTTTCTCTAGTTTTAATAATATTATCACAACACTCTTTGAAGTATTGCTTATCTACAAGAGCTGCAACACCACATTCTATCGTCGGATAGCTAAGTGTATATGAGTTAAATGAGTATTTCGCATCATTTAGATACTTAATCAAAGTCTGACTGCCTATTGCAAAACCAATTCGCATTCCTGCAAGTGATCTGGATTTTGAAAATGTCTGCACAACTAAAAGATTGTCATACTTTTCAGTCAGTCCAATAGCTGATTCTCCACCAAAATCAACGTATGCTTCATCTATGATTACTACAGAATTACTATTAGCTTTAACTATATCTTCGATATCTGCTATTGATTGTTCAATACCTGTAGGCGCATTGGGATTGGGGATAATAACCCCCCCATTATCCTTGAAGTAGTCTTGCTTTTTGATACAGAAGTTATCATCTAAATTCTTTTTCTCAAATGGTATCTTGAACAGTTCTGCCCAAACCGGATAGAAAGAATAGGTAATATCCGGGAACAATATCGGCTTATCACTATTGAAGAACGTAAGAAATGCCATTGCAAGTACATCATCAGAGCCAACACCCACAAATACTCTGTCAGAAGTCGTTCCGTATGTATCTGCAAGCTTATCAACCAATTTTGTGATTTTAGGATCCGGATATAATTTAAGTCTGTTCGCATCCACGTTTTTAAGTGCTTCTATAACAAGCTTAGATGGCGGGTATGGATTTTCATTTGTATTAAGCTTTATCACCTTATTAGTAGGCTGCTCGCCCGGAGTATAAGGTGTAACTTTTCTTATGTTTTCTTCAAATGACTTCAATTATTTATATTCTCCCATTAATTCATTGAATTTAGGTAATGCATTTACAATCGTTTCATGTGCTACACAATATGCGATACGAACATATCCCGGGCAGCCAAATGAAGATCCCGGAACTATTAATATATTGTATTTTTTTGCAGCTTTAACAAATTCCTTTTCATCTGCTATTGGCGACTTAACAAACATATAGAATGCACCTTCCGGTTTAACACATTCAAATCCAATTTCACTAAGACCCTTATAAAGTGTCTCTCGATTTCTATTATAGTATGAAATATCCGTTTTAGCATCAAGACATTTCTTAATAACTTTTTGTTGGATATTAGGCGCGTTAACAAATCCCAATATCCTTGTTGCAACATTTGCTGCTGATTTTACATTTTCACTATCAGTCATCTCATCCGGAATAACAAGATATCCTATTCTATCCCCGGGCATTGATAAACTTTTACTAAATGAATATCCAATAACTGTATTATGATAATACTTAGTTAGATATGGAACCTCCACACCGTCAAACGCAAGCTCTCTATATGGCTCATCGGAAATCAATACTATATCTATACCAAGTTCTTTTTCTTTTTTCTTTAAAATATCTGTGAGTTTGATTATTGTATCCTCACTATATACTACACCTGTAGGATTATTTGGAGTATTAACAATTATCGCTTTTGTTTTCGAGGAAATCCTAGCTTCAAACTCTTCTAAATTTGGCTGAAAAGTAGGAGGATTAGGTGATATTTCTACAAGCTTAGCATCATAATTACTTGCATATGAACGATACTCTCCAAAATATGGTGCAAATACAACGACCTCATCTTCCGGGTTGATTAAAGCTTTAAGGATAACATTCAGTCCACCTGCTGCGCCCACACTCATTATGATATTATCTTTATCAAAATTTGTTCCATGATGCTCATTAATTGAAGCTGCTACAGCCTCTCTGACATCCACAAAACCACTATTGCTATTATTGTATCCGTGAAGTACTCGGGAATCTTCTTCTTTTGCTATTTCTCCAATTGCTTTATTAACTGCCTCCGGTGCCTTTACATTTGGATTTCCAAGACTAAAGTCAAATACATTTTCTTTACCATATATATCGGCTAATCTATTTCCTTCTTCAAACATTGCTCTGATTGCCGAACTTCCCGCAACCATTTGTTTCATTTTCTCTGCTATCATTTGCATTCCCCCTTCAATCTCACTTCGCCCTTCTCGACTAAAAACGCAGGTCTATACGATAGTTTTGCCTTACGAAGCCCTTCGACTCCGGCATCGTCTTCTCTATTTACATAGGTGTATTTTTCACACTCATTTTTAACAAATTGTTGGTTAATCATCGGGTATGCGCCTTCAATATCCGCCATAGCCTTTTCTATATGCACCACAATGGTATCTTCAGTAACTTCTTCTCCTGAAGTAAATGCAACGACTTCACCGTCAACTCTTAGAACACCTCCAATATATCTGAGTTCTTTGAATAATCTTAGCGAATTAATAGCAACGGTAAGTTCAGCATTTTTCTCCCTGTCCTTATATCCGTCATAAGCTTCGCCCCATTTTATAGCCATCTGGAAACAGTCTTCGACATTATCTTCTGAAAGTCGCTCATAACTCCATCTACCTTCATAGGTACTTAGGAAACGGTTAATATGATTTCTCTTTCCATGCAGTTTCTTGCCTGCAAGTGTAGCAAGTTTCTCTCTTTCATAAACGTAATCTGCAATATCTCTAAGATATTCCACTTCAAATTTACCGGGATAAAGACTCTCAATTTCTTCAAATTGTGGTGGTGTAACCATATAGAAAACAATCGGTACCCCCTTTTCTTCACAAAAACCGTGAAGAGTACAGACTGCTGCCTTAACATCCTCATGCTCTCCTGCCGGATATGTAAATGCAACCTTACCGTCTATTTCTCTTTTGAATACAAGAGTATTTTCTACTACAGCAAATGTGACCGGATACTCCCTTGACCACAAATATATATTACTAAATGTCCTTTCACAGCTTCTGCTTGGGTACTTTTTGAAATAGCCCGCTATTAAATTCTCGTCATCCAATGTCGCTTTTTTAAAATCAATCATCACTCTTCCTTAAACCTTATGCATTATTTTTTGCTTAATCCCACTTTTAAAAGTATAGCATAACTTAACTAAAATTCATATGATACAAGTTCTCATACACACCTTTTTTATTAAGCAATTCTTCATGTGTTCCTTCTTCAACAATTCCCTTCTCAGTTAGAACTATAATTTTCTTTGCATTTCTAATAGTACTAAGCCTATGTGCGATGACAAAAGTTGTTCTGCCTCCTGCTAGTATCTCCATGGATTTTTGAACTATTCCTTCACTTTCATTATCAAGTGCTGATGTTGCCTCGTCAAAAATAAGTATAGAAGGATTTTTCAAAAAGACTCTGGCGATAGACAGTCTCTGCTTTTGTCCTCCTGATAATTTGACCCCTCTTTGCCCTATATCAGTATCATATCCATCCGGAAAACTCATTATGAACTCATGTGCATTCGCTTCCTTAGCCGCACGCACGACTTCCTCATCTGTTGCATCAAATTTACCATATCTGATATTTTCCATAATTGTTCCCGCAAACAAATATACATCCTGTTGAACTATACCTATATTATTTCTTAGACTTTTAATTTTAATATCTCTTATGTCTTTTCCATCAATTAAAATACTTCCTGAAGTCACTTCATAAAATCTAGGTATCAAAGAACAAAGTGTAGTTTTTCCAACTCCGGAAGGCCCTACTAGTGCTATATACTCGCCTTCTCTAACCTGTAGATCAATATGATTTAATACCTTTTCATTATTCTCTTCATAACTGAACGAAACATCCTTAAACTCAATATTTCCTTTTAGGTTGTCAACTTCAATAGCCGTATCCTTATCTGCAATGTCCGGCGCTATAGCCATTATATCCTGGAATCGTTCAAAGCCGGAATAGCCATTTTGGAACTGCTCAGTAAATGTTACCAACTTTTTAACCGGGTCAGTGAAATTTGTTATATATAGTAAAAATATTACAAGGTCCGCTATCTCAACACTTCCCTTTACCATGAAAAGCACTCCAAAAACCAGTACACAAACTGTAACCATTGTAGTCATGGCACCTAGTCCGGAATTATATATTCCCATGTATTTATAGCTGAGTTTCTTAGCTGCTACAAAATTATCATTACCCTTTTTAAATTTTTTCATTTCGACTTTTTCATTACCAAATGACTTAACTACACGTATACCTGATAAGCTATCTTCTATCTGACTATTTATTTCACCAATCCTCTGTCTGTTCATTTTGAATGCACGTTTCATCTTGCCATTATAATAAAACGCATAGATTGCCATAAAAGGAATAAAGGCAAATGAAATTAATGCAAGTTTGGTATTTACAGTTAAAAGAATTACAAATGAACCAACTATCTTTATAATCGAAATAACCAGGTCCTCAGGTCCGTGATGTAAAAGTTCACTAATATCAAATAGGTCACTTGTTATACGTGATAGTAGCCCGCCGACTTTCTGATTATCATAAAATGCAAATGTAAGCTTCTGATAGTGTCCGAATATATCACGGCGCATATCTGCCTCTATTTTAGCACCCATAATATGTCCAAAATATGCTATGTAAAAATTACAAAACATTTCAACTAGCACAAGGACTATCATGAATAATCCTATTATAATTATTGCTTTAATTGCCTCATTACTTTCAAAGTATACAACCGTATTAGTTATATAACGTACAAAAAGTGGAACGACTAATGTTACAGCCGCCCCTATAATAGCAAAAATCATATCGCTGAAAAACAATAATTTATACGGTTTGTAATAGCTTATAAGTTTTTTTAGATTTTCTCTCATATTTTTTCACCAATACAGGGGCTGTCGGAGAATACGTCCAAAGACTTTCTACGATAGCCCCATATACTTAAAAAGAAGAACGTATTTTACGATAGCCGCCCATTATTTGAACTCCTATTATTCATTCATGTTTGCAAGTTTTGCTGCTTGATCTGCAGCTATTAGGTTATCAATGACTTCGTCAAGATCACCATTTAGTATAGAGTCAAGTTTGTGAAGCGTAAGCTTTATTCTATGATCCGTTACTCTTCCTTGTGGGAAATTATAAGTTCTGATTTTCTCAGATCTATCTCCCGTTCCTATCTGTGACCTTCTCTCTGCCGCCTCTGATGCCTGTTTCTTCTCCAGTTCTAATTCATATAGTTTGGCGCGCAAGATTTTCATAGCCTTGTCTTTGTTTTTGAGCTGTGATTTCTCATCCTGACATGAAATAACTATACCTGTTGGCATATGTGTAAGCCTGACTGCCGAATCAGTAGTGTTGACACTCTGTCCACCATTTCCTGAAGATCTAAATACATCAAACCTGATGTCATTCATATCTATCTCAACATCCACATCCTCTGCTTCCGGCATAATAGCTACTGTTATTGTTGATGTATGTATTCTTCCACCACTTTCCGTTTCCGGAATTCTTTGTACTCTATGAACACCTGACTCATACTTAAGCTTAGAATATGCACCTTGACCGGTTATCATAAATGCGCATTCTTTAAAGCCTCCAATTCCATTTTCATTAAGTGACATCATTTCGACTTTCCATCGTTTGCTTTCTGCATAGTGTGCATACATTCTATATATTTCAGCTGCAAAAAGTGCCGCTTCATCACCACCGGCTCCGGCACGAATCTCCACAATAACATTTTTGTCATCATTTGGATCTTTAGGGAGAAGTAATATCTTCATTTCCTGCTCAAGTTCTTCAACCCTTTTCTTTGATTCGTTTAATTCCTCTTTAGCCAGCTCCTTTAACTCTTCATCAGACTCTTCGCTTAGCATATCAAGTGAATCTTCTATGTTTTGTTTTGCATTCTTATATTCTTTATAGGCATCAACAATAGATCCTAATTCATTTTGTTCCTTCATCAGATTCCTGAATCGGTTTTGGTCATTAGCCACATCCGGCTCTTGTAATTCACTCATTATCTCATCATATCTAATGAGTAAATCATCTAATTTATCAAACATGTTCATCCTCCTGATGTTAAATTCATATGCTTCTTGCGGGTATCAGTGCTTATTTACCAATGGTTGCACAAACCACACGGTCAAGACCACTCATATCTCTTCTTATATAAATGTTCTCAAATCCTTCATCCTTCATTATAAGATCGACCTTACGAGCCTGGTCACTTCCCACCTCAACCATAAGAAAGCCCCCGGGGTTTAAATATTTCCCGGCATCGTCTACTATCTTCCGATAAAACTCCAGTCCATCCTCACTGCCATCGAGTGCTATTCGAGGATCATAAAGCCTTACTTCGTCTTCTAAGGTGTCTATTTCATCACTTTTTATATATGGTGGATTCGAGACAATAATATCATACTTTCCATCCACTTTCTCAAACAAATCGCTCTGTATTATCTCAATATTTTCTTCAACTCTGGTTGCATTTATCCTTGTCACTTCCAGTGCATCAGGAGATACATCTACTGCCGTACCGGAAATTCCCTTGATATTTTTCTTGTCTTTCGAATGCTTCATAAGACTTAATAATACACACCCGGAACCCGTACACATATCAAGTATCCTATCATTGTCCTTTATTACATGGGATGCCTCTAAGACTAAAGTCTCCGTGTCTTGACGTGGTATTAGCACCTTTTCATTTACATAAAACGAATACCCCATAAATTCCTGCTCATTCGTCAGATGTTGTACC
>JBKEBP010000173.1:0-21896 GCA_047973235.1 Suipraeoptans sp. | reverse complement strand
GTATTATAACACGAGAGCAGATCTTATTACAAAGTCTGCTCTCGTTAAATAATAATATTATTTTATATTAATAAGACTGTCCCCAGTAAGCCATATGTTTAGCCGGTTTTCCACACCAGATACATTTATCAGATATCATCTCTTCATCTTCAATTAGACATCTTGTTGAAGCTCCACCTGTTACATACTTTACTTCGCCCTCACATTCAGGATCTCCGCACCAGCAAGCCTTTACAAATCCTTTGTTTTTCTTAAATGTTTCTGTCATTTCATCTATAGTCGTCGCCGTATATATTCTTCCTTTTAAGAACTCTTCTGCTCGAAGATACATATCTTGTTGAATAGTCTCAAGAATTTCTCTAAGCTTAGTAGCTATCTCATCAAGTCCAACAACAATTTTCTCTCTAGTATCACGTCTTACAACTACGACTTGATTATTCTCTATATCTTTCGGACCAATTTCAACACGAGTAGGAATTCCAAGCATCTCCTGTTCAGAGAATTTCCATCCGGGACTCTTATCCGAATCATCTATCTTCACTCTATACCCTGCTGCCTTTAACTCATCAAACAATTCATTTGCTTTGTCAAGTACACCTTCCTTATGCTGTGCAATTGGAATAACCCTACATTCGACAGGTGCAACGTGAGGAGGCAGAACTAACCCACTCTCATCACCATGAACCATGATAATCGCTCCTATACTTCTTGTAGACCATCCCCATGATGTTTCATATACACTCTTTAATTCATTGTCTTTATCAATATATTTAATATCAAATGCATCAGGGAATGCACTTCCAAAAAAGTGAGACGTTGCAGATTGCAATGCTTTACCGTCATGCATTAGTGCTTCGATAGTATACGTATCCTGTGCACCTGCAAACTTTTCATTTTCCGCTTTTCTTCCTGATACATATGGAATTGCCAAAGTTTCTCTATAACAATCCTGGTATACGTGAAGCATCTGTATTGTTCTCTCTTCAGCTTCTTCATATGTTGCATGGATTGTATGTCCTTCCTGCCATAGGAATTCTCTCGAACGTAGGAAAGGTCTTGTTGACTTCTCCCAACGTAGAACGGAATTCCATTGATTCCAAACTTTCGGAAGATCTCTATATGATTGAACGGTTCTTGCCCACAAATCACAGAAAAGTGTTTCTGATGTAGGTCTGATACATAATCTCTCTTGTAGCCTTTCCATTCCACCATGTGTTACCCACGCAACTTCAGGTGCAAATCCGTCTACATGATCCGCCTCCTTTTCAAGTAATGACTCAGGTATAAGAAGTGGTAGTGATACATTTTCTACCCCTGTTGCTTTAAACCTTTTATCTAAGTCAGCCTGAATAAGTTCCCAAATAGCATAACCATTCGGAAGATAATTAAGACAACCTTTTACGCTGGAATAATCACAAAGTTCTGCTTCACGCACTACATCAGTATACCATTGAGCAAAATCCTCATCTCTTGAAGTAATACTTTTTACAAATTTCTTTTCTTTTGCCACGTTTCTTCTCCTTTCAAAATAAAAAAACCGAATATTCACTCCCAAAAGGGACCGAAAATCCGGCGGTACCACCCTAGTTAACTGCAACCCTTTTGCAGCTCTCTCAATAACCGTTAACGCCGGTAATACGCTGTAGATTAATACAGTGACTCCAAGATGGGTTCCAAGCAAACTTTATCAAGAATCTTTCACCATATGATTCTCTCTCTTTGGATATGTTTACATGTACTAGTCTCTTCTCAGTCAAAATCAGTATAGCTTTAATTATATCTAAACAATAATATTTGTCAATATTTTTCTCATTTGTATTTCTCAAATTGGTAATAGGTCTAATGTTTGGCATAATAACTATTCGTTAATCCAATCTGTTTTCTGTTTTTCAGTTTTCTGCTTTCCGGTCTCGCCCTCCGGGAAAATAATTTTAAATACAAAAAAGAAAATAATCATGGATACTCCACCGGTAATGAAAGTTACCAGCACATTATAGACCGCTGGGGCTACATAAGCCGATGCAATCGGCATCCATAAGTTGTTAAATCCATTGCATATCAGAGAAATTATGATCCATGCAACAAAATACCACATAGCCTGGTAAACAGGATTACCTTTGCTCTTAAAGGTAATGTTCCTCTGTAGCGGAAAATTTATACATTGTGCCAGAAATGATCCAACCTCATAGCTGATGAAGTAACCAAGTCCTCCTCCGATTAGCACCGCTCCACTGGCATCGTAAAGGATATTATATCCCAAAAGACTCCATGTAAATTCAACTCCAAAAATATACATTTCCTTCTGTGGCCACATAAATTCTGTTCCCGCGAGTCCAAGTCCGAGTATTGTTGGCATAAAGGTAAAAACCAGATATTGAAAGACGGTTACCATCATACTAAATACAAAAAAATAAAAAAGTTGATAGATCCATTTTGACATTTTGGGATGTTTTTCACTAAAATAATCCCAGCTACTCAGCCATTTTCCTTTTATCCCACTCATCCATCTAACCCTTTCCCGCTTATTAATTTCTTTTCATATACTTTATTAGCTTTTCTATTGGCAAAAAAACCACTGATGACCTTGCTCATTCCACGCAGAAAATGTCCATTCACTACCTCTACTATACCATAGACCATATGCATGCTTACCCTCCCGCCTGTCATCTTCGCAATTGCACGAAACGGAATATTATATTGAAATAAAAGATTCAGGTCAGGCTTCCCCTTCTCCTCACCCTTTCTTTTTCTGTCAGTCAAAACCTTATATATATATCTAGCCAGTCTGCTTTTTGCATAATACATTTGGCAAACTGCGTCATTGATTCCTAGTTCTCCAGACCATTTTCCGTCCGGTATGGAATATCCAAGCAAAGATTCAAATTCCTGATCGGGTATCTGCTGGATAGATCCTGTACAATAATCAGGTATATCTGCAGGATTATATGGATATTCTGAAGTTGTACCTGCCACTTCAAGTTCCTTTACAAGGCGAATATCACTAACATTAGCTCCGACCATTATCTGATAAGTTCCTCTTTCTACTTCCCACTTATCAGTCTTTACATTCCAATAGCGGAAGGTCTTATCATCAAATGAGATATGTACTTCTTTACTTTCTCCTGATTTCAAAAACACCTTAGAAAATCCTTTCAGTTCCTTTGTTGGCCTAAATACTCTTGCCTCTGGAAGCCCTATGTACATCTGAACCACTTCCGCACCATCTCTGTCTCCAGTGTTCGCAATCAATACCTTGATCCCTTGCTCATCAACCTTCAAGTTAGAATAGGTGAATTCAGTATATGACAAACCAAACCCAAAGGGATATTGCACATCCACATTGCAGCTATCAAAATATCGATATCCGACATAAATACCTTCTCGAAATTCAGCATTTCTCTCAGGACTTGGAAAATACGCGGAAGCTGGCGTATCTTCATAACTAATCGGATAGCTTTCCGCTAGGCGTCCTGATGGGTTTATTTTTCCACTTAAAATATCTAGAATTGCGCCTGCGCCTGCCTGACCACATAGATATCCATGGAGGATTGCACTGCAACATATATGCCATGACATCTCAATGGGCGCTCCACCACTTAATACTCCTACGACCTTGTCATTCACCTGCGCAATTTCCTGTAAAAGCTCAATCTGGTTCTGCGGTAATCTCATATGGGAGCGATCTATACCTTCTATTTCACTCATCTCATTTAGACCAAAACAATACAGAACTACATCTGCATCTGCAGCGGCCGTAACTGCTTCTTTTTTCAAACTATCATCCACTTCACCATTTCGTTTATATCCTCTCGATAATCCGGTCACATTAAAATTATAATTCATGATTGATTTTTCAATAGTCTCCATAAACGTCGGGTTTACCATTGAAGATCCTGCTCCCTGATATCTTGGCTCAACTGCAAAATCACCGATAACAACAATTTTGCAGCCCGCTTTTAAAGGCAGGATGTTTTCTGTATTCTTTAGCAGCACCACACTTTCCGCTGCTGCGCGTCTTGCAAGTTTATGATGTTCTTCTTGTAAATCTTTTTTTTCCGATTTGCATTTATTGCTTAATGTTAATACTGCATCTAATAGATCATCTACACAGTTGTCAAGTTCATCCATCATAAGACTTCCGTCATCTATCGCTGCAACGGTCTGTCTTGCCGAGTCAAATCCAGGTGTTGGCATTTCCAGATTAGCTCGTGCCTGCACCCCTTTAATATGATCGTTTGAACCACCCCAATCTGTAATTACAATACCATCAAATCCCCATTCTTTGCGCAAGATGTCCTGAAGTAAATGCTGATTTTCATTGGCATAAGTGCCGTTGACCTGATTATAACTGGACATAATAGATTTTGCCCCACCTTCTTTTACTGCGATTTCAAATCCTGTCAGATAGATTTCACGAAGTGTCCGCTCATCCAATACAGAGTTCATAGCCATTCTACGAAGTTCCTGACTGTTTACAGCAAAATGCTTCGGGCAAGCATATACTTCCTTACTTTGGATACCGTTGATAAAAGAAGCAGCCATCTTTCCCGATAAATAAGGATCCTCTGAAAAATATTCAAAGTTTCTCCCAGACAAAGGACTGCGTTTTATATTGAGTCCCGGTCCTAAAAGAACATGGACATCCAGGGCCGCTGCCTCTTCGCCTAACGCTTCTCCAATTTCTTTTCCTAACTCAAGGTTCCAACTGTTTGCGATAGTCGCTGCAGTAGGGAAACAAGTAGATGGAAGAGAATCATTTAGCCCTAAATGGTCACCGCTTCCCGCCTGTTTCCTTACACCATGAGGTCCATCGGAACAGAAGATGGAGGGAATATTTAGCCTGGGAATATCTCTGGTATCCCACTGTCCTTTCCCACTCAAGAATGCTGCCTTTTCCTCCACCGTCATCTTATCTATGATTTCCTGATGTTTCATTCCGTACCTCCTTAAAGATGAGGGCTTCCTTTTACTATGACGTCCTCATTATTCCTATCGCTATTCTTTCTTTTTAGTGGAGCGAAATGCAAACACACCCCAAAGTATCAACGCTATGAGAATCACGCAATCTACTACTATCATGACCATCATCCATGTCGGCATCAGATATCCATCTGTCTTGATACTCATGGCATTGCTATTAACAACTGAATACAGAATATTCTTTGTTGCTTGTCGAAGAAGTGTAATCTGTGTTGCATCATCCGGCATTGAAAACGTCTTGGCATCCTGTGTTAAAAACAAATCTCCGCCTGCACGAATCATCTCATCCACACGTGTATAAGTATTCAAACTATAGTCCGTAATTACAGTACCATGGAAACCCCATTCATCACGTAGCACCTGTGTCAGCAGTGCATAACTGCCCCCAGCCCATTTCATACCCAGGCGGTTAAAGGAGGTCATCATCCCTGTTGCTCCACCTTCTTTTACAGCCATTTCAAATGGTAATAGATAGATTTCCCTCACTGCTTGCTCATTGGACCATACGAGGATACCATTATACTCACGATCCGTTTCCTGGTCGTTAACTGCAAAATGCTTCAGATAGCAATATACGCCCTTTTTATCAGCTCCACGAACTACACTGGCCGCAAATTTACCAGATAACAAACCATCTTCACTATAATATTCCCAGTTTCTCCCTGCGAAAGGTGAGCGGTGGATATTCACAGCCGGAGCATACCAACCGGAATAAGGAAGTCCATCTCCTTTTTCATTTCCTGCAAGACCTTCTTCTCCTACAAGTTCACCCATCTTTTCTGCAAGATCAAGATTCCATGTAGACCCCATTACACATTCTGCCTGATATGCACAGGTTCCGTATATAACCGATTCCGATACAAAGCTTGTAAAACCATTGGGGCCATCCGCATCCGTTGTTAGCGGCTTTGCGACTACACCATCAATTCCTTGCACTTCATTTGTACGGAATGCACCGAATCCCACTAGATTTTTCATCTCATCCAGCGATATTTCATCCAGCAAAGTTTCCCAGCGAGGATCATCGTAGCTCACTTCACCCACATAATTCCCATCTTCATCATCAAGCATATCCTGCAAAGACAATCCGTTATTCACTGGTGTAGATAATGGCGCATCTCCTGTTACTTCCCACGGTTGACCTTCATCTGAGTCTGTATATTTACGTTTAATTGACTCATCTAATTCTGCTTTCAACTCATCTGTGAGGGTTCTTTCGCTATCTTCTAGATAAGTCGTGGGAACTGTTCCCGCAAAATCTTTACGCGATGTATAGGATGCATAGGTATCGGTCCCAAAGATTCCAGCACTTACATCATCAAAAGCGTTTACAACTTCTACCTCTTCGCCGTCCGCATTTTCCTCAGTAGCTATCTGTACACCCTCATTCAGCGTATACCCAGCATTTGCTTGGACAGTATGCGCATCACTTCCTACCATGATGTTGTATTTTCCAGATTCTAGCTCATACCCTTTAAATCCATTCTCATTTGCATCTGCATAATCATAAGACTTCATATCCTTCACATCCAGTGTGAGGGTAAGTTTTTCTTCCTCTCCCGGAGCCAATAGTTCCGTTTTTGCAAAATCGCCAAGAACTACATGCGCCTTTTCAATTGCAGGCCCATTATAATCATAAGGTGCACTATAATACAGTTGTACAACATCTTTTCCTGTATGATCACCGACATTCTTAACCGTCACGGATACTTCCAATGTCTCTTCCGCAGTAATCTGACTTTCATCCGTCTTTGTAAAAGAAACATCCCACTCAAATGTCGTATAGGAAAGACCATAACCAAATGGATAGACTACACTGTCTTCATACCATGTAGATTGAGGATCTGCCTGTATCTCTTCATAACCACGAGTTTCATAATATCGATATCCTACATAAATACCTTCTTCATAGTTTACAAAAGCATAATCTGTTTTTTCATCATTATAGAGATAGCGGTTACCGTATTCGCTTCCGTAAACACCACTATTATACCAAGTGGGATCCTGTGTAAAATCTGACGCCCAGGTGTCTACCGTATGACCAGATGGACTAATCTGATTTCCATCCGAATCCACTCCTGTTAATATCTGACCTAATGCCATGATACCTGTGGCTCCTGGAAATCCCATCCATAGAATCGCATCGATCTCATCATCTGCCTGCAATTCCGGCACTTCCATGCTCGTACCCACATTTAACAAAACAATCACTTGGCTGAAATTTTCCTTTGCATATGTCAAAAGTTCTTTTTCATTTGTATCTAATTCCAAATAATGACTATCTGCCGAAACGGCGCCGTTTACAGCAGTACCACCAAAACCATCTGCCATTGTTCTTGGTAGATCAAAGCCTTCTCCTCCAATTCTGGAAAGAATGACAATTGCAGCGTCCTGATAATCTGCAAAGCTATCCTTTACTTCAGAGGTATAAGACTCCATCGGTGTTTCACCTGTTTCAAAACCAGCCAGTCGTTGTCCCGAAGTCATGGCCGGATTCTCCGGCCTTCCGTCGCCGGATTTTGTAGAATCCTCATAAAAACTTTTCAGTGTCTCGTTATAAGAAATCCCCGCTGCTTCCAAACTTTCATAAATGGTCTTCTGACCATCAGACCCACTGCTTGCACCAGAGCCGGAGCCCGAATAAACAAGATTTGAAGAATTCTTACCTAATACACTGACACAAACATCTTCCATAGATAGAGGAAGGACATCGTTCTCATTTTTGAGCAACACAATCCCTTCCTTTTCCACTTCAACTACAAAGTCATTGGCTGCATTTAGTACTTCTTCTTTATTTGCGTACTGTCTGTCGTACTGCTCCTCTCTGTTATCCTCGCTAATGCTAGCACGTTCTCCACCAAAAACAAGACTGAGGGAATTCGTAACAAGAGGAACCTTTAGAAGAACTGTATTTATAATAATTGCCAAAACAAGTACAATAGATGTCACAATAAACCATATTTTTATCTTTTTATGACTCCGGATAAAACCCATATTTCTCTCCCTTTCTGCTACACATAAAACTTTACAGTGCTATTCGATATTTTCTACTACTTCTTCCATAGAAAGTGATGCATCCGTTGTGATTTTAAGACAATCGATAGATGGTGCGCTTGGCATATTACTGCGATATGTGTTCTCACCGGCAACTAATACGATTACATTTTCACCTGACTTCAGCTGAATTTCTCCCAAATTCTTCGTCTTGAAGTTTTCTTGATTGCTTGTATCTGTACCATTATCCGTTGTAAACTCCTCATATTCAATTGTTTCTCCGTTTATAGTCACTACAAAACTCTCTGTATTCCAAGTACAGTTTCCTAACGAATTCGATCCAAGTACTGCTTTGAGTGTAGCCACTGCATCCGCATCTGAAGTAATTACATACGTAATCGGACTTTTTGTTCCCAGTTCCCCTACATAAAAACCATTGCTCGCGTTTCCATTTTCCTTTGCAAGACCAATTCCGGTCGGTGAGCCAGATACTCCCAGCCCTTCCAAACCATCCAAAGCTGTATATTCCGCTTCAAAGATATATTCATCTCCTGTTGTTTCCGCCTCCTCCGTTTCTTCCCGGACTTCACTGTTTACCTCTGCATCACTGTTTCCACAAGCGGTCATACTTACCGCTATCAACATCATAACTAAAACTGCAACAATTCTCTTTTTCATATTAATCCTCCATCTGTCTAAGTGAAAGAAATGCAGTTTCAGCCCAAGCTACAACTGCATTTCTTTCAATATTTTCCTAATTTTCTACTCTGTAACTGTAAGCGGTAGTTCAATAGAAGCCGCTTCATAACCAGACGCTTCCGCAGTAATTTTTATAGTATAGTCTCCTGCTTTCGTCGGTTCTCCACCAAGGATACCTGTTTCCACATCAAATTCCATGCCCTCTGGCACACCTTCTACTGCATAAGTAATTGCAGCATATGGATAATAGGTATTTAATATTGCAGTGTTTAATGCTTCTGAGGTATATGTTTCTCCTATCTTTGCATCCATTAGCGTAATTGCAACCTCTTCATCATCTACTTCCACAGTATCACTATAAATTATCTTTGTACCTTTAGGCATCTGCATTGCATTGCTGTTTGCAACTGTATAAAGAATCTGCTTAACAGCCTCTTGCATACAATGAATTGTAACATTTTGCTTTTCTTCATCCATTGCAAGAATTTCTTCTGTATCTAAGAATACTCCACCTTCCATACCATAAACGGTTGCGTCTAGCATCATATTGCCGCCCGCTTTAATCAACTGATAAGCATTACAAGCATCATATATTACGATATCTGTTACAACAGCACCTTCAAATCCCCACTCACCACGAGTAATTTGATTCAATATGCCATAATTTCCTGAACACCATGTCTTTCCGATTCTGGTGAAAGATCCCATTGCAAATGTTGTTTCACCTTCTTCTACCGCTTTCTGATATCCTTTTAAGTAAATCTCTCTAGCCGTCTGCTCCGTCATCCATGCGGACAGCCCCTCTCTTCCTGTACCTTTTCCTATCGGACCAAAACGATATGATGTTGCTCCTCCACCATCATTATGGAATGCAAAATGCTTCAATGTTATGTAGCAACCTTTCGTTTTTGCGCCTTGTGATACGCTTGCAGCAAGCTTTCCTGTCAAATATGGATCCTCAGAATAATACTCCGTTACACGACTATCAAAAGGAGAACGATGAATATTCATACCCGGTGCATACCATCCTGTATAACTGTATACCATCCCCTCTTCTGCTGTACTATTCCCCCATAGTCCCTGCTCACCAATGATTTCTCCCATTTGATAAAGAAGTCCGTTATTAAATGTAGCAGCGATCATCGGCTCTGAACCGAAATAATTAAATCTATCATTTGTATCAGTGTAATTACCTGTCCACCCCTTAGGACCATCTGTATCACGAGAATAAGGTTTTCCGATATATGGTATTCCAACAGAATTAAATCCACCCATGTTCACAAGTTCCGCTAGCTCGTCTAATGTCAACTGTTCCACTAGCTCTTGATATCTTTCATCATCCGCATCTGCACCGATCAACTCTGACAGAACAATGGAATATTGATCTGCTGTACGATTCGACTCATCTGCTTCATAAACAGGCGTGCCGATTGCCTCCATATCATAATAAGCATCAAACTTCGTATCATCATAATCCCATGTGGCATATTCCTCTTCCGAAATTTCTTTGACGGCTTCGAAACCACTAGGCATCGTTCCAGCAAAATCACTACGAGATAATGCAGTATATCCTTCACTGGTAAAGCCTTCGGTTACATCTTCCAGTGCATTGCTAACCTCTTCGCCTGTAACTGCCTCATTACATAGTTCCTTTTCTGCAACACTATAGTCAAAGTCTACGTCATTTGCAGTCATGCCATAATGAGAACTGCCTGCAATCTTCAGATTGTAAACTCCTGCATCCAATACGTATGTCTGGTCCATCACTTCATCATAAGAAGCCATATCCGAAACATTGATGTGAACCTGTACGGTCTCACTCGCTCCCGGCTCCAGCACACCTGTCTTAGCGTAATCACCAAGGGTAACATAGGACTTTTCAATCACAGTATCATTGCCCGTCTCTTCTTTACCATAAGGAGCTGTATAATATAGCTGAACCACTTCTTTACCTGCCACACTACCAGTATTAGTAACTGTAACATCAAAGGTTAATGTATCTGATTTTGTAACCTCAGACTCTGCTGTCGTAACAGGATCAACATCCCATGTAAACTCGGTATAAGAAAGGCCATATCCAAAAGGATAGTTTACATTTGCGTTCCACCATTCATCCTCATCACCCTTTTTATTCTCTTCAAAGCTTCTGGTTTCATAATATCTGTAACCAACATAGATTCCCTCTTCATATCCTACAGACCATGTATCGACTAGTTCACCATCTACACTGTACTGAGTATACCCTGTTAACACACCATTTCCATCTTCACCTTGTGCCGTGTCACTTGTTGTGGTATTAAAAATTGAATAGGATGGATTTTCTGTAAAATCTACTGCCCAAGCATCAACTGTCCTTCCTGATGGGCTTACTTCACCAGAAATTACTCTTCCCAGTGCTTCAAATCCATTGTCACCCGGTTCACCGATATTCAGAATTGCATCAACTGACGTGTTTTCTTGGATTTCAGCTATTTCAATAGCCGTACAGCTATTAATCAGCACAATCACTTTATCAAAGTTTGCCGCAGCATAATCAATCAATTCATACTGAACAGCATCTAACTGTAGTGAATGAACTCTTCCTCCCGGTGCAACTTCACCGGTACCACCACTAATAACAACAAGTGCTGCATCAGCGTACTCTTCCAGCGATGCTTTCCATTCATCGGTTCCGGACGCCGCTTTAAAATCATCTGCAACAAGAATATCAGATGTTTTCTTGAGAACATCACCATCTTCATCTGCTTCCGCGCCATCTATATCCTCAGTTATCCACTGTGCATAGCTATCAAGCACCGTGTCGTTCAAGGAAAATCCTGCATCTTCCATTCCTGAAATAACGGTCGCCTGTGCAATCGCTGCACCCGCGGATGCATCCCCACCATTTAAACTTGCTCCCGCATTCGGAGCAACTGCCGCATAACCTAGCATTGTAACTTTTGCTTCGTTTGAAAGGGGAAGTGTCTCATCTTCATTTTTTAAAAGGATCATACCTTCTTCTGAAATCTCTGCATTTAAATCAAGTCCTGCTTGTAGTGCTTCCGCCTTGCTATCATAGACAGATTCATACATAACCTGTGTCTCTGACGATGATTCCTGCACTTCCTCTGAACTCCCTGTCTGATTTGCTCCATTGCTCCCGCATCCTATAAGTCCAAGTACGAGTGTGCCTGACAGTATCAGAGCTGTCAATTTTCTTTTTCTAATACTCATATTTTCCTCCTTCATACGCCTCCTACGCAACAATTATTTACATTGTTTGTTTTAGTACTTTAACACATCCAACATCTATTGTGTCGTCCATGTCACAACCCGTCACTATATGGCGCAACCGGTCATTCTTGCGTAGTTACCTTTGTTTTTGGAAAAAGTAAATTTAACTCAAACCAGCTCTGATCCATTACCATCGTAACTGTCCCACCATATTTTTCTACAGACTGACGGATACTTTTTAATCCAAATCCATGATTTTTCTTATCTTTTTTTGTTGTTTCCGGCATATCCCCTGACGGTATTTCGACAGGATTTTCACAATAGTTTGCTATTTTCACAAAAACAAATCCTTTTTGTTCAGAAACTGAAATATGAATCAAACGTTTTTTCTCGTTACCGATCATAATGGCGTTTTCAAGAGCATTATCCAAAGCATTCCCGAAAATACTACAGATATCTGTCACATGAAGAAAATCCAGTAATTTCCCGTTAATAACACAGGTCATATGAACATGATTTTTTTTCGCCCGAAGACTCTTTGCACCAAGAATCGCATCCAATACCTTGTTTCCTGTGTTCATATTGATTTCATTTGCATTCAGTTCGTGTTCCATGGCGTCTAACCATTCTTTCCTTTTCGTAACATCTGTTTCTATTCTGAGTCCTGCCATCTGATGTTTTAAATCATGCAATTTAATCTGTATCATTTCCACACTATCTAAATAATTACGGTATTGCTCATATTGGTTTTTTAACGTATTCTGCATAGCATTCATCTCGGCCTCTGCCGCATACTCGCAAATCCTGCTCTGAAGTACATAGAGAATCGCCACACCTACCACATCAATCAATGTTCGAATAATAAAGATGTCTGATTTTATTTGGCTTGTAAAAGGAGAATTGGTGACTACAAAACTCATATTGCTGAATGCAAAGATTGCCCCTACACATCCTACAGCTGTGAGAACTTCTTTCATCGATAATTGTGCCAGATAGCTTTTTGAAAACATTGTTTTTTCCATTCGATTAGCAGACCCGAACACAATTGCATATACTACAAACAGTAAAACAACCCTTCCTATAACATTAGACAAAATTCCCCTTGCCGACAGATATGTTTGTATCTGCCATTCTAAAGAAGCCGCTAGTTCTGCAAGTAAGAAGGCTTTTGCACAGCAATACAGTCCTTCCTTTACAGTAACTTTCCCACAAATCAGAATAAAAAGATACATCAATAAAGCGGCCGACATCATAGATGGAATCCACAAAAACATTGGTAGCTTTCCGGTAAACTCTAGAAACAGAACTTGAATTATTAATGCTGTAACACTCTTAAACCAAAAAAACTTTTTTCGGTTGGATTTCGTCAATAACAAAAGGTATACCATACAGGCTGACCACTCAGCAAAAGCTGTATATATCCTTGGTATATCATGATAAATTGAATCCATACTTAGATTCCTCCCCCTATGTAATTTGTCAGTTTCTCCATGAAATTCTTTCGCTTAGCCCTGCTAATTGGAATCTGCCTAAGTCCAAGAATGCAATTATTCTCTCTTACCTCTTCTACATATTTCATATTTACTAGATAGCCCTTATGGATTCTACAAAATCCATGTGGTTCCAATGATGCTTCTGCTGATTTCATAGTACATCGTGTCTGATAAACTCCTTTGAAAGTTTCGAATTTCAAATAATGTCCACAACTTTCCACATAAAGAATTTCATCAATATCCAATTTCCTCAGTCCATTGTCAGTTGTTACCGATATGTGTCTGTAATGTTCCGGCCTCACTCGCTCGATGGATTTAGACAGCTTCTGAGCAAATGAAAAATATTCTACAGGTTTCACCATATAATCCAGCGCATTTACCTGGTAACCTCGAATTGCATATTGCGTCATGTTCGTAATAAACATAATAATGACTTTTGCGTCCATTTCCCGTATTTTTTCAGCTGCTGTCATACCATCCATAAATCTCATCTGAATATCCATGAGAATAATGTCGTAGTCACCGGAATAGTTTCCAACGATTTCATCTCCATCAGCAAAGAAAGTGACTTTCACATTAATCTCACGTTCTTTGCAATAACGTTCTATGTAAACGTTTAATTGATTGGAGTACATCTCCTCATCCTCAACAATTGCGATGTGTATCATATCTTTTTCTCCCGTTTTACTAATCTGCAGAAAAGCAGTCTTAATTTTTGTTCATTTTTTTATTATACTTGCTACTTCTCTTTTTGACTATTCCTTATTTTCCTTCTCCTTCTTCTCTTTTTGACTATTCTTTATTTTCCTTCTGCTTTTTTCTCATTTGCTTTTTCCTAGTTATCAAATTATACTTATGATATTAAAAACGAATAGTCGTGAAAGAAAGGTAACTTAAATGAACCCTCCATTTGAAATACTATTTGAAGACAACCACATATTAGTTTGTATAAAGCCGGCAGGCATACCAACACAAAGCAGAAATATTGCAACTAAGGATATGGAAAGTCAGCTAAAGACCTATTTATATTCCAAAGAATGCCGATATTTAGGTCTTGTCCATAGACTTGATACTCCTGTTCGAGGTGTTATGGTTTTTGCAAAAACACCTTTTGCTGCTGCTGAATTATCCAAAGCTATCCGACAAGGAAAATTCACTAAAATCTATCAGGCTGTTGTATATGGTAATGTCAACACTCAATCAGGTATACTAGAAGATTACCTAATTAAGGAAAGCAAAGGCAATCTTTCACGAGTAGTTGACAAATCAGTCTCAGGTAGTAAATACTCAAAGTTATCCTATAAAGTTATTTCTTATAATAAAATGCACAATACCACTCTTGTTGAAGTCACTCTGACTACCGGTAGGCATCACCAAATTCGGGTACAACTTTCTAATGCCGGTTTCCCAATTGTTGGTGATACTAAGTATGCATATAAGCTCGTTACCAATGATTCACATCAAAAATTACAACTCGAAGCCATTCGCCTTTCTTTTATGCATCCAAAATCAGGGAAGCAATTAACTTTTGCGCTCTAGAATTTTACATGATTGTTTTCATAAAAATACAATATAACTATACTTTTTCTTGCATTCTTCAACTAAGGTTGTATATTATCTTTAGATTCTTAACATATTCTTAAATTGAAGGAGGCGTTTTACAATGATTTCGTTTTTTGTGTGTTTAGCAGCACTTCTCATAGGTTATTTTACCTATGGCAAAATTGTCGAAAAAGTATTTAAACCCGATGACCGACCAACGCCGGCCGTAAGACATCCTGATGGTGTTGATTATGTACCCATGAAGACATGGCGTGCTTTTTTGATACAGTTACTTAACATCGCAGGTTTAGGACCCATATTCGGTGCTCTATCCGGAGCAATCTGGGGTCCATCAGTATATCTATGGATAGTATTCGGTTGTATCTTTGCCGGAGCAACTCATGACTATTTATCAGGTATGTTATCCGTTCGTAATGATGGCGCCAGCATATCTGAAATTGTCGGCAAGTATCTGGGACCGGTTATGAAAAATGTAATGAGAGTATTCTCCGTTGTCCTACTTGTTATGGTTGGAGTTGTATTTATGGTTGGACCTGCAGGCTTGCTTGCATTACTAACTCCAAATACTCTTAATATCACATTCTGGACTATCGTAATACTTATATACTATTTTTTGGCAACACTACTTCCAATCGATAAGATAATAGGTAAATTATATCCTATATTCGGTATTTGCCTTATAATAATGGCGCTAGGCATTGGCGGAGCAACTATAGCTAATAACGGAACTCGTCCTATGATGGAAATCTCTTTATCAAATCTCCATCCTGACGGAAAGCCGATTTGGCCACTTATGTTTATCACTGTTGCCTGTGGTGCTATTTCAGGTTTCCATGCTACTCAATCACCTATGATAGCAAGAACATTTACTACAGAGAAACAAGGTCGTAAGGTGTTCTATGGTGCGATGATAGCCGAAGGTGTTATTGCACTTATATGGGCTGCAGCAGGTTGTGCTTTCTACCACAAAACAGGTGGTTTAATGACAGGATTACTTGCAGCAAATGGTGGTAACTCAACAACTGTTTACCAAATGTCTATCGGACTTCTTGGAAAAGTCGGTGGTGTACTTGCAATGATCGGTGTTATTGCATGTCCAATCACTTCAGGTGATACTGCGTTTAGAAGTGCAAGACTAACAATAGCTGACTGGTTTAAAATAGACCAGATGGATAAAAAGAAGCGTCTATTCCTTTCTTTCCCATTACTTGCTGTAGGATATTTAATATCACTTATAGATTATACAATCATATGGAGATATTTCTCTTGGGCAAATCAAACGTTAGCTATGATGGCTTTGTGGGCAGGTGCCACATATCTTGCTAAATATACAAAAAAACCATTGACCAGTTTCATGGCGGCTTTGCCTGCAACATTTATGTCGGCAGTCAGTCTAACGTATATATTGATGGCGGATGAAGGCTTTAAGATAAGTACAACAATTGCATATCCTGTAGGTATAGTCTTCGCAATTGTATTGCTTACTATCTTTTTATTCAAAGGATTATTCCCTGCACTTAAAGCAGGACCGCAAGAGGACGTTCCGCTTGTCATAGAACGGCATGTTGCTAAAGAAAAAAGTAAATAATTAGTTATCTCGTTCTAAAATAATAATAGAAACAAACAAAAATGGGTGTATAAGACATTGTATATGATGTCTTATACACCTATTTTACTGACCCCAAGGGGAATCGAACCCCTGATTCCAGCGTGAGAGGCTAGCGTCTTAACCGCTTGACCATGGGGCCTCACTTCAATACTTGACGCTGTATTTCTGAGTCAAGTACCTAGATCACTGTGAGTGCTTGACTCATTCGACCGAATTAAATTTTATCACTTATCGGCATCGGTTGCAAGTACTTTTTGATTATTTCAGCATATTAACATAGCCTTGTACAAATACTATCAACACAATGAGAGGTAATATAAACGATAGGTAAAAACGTACACCCTTATTGTTAGGAAACTTTTGTCCTTCACCTGTGTTGGCTTCCTTGATGAAGTTGTCCCAACCCCACCCATACTTGCTCACACAGAACATGAGATAAACTAAAGATCCAAGAGGTAATAGGTTGTTACTAACGATAAAGTCCTCTATATCCATAATACTTTTCCCTAGTATATTAAAGCTCGACCAGTCGGTCATTCCCATAATGCATGGTATACTTAGAAGAATTATAAGCACCCCATTTATGGTGACTGACTTCTTAAGGCTCCATCCCCAAAGGTCTCGAGCAAACTGAATTATATTTTGAAATACAGCTAATATAGTCGATAATGCTGCAAAAGTCATAAATAGGAAGAATAGAGTCCCCCAGATTTGACCACCTTTCATTTCTCCAAACACATTTGGCAATGTAACAAACACAAGCCCCGGTCCTTCTCCCGGATTCACACCAAACGCAAAACACGCAGGAAATATAATAAGACCCGCAATTATTGCCACGAAAGTATCAAGTATTGTTACACTAATAGCTTCCCCTGTTAGGCTCCGCTCTTTTCCAAGATAACTCCCAAATATTGCAAGTGAACCAATGCCGACACTTAGTGTGAAAAACGCTTGCCCCATTGCATCAAAAACCGCATTTCCAATACCTGCATCTACCATTTTGCTAAAATCAGGAAGAAGGTAAAACTTTACTCCTTCAACTCCGTTTTCTAATGTTAAAGCACGTATTACCAAGATACCCATGATAAGCAGAAGACTCACCATCATAACGGTAGTAACCTTCTCAACACCTTTTTGAAGACCTCCCGAACAAATAATCAATGCTATTACGCTAATAAGTACCATCCAAATTAACATTTCATTTCTGTTGGTAGTCATTTCTCCAAAAATTGTGCCGACTTCATCCGGAGTTTTATCTACGAATTTACCTTGAAGCATTTTAACGAAATATGCCAACATCCAGCCGCCTATTGTAGTATAGAACATCATAAGCAGGTAGTTACCTGCCATCGCGAAATATCTGTAAATATGCCACTTGCTTCCCTTTGGTTCTAGTTTGTCAAAGGATTTAGCCACACTTTGCTGGCTTGCTCGTCCCACGGAAAATTCCATTATTACTATAGGTAGTCCCAACATTATCAAAAAGATCAGATATAACAAAACAAAAGCTCCACCACCGTATTTTCCCGTAATATATGGAAATCTCCATACATTACCAAGTCCAATAGCGCAACCTGCTGATAGTAAAACAAACCCCAACCTCGACGACAACTTCTCTCTTTTTTCCAATTTTAATTATTCCCCACTTATATTATTTTTATCTTCCAATAAACCCGCCGCGTTTTCTTCCGGAACCATGATGCACAGCTGTTGTTTTAGATTCTCAATTTCAACCTCATAATGTGCTCCCCCAAATTCACCATCAAGTGTCCACGGCAACTCTTCATCAGATTCAATTTTAATAAATCCGCTTCTAAAATTATACATATGTTTTGTATCTATTTGTTCTATAAGAAGTGCTCCTACTATTTCCTGCAATTCTATCGGGTTCTTAGGTGTCTTTATTAAAGTCACCTCAAATACTCCATCATCGAAAGCTACATTTTTTCCAATAATATGTTTGAAGCCACCAACTGATTTCGAGTTTGTAACCATTCCATAAATAAATTCATCCTCAATCACTTCCTCATCATGAGTTACCTTTAACTTATAGGATGGCACGTTAAATATTCTCTTCGTCCCCTCTAATATATATGCAAGATGTCCTAATACATTTTTCACTTCTTGTTTAGTTTGATATGAAACATCAGTAAAAAGTCCAAATGCAGCTATATATACAAATATATCATGATTAAATTTACCCACATCACATGAAAAAGGCGTCCCGTTAACTGCTACATCGGCCGCGCCGAGTAGATTTTTAGGTATGTGCAAGCTGTTAGCAAAATCATTAGTAGTTCCGGTTGGTATATACCCTATTACATCTCTCTCATCAATATCTCTCTGCATCATGCCGGTTACAATTTCATCGATGGTCCCATCACCGCCACTACACACTACCAAATCATAGTCCTCGCTTTTGTAAGACTTTACAACTTTATATCCATCTCGGTATGCTTGAGTTGGATGAACCGTTACTGAATAGCCGGCCTTTACAAAAATATCTATTACATCTGATAGTTTAGCCTTTAACAACTCTTTACCTGCATGTGGATTGTAAATAAATAATAACCTTTTCATAGCTATTCCTTTCTGCTTACTGATGTTCTAAGATTTACTTATTTCCAATAAAAAAAGCTTCCATTCCTGAAACCGCCTCTACTTCATCAGCGCCATCTGCTACTACTGTAAGATCTTCTCCTTTAATAAGTTTTAGACTCATCATTCCCATTATACTCTTAGCATTCACTTTCTTTTCTTGCATTTCGATATAGATCTGGCAAGAATATTGACTTGCTTCCTGAACTAGGTGCGCGATTGGCCTATTCTCAACGTCCATACTATTCGCAATCTTTAAGGGTTTCTTAATCATAACTTTATCCTCCTAATTTTTCACGTAACAAAGCCGCGATTTCTCCAAGTTTTCTAAGTCTATGGTTCACACCCGACTTACCAATCGGAACCTCTAATAGTTGTCCCAACTCCTTTAGTGGAGCATCCGGATTTTCCAATCTTACATGTGCAATATCCTGCAAATTCTCCGGTAATTTGTCTATTCCCATTTTATCTTTTATTAAACTAATATCCTCTACCTGACGAACTGATGCAGAAACTGTCTTGTTAATATTTGCTGCTTCACAGTTTACTCTGCGATTAACTGAGTTCCGCACATCCTTGAAAATTCTAACATTTTCGAGCTCCATAAGTGCAATATGAGCCTCCATAATATTTAGAATTTCTACAATTTGCGACCCTTCCTTTAAATAGACAACATAATGCTTTTTGCGCTTTACAATTTTGGCTGACACATCAAAACTATTAATAATATTCCTAAGATGTTCTGCTTGCATTTCATCATTACAAACCACTTCAAAATGATATGACTTGCCCGGATCGCTTATCGAACCGGCTGCTAGAAATGCGCCTCTTATATATGCCCGTTTGCAACAGGCTGATTGAAGTGATGCGTTCTTGATTGCCTCGAATTCGCTGCCCACAGCGCTCAATAAATATGTTTGTAAATAGTTTGCAGAATTTCGTCGTACCATGACATCAGTTTTAATATTAAATGTTTTTCTAAGTAATGTAAAGCATTTTGTTGCTATCTTAATATTTTCACTTTTATATACTATCGTGTATCTATCATCACATTCCTTTACAATATATCCTGAAAAAGTTAAAAGTGCTTGCAGCTCCGCAAGTGAGCAGTGTCTTGCTTTTGCATTGTTCTTTACCAGTTCACCTTTTACTTCACTTGAAAAGGACATCTCTAACGCCTCCTAACTTATAATATCTCAACTAGTCTTTTATATCTCTATGCTCTAGAAATTGACTATATTTTCCTTCCTTTTTTATAACTTTGTATAACTCTGCTGCCAGTGCTACAGAACGATGTCGACCTCCTGTGCATCCAATACCGATAACAAGCTGATTCTTTCCTTCCTCTATATAATGAGGTAACAGATATAATATCATATCCGATAATTTGCTTAAAAATGTCTTTGATGCTTCGCTCCTCAATACGAACTCACTGACCTCTTTATCAAGACCTGTTTTTTGTCTAAACTCATCTATATAGTACGGGTTGGGAAGAAATCGAACATCAAATATCATATCTGCATCAGTTGGAATTCCATTTTTAAATCCAAAAGATAATATAGTGATAAACATGCTTTTTTGCGTATCAGTATGCTCAAGTGCATCTGTAAGGCTTTGTCTCAAATCTTTTAACTGCATGTATGAGGTATCTATAATAAACGTTGCACCATCTTTTAACCCCTTTAACATTTGTCGTTCTTCTTCGATACTCGTTTCTATTCTCTGACCTTCAACATATAGTGGATGCTGCCTCCTCGTTTCCTTATATCTTCTTATAAGTATTTCATTTGATGCATCAAAGAACAAGACTTTCATAGCCTTACCTTCTCCATACAAATCCGAAATCACTTGACTAAGCCCTGAAAAATCTCTAATACTTCTTACATCCAATCCAATCGCAACTTGACTTGGCACTTCTTCAAGTTTATTTATCAAATCAAAAAAAGTAGGTATTAGCTCCATAGGTATATTATCAATACAATAATACCCTATATCTTCCATTATTTTAAGTGCTGAGCTTTTCCCTGCTCCGGACATACCTGTTACAATTACAAGCTGCATCTAAAATTCACCAATCCTCTTCACTTCCGGTTCAAGAGTTACACCAAACTTTTCATTAACAGTTTGTATTACCTTGTTCATCAGATTCACCACATCGGTTGTTGTTGCATTGTCTGCGTTAATTACAAATCCATTGTGTTTTGTAGAGACCATAGCGCCTCCAACGCAAACGCCACTTAATCCCGAGTCCTGGATAAGCTTACCTGCGAAATAACCCTCCGGCCTTTTAAAAGTACTGCCTGCGCTTGGGTATTCAAGTGGTTGTTTCGAACTTCTTTGAAAACTAAGATCGTCCATTCTTGATTTAATGTCCGTTCGTTTTCCTTCTTTAAGTTCGATTTTACCTTCGAGAACAATGTATCCCTTCTTTGAAAACACACTGCTCCTATAGCCTAAGTCCATATCTTGTTTATCAATACTAACCACAGTGCCATCTTGGGTTAATGCACGTGCTGATACAAGGACATGCTTCATCTCTCCACCATAGGCTCCTGCATTCATAATGCATGCTCCACCAAACGTTCCCGGAATACCACTGGCAAATTCAAATCCGGAAAGACCTGCATCCATGGCCTTATGAGCTATCCTTGTGAGGCTTGCTCCTGCATAAGCTGTGATTATATTCCCTTCAATATTAACATCTTTAAAGTTCTCATGGGTTTCTATAATTAGGCCTCGATAGCCTT
>JBKEBP010000158.1:0-1816 GCA_047973235.1 Suipraeoptans sp. | reverse complement strand
GCTATAGACAGGACATCTACCTCCAACATCATATTGATAGTCTTCAACAAGTTTTCCGAAAAATTTCGTTTTTCCAGAAAAAAAGGATAGTACCCGTGATGTATATAATCTCTAAAAAAAGCCAAAGGCTTTACTTTAGAGCAAATATCAAGAGCTATTTGCTCATGATTCGTAATAATATCATCCAAGGTTACCGGTTCAAGCTCCGTCTCTGCTACTATATTCAAAAACTCTCTAAAAGAAAATCCTCTGAGGTTGTAATGCTTCACTATAGGAGCAATATCCGGATTTTCATGAAGCCGCATTACGGTAGAACCCGTAAATATTATTTTCAGATCAGAAAATTTATCATAACACTTCCGTAATTCAGCTGCCCAATTAGGATATTTGAACACCTGATCTATCAGCAAAGTTTTTCCACCTTTAAAATAAAACTCTTCTGCAAAGTCAAAAATCGTACGGCAGGTAAAGGAGAAATTGTTCATATTAATATACAAACAATCATGCTTATCCAAGTCTGTATATTTTTTTGCATATTGCAGCAAAAAGGTCGTTTTCCCCACCCCTCTTGTGCCTTTTATCGCAATGAGGCGATGAGACCAGTCAACTTCGTCCATCAGACGTCTTTCGACCGTATTTCCCAGATGCTCTACCAGATATTTATGTGTTCTGAAAAAAGACTCCACAAGTTTTAATATTAATCCTACGAAGATAGTTCTTTTTTTTCTGATATTGCAAAGTCTAGATTACAATTTTATGGATTTTCCTGTAAATAATACAGACATATTGGGATATTTTATAAAAAAAATAGTCAGTAAACTGAAAAGTCCTATTATTTATAATACTTTTTTAGGATTTTATCATATTCTTTACTGTGTTTCAATCTATCGATCCACACATTCAGCGAATCCAGAAACACCTTCGATTCTTTCCTTACAGCCCAACCCTCCATGTGAGTGAATCCTATATCAGTTTTAATATCCAGTTCGGGGCTTTATCCTGTACTTTCTTTGCAGTTTGTGAGTCCGCAATACTATATTCTCTTTCTCCGGTTGCAACCATCATTGCCAATTGAGGAACCTCATACAACAAATCTTCTATAACATAAATGGTATCGCCTATCTCGTCCGAAAGATTTCGGAGCCTGAATATACCGGGAGAGTTTTTAGGAACATAAATCGATTTCTTTGCTAATTGGAGATGATTACGAATAGGCTTCTTTCCTTCATTATTTTCGGCTTTACGTTGCACTAGCACCCATTTATTGAAGATCAAAGGCTTTGTAAAACCGAATAAATCTTTTAGGTCTGCATTCATTGGTATATTACGAGCTACAAGATCATATTTCCCATCTTCCAAACCTTCAAAACTTTTTTCTAGACTATTCTCTACAGAAATCTCAAAGTTTACATACGAATATTTTCGCAATGCATCCAGCAGATCCTTTGTATATCCCGACATGCTGTCTGAAGCAACAAAGTATGCATTCGGATCTAGGCTAGTTACCACCCG
The DNA here is from genome assembly GCA_047973235.1 of Suipraeoptans sp. Classification (GTDB taxonomy): domain Bacteria; phylum Bacillota; class Clostridia; order Lachnospirales; family Lachnospiraceae; genus Aequitasia. The sequence continues at coordinate 304 of JBKEBP010000158.1, read as the reverse complement.
GATAGCCCCATCCCTCACCATTTCGGGGTAATCTTTCACCTCTTTTTTCTCATGCTTAGTTCTAATAATAAAGACCAAAGCAATTACCAATAAGGCTACAAGATGAAATATTATGATTGTTTTTTTCAAATACAGATATTTTAGTTAAGACTACCTTTTCTTCAGAAGTCCAAAATAAACTATTTTTCTTTAATCTGTAAAATTCCAGGACAGGCCAAATTTAAATAACATCGGATTCACCAGATAATTATGCATAGAGAAGTAACGTGAATCATTAAAGTCTTTTCCTATATTATACATCATA
>JBKEBP010000022.1:0-16268 GCA_047973235.1 Suipraeoptans sp. | reverse complement strand
ACCTGATAATCAGAAGTTTCGTAATCATCATAACCTTCAATTAATTCTATTTCTGTTTCTCCTATTACTGTTCCTGTAATGAAATTATAATTAGCAAAAAGTAGTAAATCCATGTTATCATGGAGATATTCTGCTAAAACAAAATCCGTATCTAAATCAAAAGGCACCCAATCGAAAGGCCCATCCAATGGGCTATCCGGATGCAGCACCGCATAGCCTGATACGTACATATTAGTATGGCGTCCTTCTGCATTATTCCTAATATCCTCCACCAGATCAACAGGAATTGGCGCACCCAAAGTTATGTTTGACTCAAATTCGTATATCCACCATAAAGAATCATCAAATTCCATCCCGATAAAGAAATGCACTTCTTTTTCATCGTCCGCATTACTTACTGTAGGCACTAAAGTTACAACAAGCAAAGCAATTAGTAACATGCTTACTACTCTTTTCATTAATTTTTTCATTTTTACCCACATTTTCAACATTTTTCTCATTATACCATGTTTTTTATGTATTATTCAACATTTTGTTGTGTTTTATGTACTTTTAGTACTTTTTTCAAAATATATAAAATAACAAGTGATTATTTCGTTGAAAAATAGTATACTAATAGTATAAACAAGTTGGGGAGTGATTTTATTGATTAATAATCGAAAGTTTTCGCTGATTTATAGAATCTTTGTATTATTGTTCATCTTCTGGGGTATTTCCGACAACATAAATTTCTTTAATCCGTTCTATATAGCGAGAAAAATGATGTATTTTACTATGCAAAGCAGCTTGCTTGCTTTGGCGCTTATGTCTGTTCTTATTATAAGGACAATAATGGACATTAAAAACACCGGGACGAAAGGGAGTAGTGCGTATTATCCTATTGTGGAAAAATGCTGCATTGTAAATCTCCTGCTTACTGCTACAATCTACTGGATGGTTCTCCTACCTGATAAATTTACTATGGGTCACAAGGTATATATGGCATCTTTTGAAAATCTCTCCGTACACGTATTTATACCACTTCTTATTCTACTCGATTACATCATGTTCTGCACCCCTGTTAAAAACCGCTACCTCTCTGTATATGTATCACTCATATATCCTACATTTTATGGTGTTCTGGCTGTTATAGTCAGCTTTACAGGTCTGGTTTTTCGCATATCACCAAAGGACAAGGGACCGGTATACTTTCCATACAATTTCCTTGATTATAGCAGAGAAGGTTTGAAGTGTATCTTGTACATATTAGTTATTATGGTAATTATCCTTGCTTTCAGTCACTTAATGTACTTTCTTGATAGGAAATTATTTAAGTTGAAGCAAACGGATGCTATTCATTTGACATAGTATCACGTTTGATAAAGGCTGCTGTTATTTTAGCGCATAAAGGAATTATAATAACGCAGCCTATTGCACTCATTACTATAGTTGTGAATTCCAACAGAAATGTCTTGGAGTTAATAATCCTCACAAAACTAAATTGGTATTTAACAAGGTATAGAAACAGCATAATCGCCTCTCCACAGTATGCAAAAAATAGCGTGTTGAGCGTTGTATTTAATATGTCTTTTCCTATCGTTATACCTGAGCGATAAAGTTCGTGTTCTGACAACTCCTTATTATTCTCATGCACCTCAAATAGTCCCGACGAAACTGCCATTGCGGTATCCATGATTGCTCCTAAAAAACAAATGATAACAACGCAGAGAAGTACCAGCTCCATATTTACGTGAACATTAAATGAGTAGTAAAGTGACAAATCACTTTGAAGTTCGATTTCATTTAATCCATATAATTGCATTCTTGTCAGAAAAATAACCATAAAAATCAAAAGCCCCAGTGTCACACTAACCACTGAAACAAACGCAGCTTTTGTCTTTCTATTTTTTCCATTTTGATAAAATAATGTAATTGCATTTATTGCAAGGCTCGCCAGTAATGTTATAATAATTGGGTTTACTCCTAGTGCCATGATATAAATAGAAAATATAAACACTACAATATTTCCTATTAATGTTACTAATGCCATGGCTCCCCTGTCTCCTCCAACCACTAGGAAGAGTGCTGCAAATATAATGAGTAATAATAATATCATTTCACAGTCCCCCTTCTTAGAGTTTTAAGCATAAACATTGATATGACAATACTTATTGGTATGGCTACCACAATGCCAATTCCACCTATCAGAAAGCGACATATCTCAAATGGAATCTGAAGTCGTATTATACTAAAGAAGCTAACTTCATTTCTAAGTTTTATCAGAGTAAGAGGAATTAGTCCACACACATACGTAAACAAAAGGACATTGGTCATGGTTCCCATTATGTCGTGCCCTACCTCGCGACCGGATTTGAATAAGCCAAGATATGAAATGCTGTTATTCTTTTCCATTACTTCATTTAACGTGGCTGCAATGGAAATCGTTACATCCATTATTGCGCCTAGACCTGCAAGCGCAATACTTGCGAAGAAAATCGCCTCATACTCAAGGTCACCTGTCAGATAATCGAGACTCGCATAGTCTATTTCAGAGCCATAGCGTCTTACTAGTAGGAAAATTCCAATTGTAACAGCTGATGCTATAAATGTGGAAATAATCGCTGCAATAGTCCTTTTATTAATACCATTTACAACACTTAACGTTATAACAGTAAAAACAACAATCAAAATCAGTGTTGTTCGAATTATAGAGTCTTCACTGTCAAAGAATCTTAAGCAGAATATGAAAACTCCTGCATTAATAACTACAGAGAGAATTGAAAATATACCTTTTACTTTTCCTACTACTATAAGTATGTAAATTAGAATAAGTACAATCCCAAGTGCATAAAAGTCTCTTCTTGGGTAAGATATCTTGGCAGATTCTACATTACCACTACTTGGCACGTTAAGAAACAACTGATTACCTTTTCTATAACGAATTGTATCTACTCTTGAATAACTATATGTATTAGTAATTTCTATTGTTTCGCCCTTATGTTTTCCATTTAGTATTTTCACTTTCATGGTTTGTGTATACGTATTTTCGGCAATGGTTGAACTGCCGTCAGTTTCTTCACCTGCAAGAGACGTTTCAATTTTCTTTATTTTGCCTATTGTCTCGTTATACATAAATGTCGATTGTGAAAAGACCACAAAGATAACTATAAAAGCGGCTAAAAGCCATATTTTCTTCTTGTTTCCATTATAGAACTTTAGAATTTTCTCCATGTTCTGCTCCTACTTGATGTGATATAATATATTAGTATACACCAAAATCAAAACAATTGAGGTCTAAATGAAACTAATTGTCGAAAAAAAAAGAAAAATCATTACAATAGCAGTCCTATTTATCGTCTCTTTGGCTGCCTTAATTACATCTAAATATAATCCCGGGTTTGCCAATTGGTATACATCTAATGTCTATCCTTTATTGGTTAATACCATAGGGCGATTAGTTGGGTTTTTACCCTTCTTATTATTTGAATTTATGATATATGCACTAGTAATAGCTTTTGCGGTATCAATAATTCGTACTATACTGAAAGTTAAACATGATAAAAAAGCCCGACCTTTCCTACTATATATTTTCAATATATGTCTGGCGGCTTCTATTATTTTCTTCAGTTATACCTTTGGATGTGGAATTAATTACAGTGCTGATTTATTTTCTGATAAGGAAAATCTTACTTTAAATAGCTATTCAACTGATGCACTAGCCACTGTTTGTAGCATGCTTGCTGATAGGACTAATGCACTAAGTGACTCCGTTTTTAGAAACTCTAGTGGTGATATGGTTATTTCAAATGACGAGCGATACGAGGCTGTTACATCTATGGAACTGTTGTCTGAGACGTATTCCTCACTTAACGGATACTATCCTTTGCCCAAAAAGATGATTAATTCCGGTCTGATGTCATATCAGGGAATAAGTGGTATTTACATTCCCTTTACCATCGAAGCAAACTATAACAATGATATGCCTGACTACAATAAACCTTTTACCGCATGTCATGAGCTCTCACATCTACGCGGATTTATGAGCGAGGACGAGGCTAACTATATTGCTTTTCTTGCATGTATCAATTCCGAGTCTTCAGACTTTAACTATAGTGGCTATATAACCGGTCTGTCTTACTGTCTAAGCGCCCTAAGACGTGCAGATATTGATAAATACGAAGAAATCACCGCCTCCTTAGATGCAAGTGTAAAACACGATCTAAGTGTAAACAGTGATTTCTGGAATTCATATGATGGAGTAATTTCTGACATGCAGTCAAAGGTAAATGACTCCTATTTAAAAGCACATGGCGATAGCGACGGTGTTAACAGCTACGGCCGTATGGTTGATTTGATAGTGTCAAATTACTCTTTGTTAGATTAACTCAACTATACCTGTCACAAGTCTCTCAAATTTATCTTTGACTCTATCAGCGACCTCTTGTACCTCTTTGTGATCAAGTGGCTGGTCTAATACACCGGAAGCCATATTCGTTATGCATGATACTGCACATACATTCATGCCCATATGATTGGCTGCCATAGCCTCACACACTGTACTCATGCCTACAGCGTCTGCGCCAAGCGTTCTAAGCATATTTATTTCGGCCGGACTCTCATAATTTGGTCCGGTACATTGCACGTATACACCTTCTTTAATATCTACACTTGTCGCTCTCGCAGCACTTCTTATCTTGTCACACAATTCCTTTTTATAGACATTACTCATATCAGGAAATCTTGGACCAATTTCGTCGATATTACCACCTATTAACGAACTCGGTACAAATGTAGAAATATGGTCTGTAATCATCATTAAATCTCCCGGAGTAAATGATGTATTTATTCCTCCCGCTGCGTTAGTAAGCATAAGCGTATGCGCTCCAAGCATACCCATCATTCTTATTGGCCATACCACATCGTTCATAGTATACCCTTCGTAGTAATGCACTCTTCCCTTCATAACTACCATAGGAACTTTTTTCACATACCCAAATAGGAACTTACCATCATGTCCAGCCACAGTTGAAACCGGAAATCCTTCGATATCCGAGTATTTTATCTCGGCCACTATATCCATATTGTTAGCATATTCGCCCAGACCTGATCCAAGAACCAGTGCTACTTTCGGTTCAAAGTCAGTCATGCTTCTTATATATTCTACACTTTTTTGTAATTTCAAATATTCCTCGTTCATAAGCTCTCCTCTTTGTTTACTTCTCCATTTCCTTATCGACAAACTGCTCTAAGTATCCTACTATCTTCGCATATTGGCTCTTGCTTATTCGGATTTCACCACGGTGATACTTAATATATCCTTCGTTTCTCATTGATTGCAGTGCTCTATTGATAGTACGAACTGACAACCCCGAGCTTTCCGCCAGATCCTGATGAGACCTGCTTAGTTTGCAGTTACCATCGATATCATGATAGTTTTCATACTCCTGTGAAAATACCAAGAACAACCTATCTCTGCCATACAGGAAAAGAAAAAGTCGCTCCTTTCTTGCCTGTTCTAAGAGATATCTGCCCATACTGTAAGTTTCCATCAAAAGGGCATTATTATCATTTTCAATCCATTGTTTATACTGCTGCCTTTTCATTACCAGAAATGTACATTCGCCTACCGTCATAAGCGTGGTCTTGAAATTATTAAACCCAAGCAATATCTCCATAGCTCCGAATACTTTTATTGCTTTAAACTGCATATAGTTGTACTCATTACCCATGATTCTATGTTCGACCGCTTGTACCTGGCCCTCTATCAGGATAAAAACATTGTCTGCCTTCTTTGCTTCTCTAACAAATACACTGTTAGGTTTAATGCGCTTTAGTTCCATAGACTCAAACACTGAAAGCGGAGCATTTTGAAACATCCTATTCATATACGCTCTATGGTCTTCAGGCAAAGTATCTATCCTGTTCAAGATTTCCTGCATTCTCTCATTTCTAACTAATCCCATTTCAAATCTCCGATAGTCGTGACTTCCCTATTGTGTCTTGTGGCATGCTTACATTAAAGTTATCTGCTATGGTCGCCCCTATATCTGCGAATGACTCTGCGTCCGTCATGGCTCCACCCTCGGATAACTTTGGCGAATACGCAATAAACGGAACATATTCTCTTGTATGATCCGTCCCGGTATAAGTAGGATCATTTCCATGATCAGCGGTTATAATGAGCAAGTCATCTTCTCTTAAAATGTCAAGCAGTTCACCCAAACCTTTATCAAACTTCTCTATTTCACCGGCATAACCTATCGGATCCCTTCTGTGTCCCCATAAAGCATCAAAATCAACCAGGTTAGTGAATACAAGTCCGTTAAAATCTTCCTTGCATACTTCAATTGTCTGTTTCATTCCGTGCACTGAACTGTCAGAATGCATAGTTCTGGTTATGCCCTCTCCTACAAAAATATCATTTATTTTGCCAATTGCTATTACATCAAATCCTTTATCTTTGAGTGCGTTTAGCGCTGTGTCTCCAAAAGGCTTTAGTGCGTAATCATGTCTATTGCTAGTTCTCTTAAATTCACCCTTTTTGCTGCCAACATAGGGTCTTGCTATGACTCTGCCAACCTTCCATTCATCTTTCATGGTCAGTTCTCTCGCAATCTCACAGCATCTATAAAGATTCTGCAAATCAAATGTTTCCTCATTACCACATATCTGAAGCACCGAGTCAGCAGATGTATATACAATCATTGCTCCTGTATTTATTTCTTCTTCACCGAGTTCTTCAATTATTTCGGTACCACTGGCACTTTTATTTCCTATTACTCTCTTGCCACATCTTTGCTCCAGTTCCTTTATAAGTTCCGGTGGGAATCCGGTGTCAGTAAATGTCTGGAACGGCTTATCTATCTTTAGCCCCATCATTTCCCAGTGTCCGGTCATAGTATCTTTCCCGTTACTCGCCTCTTTCATCCTCATGAAGCGACCTATTGGCTTATTTTCCTCATCAATTGCACTAACCGGATGTAGATTGACCATTCCAAGCTTTTTAAGATTCGGTATATTAAGTGTACCAACCGATTCTACAATATGTCCGAATGTATCTACACCTATATCTCCAAATTCCTCAGAGTCCGGCATAGCCCCTATTCCAAGGGAATCCATAACCACAACAAAAATCCTCTTATACTGCGACATAACATCACCTCACATCAGACTTTTAAAAGTCTGTCTTTTATGGTATCGTCGGCAAAACTTACATCCACTGCCGTTTGCATCATAGTATTTATATCCTTACTTGTTATTCCAAGCTCATTAATAGCATACTCTATTTCTTTTGTTATAGAAGTGTTGCTAACCGTTCTGTTATCAGTATTTATAGTTACCGGCAAACCATTATCCAAGAATTCTCTCATAGGATATTTATTCATATCAGGAATTGCATGTGTTTGAAGGTTGCTTATCGGGCACATTTCAACGCCTATTCTCTTAATCTTGCATACTTCTTGTACATCCGGATGACCTGTCATTGCCACACCATGTCCGATACGTCTTGCCCCTATATCTATTGCATCAATGATATTTGTACTATTTCCTGTTTCTCCGGCATGAATTGTAAAAGGCATATCCATACTTCTGACTTTATTGTATAAATTCATAAAGTTACTCATAGGAAATCCGGCTTCATCTCCTGCCAGATCAGCTGCACATACCCCTTCACCTAAAAAGCTTCTGGCTGTCTTTAGCATTTTCAAGTTATCTTCTTCACTATGGTGACGCATAGCACAGGTTATTATATTGGAATCAACACCGAAATCATCTTTACCTTTTTTAAGACCTTTAAGTACCGCAATTATTATTTTTTCTGTATTTAAATTTTCGTTTGCGGACAAAAGTGGAGCAAACCTTACTTCCACGTATCTAATCTCATCTCCGGCAACCGTTCTTATGAAATCATATCCTGCCTTTGTCAGATTTTCTTCTGTTTGTATGCATTCCAGCGGCAAATTAAATTTTTCTAAGTATTCTGCCAAGTTATTAACATCACCCACTTGAATCTCCGATAATGCAACTTCTCTTCCAAGTATGTCTTCCATGAATTCCTTTGATAGAGAACCATCCAAATGACAATGTAAATCTATTTTGCTAATCATAGAACACCTCCCATCCAAGTTTTTAACCCTTAAGTATCGTTATCGTTGCACTGGTTCCCAGTCTGCTTGCTCCGGCTTCTACCATAGTCTTCGCCTCTTCACTTGTATGGATACCACCACTTGCTTTAACTCCCATTTCACTTCCGACTACGCTTCTCATAAGTGCAACGTCTTCAGGCTTGGCTCCTCCTGTACTAAATCCGGTAGAAGTCTTAACAAAATCAGCTCCGGCTTTCTTAGCCAGTTCGCATGCTTTTCTCTTCTCTTCGTCGGTCAAAAGACATGTTTCAATTATTACTTTTAAAATAGCTTCCTTACCGCAACCTATTTTCACTTGTGAGATGTCTTCGAGCACTATATCGTATAATCCGTCTTTTAGTGCACCTACATTTATTACCATATCTATCTCAGTAGCTCCGTCTTCTACGGCGCAGATAGTTTCATATTTCTTCGCTTTCGTACTCATTTGTCCAAGGGGAAATCCCACAACAGTACACGTTTTAACATCTGTCCCCTTCAGCTCGTCTGCAACATACTTTGTATAGTATGAGTTGACACAAACTGAAGCGAATCCGTATTCCTTTGCTTCGTCACATATCTTTTTAACTTGTTCTTTCGTAGCATCAGCTTTTAAAATTGTATGGTCAAATAATTTAGCATTTAACATTACTCTTGTCTCCTTTTATCATGAATCTTTTTTTAGGTTATCCGGACCAAATCCATATGGCAGTAATTCGCCGAGTGTATAACTCTTATAATCCTCTTCGGATTTTGCAAGTATTATTTCAAAGTCATCGCTGCAAAATTCCTTAATTACCTGTCTGCAAACTCCACACGGTGCACAGTAGTCAAGCTCTTTGGCTGATTTATCTCCTCCTACTATTGCAATTGCCTTGAAGTTATACTCGCCCTCACTCACTGCTTTGAAAATCGCCGTACGCTCCGCACAGTTGCACGGAGTATACGCTGCATTTTCTATATTGCATCCTGAATATATAGTGGATTTATCTGTCATTAGAGCAGCACCAACCTGAAAGTTCGAATATGGAACGTAAGCCTTCTTTCTGGCAATAAGTGCTTCCTTTACAAGATTTTTTCTGTCAAAATTATCATTGTTCATTATAATCCCCATTCTAATACGCTTATTTCGACTTAAGATACGGTTTACCGTTTGCACTAGGTACTCTGGCACTTCCTACAAAGAATACTAGGGCTAAAATAGTTACAACGTATGGTATCATCGATATCAAGTTAGGCGAAATTATATTATTAGCACCAAGCAGCGACTTAACACCATTACAGAATCCAAATAAGAGACATGCTTTAAGTGCTCCCTGCGGATTAAATTTACCAAATATAACGGCAGCTATAGCGATAAAACCTTGTCCAACAATTACTGTTGGCCTAAACTGACTAACCGTTGCCAGCGTTACGTATGCGCCACCAAGTCCTGCCAAGAATCCGGATATAATTACACATATATACCTGGTTTTAAAAACATTAATTCCAAGTGTTTCACATGCCTGTGGATGCTCACCAACTGCACGAAGTCTCATTCCAAATTTTGTTTTAAAGAATATAAACCAAACCACAAATGCCAAAATAAGACTCAAATATGCGACTGAGTATGTCCCTAGTACATTGTATCCAAATGACCCTGACCTAAATACTCCGGAAAACATTTTTGGCAGCTTGCTAGCTGTATCAAGTGCCGGTGAATCCGAAGCATTGTCAAATAGTGCCTTACACAGAAAAATTGCAAGTCCCGGTGCAAGGAAGTTTATTGCTGTTCCGGATATTGTTTGATCTGCTCCAAATGAAACACATGCTACTGCATGAATAAGTCCAAATAGTGCTCCTGCAAGACCTCCGCATAGGAATCCTAACCACCCATTCCCACTAAAGTAAGCCACAATCGCTCCGATAAATGCTCCTATTGTCATCATGCCTTCAATACCTATGTTGATAACTCCACTTCGTTCAGAAAAACATGAGCCTAGAGCGGCAAATAAAAGTGGAGGTGTAGAAATTAACATTGCATTAATTAAAAGTCCAAGATATCTAATTGCTACTTCCATTATTCATTACCTCCTTTTACTTCTGCAAGCTTTTTTTTGCCTACTCGTTTAGTAAGCATAAATCTAAATACATGAGAAACTGCAATAAATAGAATTATCGTTCCCATTATAATATCAACAACTTCTGCAGGCGTATCAACAAGCGTAAGCTTTCCGCCACCATATTTCATTGCTCCATAGAATAATCCTGCCAACACACAACCTATCGGATTAGATGAAGCAATAAGTGCAACCGTTATTCCCTGAAAACCAAATGATTCCTGTCCTGCAAACTGTGGAATACGACCTGACATACCAAGTACCTGAACCGCACCACCGAGTCCTGCGAGTGCACCGGATATTGACATTGCACTTAGGAACATCTTATTAGTATTGATTCCTGCATATTTTGCAGCAGTCTTGCTATAACCTACTGCGCGAAGTTGAAATCCAAGCGTAGTCTTATGGATAATAAACCAAATAACAAATGCTGCTACTATAGCCATTACAATTCCCCAATTAAGTGATGAACAATTCGTTAAATCTATTAACGCCTTAGGCATTGTTATTCTGGCTGTATCTGCAATATCTTTAGTAGCTTCTCCGCCGCCTTCACGTTTGATTATGCTTAAATTCACTATATAATTTGACAGATAAAAGGCTATCCAGTTAAACATGATATATGATAAAACTTCGTTAACTCCACGTTTTACCTTCATCAGTCCTACAATCGCTCCCCAAAGAGCACCTGCAATTGCTGCTGCAAGTATACATAGTGTAACGTGTATAAATGCCGGTGCCTCTACAAGGATTCCAACTACACAAGCTGCCATCGATCCTACTACAAACTGACCTTCAGCACCGATATTAAATACTCCGGTTTTGAAAGAAAATGCAACACTAAGACCCGTAAATATAAGCGGACTTGCATAAACTATAGCCCATGCTATGAATTTAGGTTGACCGAAAATACCGTCTGCAAGTTTTGCATATGTAGCGGCCGGACTTATTCCCGCTGCTACTAAGAGGATAGCTCCTATAACGAATCCTACTACTATAGCAATCAGGGTATATAGTGCATTGCCGTCTATGATTCTGCTTTTATTCTTCATGCTTTTTACCCCCTGCCATCATATATCCAAGTTCTTTTTCGTCTGCTCCCGCACCTTCAACACTTCCAACTATCTGTCCGTCAAAAACCACGTCGATTCTATCAGAAAGGCTCATAATTTCATCAAGCTCAAATGATACGAGTAAAACTGCTTTGTTTTTGTTTCTTTGTTCAATGAGGTACTTGTGCACAAATTCAATAGCACCTACATCAAGTCCACGTGTAGGATTAACCGCAATCAGCAAATCCGAATCATTAGTTACTTCTCTTGCGATAATAACTTTTTGTTGATTACCTCCTGATAGCTGTTTCGCAAGTCTATTTTGTGCACCGTCCGGACGCACATCAAACTTCTCAACCAGTTCTTTCGCATGTTTATATATTACATCTTTTTGCAGTACACCATTTTTAGAAAATGGTTTTTCTTTAAAGTTTTGCAATATAAAGTTCTCCGCAACGCTAAAATCCATGACCAAACCATATTTTTGTCTATCTTCGGGAATACTTGTAACTCCCTTTTTAAATACAGTTCTTGCGGATGCATTAAAGATATTTTCACCTTCCATAATAACTTCGCCTGAGGTACCGGTTCTAAGTCCTGTAAGTATCTCAATAAGCTCTGTTTGACCATTTCCATCAACACCGGCTAGTCCAACTATCTCGCCTCTTCGAACATTTAAATTAAGACCATTTAGAATTTCAACGCCTCTGTAGTCCTTTGCCCGCAAATCTTTGACTTCAAGAACCGACTCACCGGCATCCATAGGCTTTTTATCCACCTTAAAAGATACATCTCTACCAACCATCATAGCAGCAAGTTCGTTTTCATCTATCTTACTAACATCAACCGTATCAATGTACTTGCCTTGTCTTATGATTGTGCAAAAATCAGCGGATGATTTGATTTCTTTTAGTTTATGCGTGATCAGGATAACAGATTTACCGTCTTTTGTCAGATTATCAATGATTTCTATTAATTCGGTAATCTCCTGAGGTGTGAGAGATGCTGTCGGCTCATCCAGAATCAAATGATTTGCACCACGGTATAATACTTTTAGTATCTCTACTCTTTGCTGCATTCCTACTGATATGTCCTCGATTTTAGCATCCGGATCAACTTTCAAGTTGTATTTCTCTGATAATTCTACTATTTTCTTACGTGCCTCGGCAATATCAACTACTACTCCCTTTTTAGGCTCCATTCCAAGAATAATATTTTCCGTTACAGTGAACGGCTGAATAAGCATGAAATGCTGATGAACCATACCTATACCATTTTCAATAGCTTTTTGAGGACTATCCATTTCCACTTCTTTGCCATCAATCTCTATTTTTCCTGATGTTGGTCTGTACATGCCGTATAACACATTCATAAGTGTGCTCTTTCCGGCTCCGTTTTCACCTAAAATCGCATGGACCTCACCCTTATGCACCGTGAGATTCACGTGGTCATTCGCAGTAAATGTTCCAAACTTCTTAACGATGTCAGTCATTTGAATAACAACGCTACCCATATCTATGCTGTCTGTTCTTGTCACCGCTATTCCTCCTACAATTAGTTTGTATTTTACACAACAACTACATTTTTAAATCCCGCCGCCTTAGCAGTATCATTTAGAGATTTCATCAACTCTGCTGACGGACTTTTATATATTTTATATTCTTTTCTAACTCCAAAATTTCTGTATTTAATTAGCTTGTAACGTATGTCTTCATTTTCTAAAAATGGCTTTAACAGCTTTGCCGTCTCAGTAATCGTCTGCTCATAATCAAAAAGTCCCGGTACTACAACAGTCCTAACTTCGTATAATTTTCCAGCCTCAGCTAAATAAAGTGCGTTTGCAAGAACCTGTGTATTAGATGCATCCGTAACGCTTAAATGTTCATCATTATCCCATGCCTTTATATCAAGCATAACACCATCCGTTACATCCAGTAGTTCCGTATGATTTCTAAAATCCACCGAGCCATTAGAGTCTATTAATGTCCCTAGTCCTTTTTCCTTACAAAGTTTAAAAAGTGCCTTTACAAACTCAGGGTACAGCATGCATTCTCCGCCCGAAACAGTAATACCTCGAATAAACGGAATGTTCTTTGATACTTGCTCCATTACCTCCTCTGCACTCATCTTAGAGATTCCGGGTTCATACACATTTCTAGTCTCGGGGTTATGACAATATCTACAGTTAAAATTACATCCTTGTAAAAATACAGCGCTTCTGTTTCCCGGTCCATCAACAGAACTAAATAGAATTATCTTCCTAACCGGAGCGCTTTTCTGCCACCTGTCCATTTTCTCACTACCTTATCTTTCTTTCCAGTATGTGTCCGTTATGTTTTGCACCCATTCCAAGAGCCGTTGTATCCTGTAAAACATTCTCGCCATTTTCTAGCTTTTCAATCTCGGATTTCTTCACCAGATAACCTGTTATTCGTATAACATCGCTATCCGAAGCGTAGAATGATAGGTATCTAAGATTGCTTTTAAACGCTCCCTTTACGATATCAAGCACATATTCTTCATTTTTATGCACCGTTGTATCAACCGGGAATATATCTCCTGTACCGGATGGAAAATACTTATGAAACTTAGCGCAGTGTTTAAGCTGATCTATTAGATTTTCCGGTTCTTCCCCTATAGGAATCCTAGTACCCGGAGTTACATTCTCATCTGATGCCAACCCTACTTGAGCATGCAATAGAAAATGACCATTTGTTGCTTCACAATATGGATTAACATGATTCTCATTAAATGCTTCGATTTGATTCATTATATCAATGCCCAAATTATCAGCCTCTTCATCATGTCCGTAATGCAGGTCTTTCCCTTCTTTTTTCATCAGTATATTAACACACTCTGACATGCCAACCATTCCAAACATAGCTGTAAATCTATCTCTCTTAATAAATCCCTCTTTAGCGAGGAAATTGTTTTCAAAAAATCCACTTGTTTCTACTTCAAATTTGATTCTCTCATCCATATAGTCTGCCATAACTTGACATACATATGGAAGCACATTGTCTTTAAAGTCTTGAATATTCTTTGCCCTCTTAGCAATATTTCCAAGAATAAGTCTGCACAATGTATAAGAGCCCCCACCTAGTTTGAGTCCATTGTAACAACTTGCAATTACATAGTCACTACCCAGTTCGCTTTTAAACATTCTGTGATTTGCAAAGCTTGGCTTTGCTGATTTTAGTGCTGTATCTACACATTTAAGTGCAAATTCATCACTAGTAATATCTTCATCATATTTTACGGTAATATTAGGCACTGCATCCTTTAGTTCGGCTTCAGCTTCCAATATAATTCTACCCGCCTTTGTATCTACCGGACCTATATTCGCATGGCAAAATGAATCTAGTATTGTGCGGTCCACATGAGTCAGAAACAGCTTTATTAGTTTCTTGGCCTCATTAAAATCCATATCCTTTACGAATGGCTCAAACAATTCATCCAATGCACCAATATAAACAGGAAAGTTCGTAACACTGGGAACATGCTTGTAGAATATGAGCAACGAATTTATCGCCTCATATATGTCATTAGGTGGATCAAGTTGTAAAAACTTGCTACCCTCTTTCATAAATTTCTCATAATCCGGCACGATGTATCTTGGCCTAAGCGGAGCATGCCCTTCACTTAAATCACATATGCACTGTTTGTCAATTGGCTGATTAAGTAGCTCATCCAGTCCACTCGGTGTATCAAGCACCTCGAGAAGCGAGTCAGCAAGGTTTGCCATAGTTGCGACCTTTTGCTCATGCGTGAGCGTTTTGCTTTTAACTGTATCAAGCATCTGTTCTCTTGTTTCTTCAACTCTTTCCATACTAATCTTCTTCATTATATTTCCTCTTTTTTAAACAAGGCAGAACGCAGTACGCGTTCTGCCTTGTTTATTTACTACTATTCAGCTAGTTTATAAATATCACCATATTTATCATCAAATTGTTCTTTATTCTTTGCAACTTCAACTTCTCCGGAAATAATCTTATCCTTAACTTCATTTACTTTTGTAAGATTTTCTTCTGAAATGTTGTCAGTTGTTGGAGCAAGGTCAACACCTTCGTCAGTAAGTGAGAATACTTTGATTCCACTTTCGATTTTGTCATTTACCAAAGCTTCTATTTCATCATAGCATGCATTATCAACACGCTTCATAGCTGAGCTTAAAATCGCATCAGGCGCTACTGAACTTTGGTCAGAGTCAACACCGATTGCCCAGATTCCAGCTTCTTTACAAGCATCTATTACACCAAGTCCGGTTCCGCCTGCTGCATGGAATATTACATCTGCACCTTCAGCTATCATATTATTAGCTGCTGTTTTACCTGCTGCTGTATCTGCAAAGCTGTTTGCATTTGTTTGAAGTATCTTAACGTCCGGGTTAGCATCAATTGCACCTGCACAGTATCCATATCCAAATTCGTTCATTGTATCTGTTGACATACCAAGAACAAATCCGATTGTATTAGATTCTGTTGTAAGACCTGCAAGGTATCCTACTAAATATGAAGCCTGAGATTGTTCAAACATTAGACAAGAAACATTATCAAGATCCTCACATGATGAATCATCTACTATTGCAAATTGAACGTCCGGATTAGCCTCAGCTTGCTCTCTAAGTGCATCTGCAAGTTGATATCCGATACATATAATAAGGTCATAATCTTCATCAACAAATGTTTCGATATTTGGAATATAGTCTGCGTCAGTTCCTGACTCAAGATATTTGACTTCTACACCGAAATCATCCTTAGCCTTTTGTAGACCTTCCCAAGCACTTTGGTTAAAAGAACCATCGTTTACACCACCAACATCAGTAACCATACCGATTTTATAATCAGCGCTTCCTGAATCTGCATCGCTGCCACCATCATCAGATGAGTCGCTGCCGCTATCGCTGCTTCCACCACCACATGCTGCTAGTGATAGTACCATCATTGTCGCCATTAATAATGCTAAAATTTTCTTTTTCATACTTTCTTTTCCTCCTAAGCTTTGTCATTTCC
>JBKEBP010000213.1:0-7878 GCA_047973235.1 Suipraeoptans sp. | reverse complement strand
TTAAAGCATTTACAGCTTTTAAACTATTTCCTTCCTACAGCAACTTCTTTATAATGAAAATACTAAAAGAAGAGTTGACATCAAATGATATTTTTGAGATTGCTATTAAAAAACACTTAATGGTTAGGGATTGTTCGACCATCGAAGGCCTTAACGGAGAATATATTCGATTTAGCATATTAACACCAACAGAGAACGACAAGCTATTAAAAGTATTTGAAGAAATAGATGGGGCTATCGGATAATACGTGAAAAATGTATTTTACGATAGCCTCATTTTTAAGTATTTAGTTTACAATTCTATAGTATTGTCTTGCTGTCAGCAAATACACAATTACATAGATAATAGCAAATATAATAATACATATTACCATGGCTATTACAAATAAAGTAGTGTTTGTAAGATTCAAAATAGCAAGCAGTTTGGTCATAACCGGAAATGCAGCACATACATGGATAATTGCCATTATAAGTGGTAAAAAGAATATAGTTAACACTTGACTCTTTATACTTGATTTTACTTCTTTTTTACTCATTCCAACCTTTTGCATTACTTCATATCTGCCTTTATCATCAAACCCTTCAGATATTTGCTTGTAGTAAATAATAAGTACAGTTGCCATTAAAAACATTGCCCCAAGATAAATTCCTATAAAAAACAAGCTTCCATATAATTCGTAAAACTCCTCTATCATAAATGATTTCACATCTGTGCTTACATTATTTGCAACACCCTGCAGATTATCACTCAAGGTTTTCTCCACAGTTTCTATATTGTTACCTTCAAAATCAAATCCTCTAGTATAGTTTTCAAAAGTATTTTCTTCTCCTAATACATCTTTAATTGTATCAAAATCCTTTGTTACTATGTAATTAGTTTCAACTATTGGATTATCAACCTTCTTGTCAAGCTTAAGCGTTTTTAGATTATCTTTTATTTCAAACTCTTTCCCATTAATTTCTATAATATCCTTTTTATACTCATCACCAACATTAAATAACAATATCTGATTATTATTTAATGATACATCTTTACTTTCAAGTTTATTATACTCATCAAGTGTTAAGAATACATACACCTCAAATGCTGATAGCATTGAATTGTTTGCATCAACAGGGATCTTAACATTATCATTCTCTTTTGTTCCGGTTACAGAAACTGCATTGGCCGACACATCATTGGTTATTTTTAAATTATTTTCTTTTGCTGTCTCTTCTATTAAGGCATCGACACTATTTATTTGTTCCTGGTTTCCATTACTGACTGTTACATTAAATGAATGTGCAAAACGTGAATCCAATAGATTTTGCATTCCCATATATAGCGAAAGTGTTGTTGAAACAATTATAATTACTGCAGTACTTAATATACATATATTTGCTAACCCTACTGCATTTTGTTTCATTCTAAAAAGCAAACCCTATAAAGCTGTAAAGTGATTAGTCTTGTAATAAAAATTCTTACTTTTTTTCAGATGCTTAAGGAGGGTAATACTGCCCGCTATAAATAATTCATAAGTTCCAATTACAACACATAGTACAGCTATAAAAAATAATGACAAAGCAGCTAGTGGAGATTTCGTTGTAATCGCTATGTAATAACCCACTCCTAAAAAGATGATTCCAGTTATAGTTAATAGCCATCTGGTTTTTGGTTCTTTTTCGCCGGTATTTGAACCATGTAAGAGTTCAATAGGATTGGAAAGTTTTATCTGAATCAAATTATAAATAAGTGTTACAGCAAAAATAGCAATAAATAAAACAAGAGTTGATACAATTGCCTGTATACTGAGTGCGTATTTAAAATTGATGTCATAATGAAGTATTTTCTTTAAAATCATATGTGCCAGTCTGCTGAGCAAAATTCCCGCAATGAGACCCAATACTATACTTATGAATCCTTGTATAAATGTCTCTATAATAAGCATTTTGGCAATATGGCGTTTTCCCATTCCTAATATGTTGTATACCCCGATTTCTTTTTGTCTTCTCTTCATCAGAAAACTATTGGTATAGAATAGAAATATTGCTGAGAAAACAATCATTACACTAATACCAACTTGTAACATCGCTTTTAAATTATGATTTATGTCAGGTCCATTAGTTAAATTACTAATCAGAAAATACATCATAACAGTAAGTGCTGTTGTTAATATATATGGGATATATGTCTGTCTGTTGTTCTTTATATTTGACTTTGCAAGTGTAATGTATAATGAATTAGTCAATATCCTCACCTCCTGTTGTAAGGACAGTGAGCGTTTCTGATACTTTATGGTACATCTTTTCTTTACTCATGTCGCCTTTATATAACTGATGGAACACCGTGCCATCCTTAATAAAAAGAACTCTGTTAGCACTTGATGCCGCTTTCACACTATGAGTAACCATTACGATAGTTTGACCATTTTTATTAATACTTTCAAATAGTTTTAGTAAATCATCGGATGCTTTTGAATCAAGTGCACCTGTTGGTTCGTCCGCAAGTATCATCTCAGGGTTAGTAATAATTGCTCTTGCTATTGCCGCTCTTTGTTTCTGTCCACCTGAAACCTCATATGGATACTTATCAAGTAATGATTTTATACCTAACTCTGATGCAATTGGTTCCATTTTCTTGCTCATGGAATTATATTTTTCTCCAGCCAAAACCAGTGGGAGAAAAATATTGTCTCTTAGCGAAAGCGTATCCAAAAGATTGAAGTCCTGAAAAACAAATCCAAGATTAGCTCTCCTAAATGATGCTATATCCTTGTCCTTTATAGTGCTTAGATCTATTTCATTTAAATAAACCTTCCCACCTGTTGATTTATCAAGTGCTGCTAATATATTAAGGAGTGTTGTTTTTCCCGAACCTGACTCTCCCATTACAGCAACAAATTCACCTTTTTCTACCGAAAAACTCACATCTCGAAGAGCCTCTACCTTGTTGCCGCCAAGTCTTGTTGTATATATTTTGTTTAAATTTTTTACATTTAATACTGCCATTATGCATCCTTCTTTCTGATTTTATAAACTTATTATAGTAAAAACGAGAATTGTTTACCATTTATTAGGCTTACATTCTCGTTTTTAATCTTACATTCGTGTAAGATTACTCCGAAGTATCTAATTGTTTTTCAAAAAACTGCATATATACAGTACTGCCTTCTCCTTGCTTTGAATCAATCCATATTTTATGTCCAAGGCTATCCATTATCTTCTTACATAAATATAGCCCGATTCCTGTTGATTTTTGATCAAGACGACCATTAAACCCTGTAAAGCCTCGTTCAAACACACGTGGAACATCCTCTGTACGAATCCCTATCCCTGTGTCTTTTATAACAAGAGTATTACTATTACTTTCTTTACTAATGAAATTGCAACGCCTCCGCTTTTGGTATATTTTAAAGCATTTGAAATCACTTGCTTTAAAACAAATATACACCATTTTTTATCAGTAAGTATATTTGTATTTACCGGCTTATAATCTAATGATAATTTCAAAGAAACAAAAATAGCTGAAAAAGGCTTTAATGATTCCTTTACAATATCGTTAAGTTCATATGAATTAAAAACATAGTCCGTACTATCACTTTCCATACGTAAATATGATAGTACCATATCTACATATTGCTCAATATATATTAATGAAATTTTAAGTTCGGAGATATGTTCACAGTTATCATCTCCTATATTCCATGATTGAAGGACTAATTTCATAGATGAAATCGGAACTTTTATCTGATGTACCCACATACTATAGTAATCCATCATCTCACGTCTGCCCGAAACACTTTTATACTCTAAATCAATCTTTGCATCATTTAGTTTATCTAATATTTCTCTATATTCCTCTTCGATTTTCCCGACAGGAATAGGTTTATTCGATAATTCAGTTGGCAGCTTGTCCTTTAGCGCTAATAGCTCTTGATGATGTAGCTTAAACTTAACAAAACGATAGATAGCATAAATTGCAGCCACAACATTAAATAATAAAAAAGCGTATAAAACAGGTTCTAATTCTAAATCATAAAAATAAAAAACAACTGCAAATATAGCACTAAACACTAAATACATAACTATGTGTTTTAAATTCTCTTTTAAGTAAGAAATAAACATACCATTCTCCAATTACTCAATTATGATTCCATTAAATATCCAATTCCTTTTTTCGTAGCAATTATATCTTCTAATCCGATTGATTCTAATTTCTTTCTTAATCTTGCCACATTTACAGTAAGTGTATTATCATCTATAAACTCATCACTATCCCAAAGTCTACTTATTATATCATCTCTCGAAACAATACTACCAACCTTTTCCATCAGCATTTCCATTATCTTGAATTCATTTTTAGTAAGTTCCAATATCTTGCCCTCAAAACTAATACTGGCATTATTTAAGTTTAGTATAGCTCCTTTATGTTCTTTAACATTTAGCGTACCTGCAAATGAATACGTTCTCCTAATCAATGCTTGGACTTTGGCTGTTAAAACATTCAAGTCAAACGGCTTTTCTATATATTCATCACCACCCATATTCATTGCCATAACTATTGACATATTGTCATTTGCCGATGAAACAAATATGATAGGTACTTTGGATATCTTTCTTATTTCCGTACACCAGTGAAATCCGTTATAAAACGGAAGATTTACATCCATTAAAACTATGTTCGGATCAAATTCTATAAAGCCCTCCATAACCTTACTAAAGTCTGTTATGTAATCTGATTTAAAATCCCATTTTTCAAAATGCTCAGACAATAGCTTTGCTATGGTCATATCATCCTCAACAATTAGTAATCTATACATAGCTGTTCTCCTTCTTTTACATAACATAGTATATCGTAAAAAAACCACAGTCACAAATTAAATACTACTGTGGTTTCTTAACATTTTATATTTTTGCTATATCTATTAAATCAAGCTTTCTTATATTTGTATTTTCCAGACTGGTTATAAGTGCCTCTGCTGTATCAATTGCCGTAAGCACATTAACCCCTGTTTCAATAGCATTTCTTCTAATGATAAATCCATCCTTGCTTCTTTCAGCGCCTTGTGCAGGTGTATCAATAACGAGATCAATCTTGTGACCTAGAATTAGATCCATAAGATTTGGCGATTCCTGTTCTATTTTATTAACCGGATTAGCCTTAACACCGCCGTCAATCAGAGCCTTTGCCGTGCTTCTTGTTGCGAAAATTCGATATCCGATTTTTTCAAATCGTCTTCCGATTTCAACGGCTTTTGGTTTATCCTCATCTCTGACGGTAATTATCATATTTTTATTCCTAGGCAATTTAATACCGGCTCCAAGGAATGCTTTATAAAGTGCTTCGTCAAATGTCTTAGCTATACCAAGGCATTCACCTGTTGACTTCATTTCCGGCCCGAGGCTTATATCTGCCCCCCTTATCTTTTCAAAAGAGAATACCGGCATTTTAATTGCATAATAATCTGCTTCTTTTTGAAGTCCCGGAGTGTATCCTAATTCTTTAATTTTATTACCTATTATTACCTTTGTGGCAAGAGGTACTATAGGAATACCGGTGACTTTACTGATATAAGGAACTGTTCTGCTTGAACGTGGGTTGACCTCTATAACATAAACGCTGTCGTCTGTTGTAACAATAAATTGGATATTAATAAGTCCAATTACATGAAGTGACTGTGCTAATGCCTTTGTGTACTTAACAATTGTGTCTTTAGCATGCTGTGATAAACTCTTTGCCGGATATACGGAAATACTATCTCCTGAATGTATTCCGGCTCTTTCAATATGTTCCATAATTCCCGGAATCAATATATCTTCACCGTCACATACAGCATCTACTTCTATTTCTTTTCCTTCCAGATATTTATCGACTAGTATGGGATGATCTTGAGCTATTCTATTAATAATTCCAATAAATTCATCTATATCATGGTCATTAATAGCAATTTGCATACCTTGACCTCCCAGAACATAAGAGGGTCTTACAAGCACCGGATAGCCAAGTCTATTAGCTACTACTTTAGCTTCTTCCGCTGTATAAACAGTACCTCCTGTAGGTCTTGGTATTTCACACTTCTCAAGTATCTCATCAAACAGCTCTCTATCTTCAGCTGCATCTACATTTTCAGCTGAGGTTCCATAAATTGGAACTCCCATTTTCATCAATGCTTCTGTAAGTTTAATGGCCGTTTGACCTCCAAACTGTACAACTGCGCCATCAGGCTTTTCTATATCAACTATGCTCTTTACATCTTCCGGAGTTAGTGGTTCAAAGTAAAGTTTATCTGCAATATCAAAGTCAGTACTTACTGTTTCAGGGTTATTATTTATAATTATTGTCTCATACCCTTCTTTAGCAAATGCCCAAGTACAATGTACTGAACAAAAATCAAATTCAATACCTTGTCCTATACGAATAGGACCCGAACCGAGAACTAGCACTTTCTTTCTGTCAGATGTCTCCTCTGCTTCATTTTCGCTTCCGTACACCGAATAATAATACGGTGTTTCTGCTTTGAATTCAGCTGCACAAGTATCAACCATCTTATACGCTGCAACTATTCCATTATCGTGACGCATTTTTAAAATATTATCTTCAG
Organism: Suipraeoptans sp.; assembly: GCA_047973235.1. Taxonomy (GTDB): domain Bacteria; phylum Bacillota; class Clostridia; order Lachnospirales; family Lachnospiraceae; genus Aequitasia. The sequence goes on along the minus strand of JBKEBP010000213.1, from coordinate 1,297 downwards.
GAATTCCTGTTAATCTTGAAATCACATTATCAGGGAACTCTATTCGTTTAGCTTCTTTTAAAAGCTCAGGAGTGAGTTCTTTTTCTTTTAAAGCATTTTCCATCTCTACTATAATAGATAGTTTATCTATAAACCATCTGTCAATTTTAGTAATATCAAATATTTCGTCATATGTAAATCCGCGTCTAAGTGCTTCAGCAATTCTCCAAATTCTCACATCATCAACTTTGTTAAGTGCTTTATATAATTCTTCATTTGAAAGTTCAGTGAAGTTATATGATAAAAGCGAATCTACGTGTTGTTCAAGTGACCTGATCGCCTTCATAAGAGCACCTTCAAAATTATTACAGATACTCATTACCTCTCCGGTGGCTTTCATTTGAGTTGTTAGTGTTCTTTTCGCGCTGATGAATTTGTCAAACGGAAGCCTTGGAAGCTTAACTACACAGTAGTCAATCATAGGCTCAAAGCTGGCGAACGTTTTCTGCGTTACCGCATTCGTTATTTCATCCAGATTATATCCAAGTGCTATTTTAGATGCAACCTTAGCAATAGGATATCCCGTCGCTTTTGAAGCTAGTGCAGAGGAACGGCTAACTCTTGGGTTGACCTCTATTACACAATACTCAAACGAGTCAGGATGAAGTGCAAACTGTACATTACATCCTCCGGTAATCTTAAGTTCCGTAATTATACTAAGTGCCGCAGTTCTAAGCATTTGATGCTCCTTATCGCCTAATGTCTGCGACGGTGCAACTACAATACTATCTCCGGTATGGACTCCTACCGGATCAATATTCTCCATATTACAAATCGTGATACAGTTTCCTATATTATCACGCATTACTTCATATTCTATTTCTTTCCAACCACCGATATAACGTTCAACAAGCACTTGGCTAACTCTTGAAAGTCTAAGTCCATTCTCCAGAATTTCTACTAGCTCTTCACTGGTAAATGCGATTCCTCCACCGCTTCCACCCATTGTATATGCCGGGCGAAGTACAACCGTATAACCTATTTTTTTAGCAAATGATACACCATCTTCAACATTCTCAACAACTAGTGATGGTGCTACAGGCTCACCAATCTTCTCCATTGTAGATTTGAATTCAAGTCTATCCTCTGCCTTTTTGATAGTCTGTGACGTGGTTCCTATCAGCTTAACTCCATTTCTTTCAAGAAATCCCGTCTCTTCCAGCTCCATAGCCAAGTTAAGTGCTGCTTGACCTCCAAGAGTCGGCAATACACTATCAGGTTTTTCCTTAAGTATTAGCTGTTCTACAACCTCGATTGT
>JBKEBP010000194.1:0-6013 GCA_047973235.1 Suipraeoptans sp. | reverse complement strand
AATAATCTCTTTACTAGTTTTGGATGTGTTCTTGAAACTAAAATCTTAGGGCCTTTAGTAGTATTTTTCACTTCAACCACATAAAGTTTAATTCGCTCTGTAGGTTTGAAATGTTCAGTCTTAACTTGTTCACTCTCGGTTAGTAATGCGTCAGCTTTTCCTAAGTCTATACTATAATTTTTTCCAACTTGTCTCTGAACGATACCTGTTACAATATCTTTTTCCTTTTCAAAATATTGATCATAAACAACTTTCCGTTCTTCCTCTCGAATTTTTTGAAGTATAAGATTCTTTGCATTCTGTGTTGCTATTCTTCCGAAAGACTTAGATTCTATTGGGACTTGAGCAATATCTCCGATGTTTAGTTTACTATCTAGTTTTCTTGCGTCTTCCAGATTAATCTGTTCGAGATCATCTTCTACTGTTTCAACTACATTCTTTTTAGCAATAACTTGATAATTATATGTTTCCTTGTCCATTTGGACTTCAATATTATCAGATTTTCCAAAATGATTTTTACATGCATTTATCAAAGAGTTTTCAATTGCTTCAAGTAATGTTTCTTTACTTATATCTTTCTCTTTTTCTAATATTGTAAGCGCTTCTAATAACTCTGTATTCATTTTACTTTCTCCTCCTAATCTAAAAATGGAACGCTAAGCGTATTAATGAAATTTCACTTCTATTAAAAACCTTCGTTTCAGAATCGCTCATAACAATGGTTACAGTGTCATTGTTATAGCTTTCCAAAATACCGAAAAATTCTTTTTCTTTATCTATCATTCTATACGTATGTATTTCTATTTCTTTTCCAATGCTTCTTTCATAATCTTTTTCTTTTTTTAAAGGTCTTCCCAAACCGGGTGAGCTAACCTCAAGGATATAAGCATCTTCAATAAAGTCATCTTCGTCAAGTATCTCAGATAGTTTTCGGCTTACCTTCTCACAGTCTTCAATATTAATTCCGTTCGGCTTATCAATATACGCTCTTAAATACCAGCTACTTCCTTCTTTCACATACTCTACATCAACAAGTTCATATTCATACTCATTGATTATTGGGATTAAGATTCCTTCTACCTTCTTTTCAATCTCTTCTCTTTTGGACATTCAATGTTCCTTTCCATATTCAATTTTTAATATTACACATGCTTTAACACGTAGAAAGAGTGAACTTTCGTTCACTCCTTCTCGTCGCCACTATTTAACATTTAGTAGTATATCACTTTTATGCTGTAAAATCAAGGGTTATCCGCGTTGTTTTACACCTTTTGTATCACGATTTCCCTGTTTTAGTCTATTCAAACTAATTTCTTTACCATTGTACTCTCCTTTTGTCTCGGTTCCCTCTTCAATAAGGTAGGCAGCAATAACTCTGTCATTCTTTTGAAGTCTTATACCTCTAACACCTACTGCACCCTTTTTCTTCTCACTTACTTGGGTTGATGCAAACTTAAGGAAAAATCCATCTTCACTTTGTAGAACGAGGTATTGATTTGGTGTAATAACATTAACAAAAACCAAATTATCACTTGCTTGTAACTTAGTTGCAGCAATTGTCCTCTTAGTTGCTATAAACTCACTGCCTTCAACCTGTTTAATCATACCCATTTCTGTTACAAACAGTAACTTGCCTATATGTAGTTGACCTTCATCACACATATACACAATTTCCTCTTTACTGCTATCATAATTACTTACATTATCTATAGGAATTCCTTTATCTCTAAATTTTCCAAATGGAAGATCTAATACCTTTAATTGATGCATTTGTCCTGTGTTTGTAAAGAAGCAGATTTTACCTGTATTCATACAACGAATAGCATGTTTATGTTCCTCATCAGCAGCATCTTTGTTCCTATCATAAGTGGCAACATCAATAACTTTTGAATATCCGAATCTATCAATTAAGAATACAACTTCCTGTTCTTCAATTTTTGTTTCTTCAAAAATAGCTTCCTCAGCATTTTCTATTACTGTTCTTCTACTAACCGCATATTCTTTCTTCATAGATTTCAAATCGTCTATTATAACCTTTGCCATCGAATCATAATTATTGAGAATATCTTCGTATAGTGCTATATTTTTAATTGTTTCAGCATGTTCGATTTGTAGTGCCTCTAATTCAAGTCCTATCAATTTAGAAAGTCTCATTTCTAATATTGCTTGTGCCTGTCTGTCAGTAAAACGAAGCATTGCCGCCATTTTATTAGAAATACTTGTTTTAAACTTTATATCCTCTGTAGTACCTTTAGTCAGGCATTCTTTTGCTTGTTTAATACTTTTACTGCCTCTTAGTATTTCTATAATCAAATCAATAACGTCATACGCTTTTATAAGGCCCTCTTGTATCTCCTTTTTAGCCCGTTCCTTATCAAGCATATTATTATACTTTCTTGTTGTTACATCAAACTGAAAATCTACATGATGTTCTATTATTTTTTTAAGTCCCATCGTTTCAGGTCTTTTGTCTACAACAGCTAGCATATTTACGCCAAAAGTATCCTCAAGTCGTGTCTTTTTATAGAGCATATTTTTGAGATTTTCTATATCGGCACCTTTTTTTAACTCTAAGACAATTCTAATTCCCTCCTTTGAAGATTGATTAGAAATATCTACAATATCAGTTGTTTTTTTAGATTCTACAAGATTGGCAACATCATTTAAAAATTTATTAATGCCCGAACCTATCATAGTATATGGAATTTCAGATATTACCAGTCTTTTCTTACCGCCCTTAATATCTTCTATATCAACTTTTCCTCGTAGTTTGATTTTACCTGTTCCTGACTCATATATACTGAGTAAATCGTCTTGATTAACTACAAGTCCACCTGTTGGAAAATCAGGTCCTTTTATGTATGACATTAGTTTTCTGGTTGTTATATTTTCGTTCTTAATATAAGCAACTACTGCATCAATAACTTCACCCAGGTTGTGAGTAGGTATACTCGTTGCCATACCTACTGCGATACCTTCTGCACCATTTATTAACAGGTTTGGAACTCTTGCCGGTAATACTTCGGGTTCCTTTTCAGTTTCATCAAAGTTGGGTATAAAATCTACAATATCTTTATCCAGATCACTAAGGAACGCTTCTTGGCTCATCTTAGTAAGTCTTGCTTCTGTATAACGCATCGCCGCCGCGCCATCACCTTCAATTGATCCGAAATTACCATGCCCGTCTATTAGTATTTGACCTTTTTTAAAATCTTGAGCCATAACAACAAGCGAATCATATATAGAGCTGTCTCCATGGGGATGATACTTACCCATAGTGTCACCAACAATACGTGCACATTTTCTGTACGGTTTATCATATCTTATTCCAAGTTCATGCATATCATATAGTGTTCTTCTTTGAACCGGCTTAAGACCATCTCTAACATCCGGAAGTGCTCTGGCAACAATTACGCTCATTGCATAATCTATATATGATTTTTTCATCACTTCTGAGTATTCAATATGAATAATCTGTGTTTCTTCCATTCTTAAACCCCCACTATATATCTAATTCTGCTTCTTTGGCATTCTCGTAAATAAAGTTTCTTCTAGGTGGAACCTCACTACCCATCAACATCTCCGTAACTCCTGATGCCATTCTGGCATCTTCAATTTCAACTAGCTTAAGAAGTCTCGTTTCAGGATCAAGTGTTGTTTCCCATAGTTGTTGTGCATCCATTTCACCTAAACCTTTATATCGCTGAAGGGTAAAGTCACCCGTTTGTCTCTTTCTGTATTTTGATAGAGCTTGGTCATCATACAAATACTCCTCTTCACCCTTTTTAGGAATAGCTTTATATAGTGGCGGCATGGCAAGATAAACATGCCCCTGATAAATAAGCTCCGGCATAAATCTATAAAATAGAGTAAGCAGTAATGTTGAAATATGAGCTCCATCTACATCAGCATCTGCCATAATAATGATTTTATCATAGCGTAATTTTTCAATATCAAAATCATTTCCGTAACCTTCCGAAAATCCACAACCAAAAGCGTTAATCATAGATTTGATTTCTGCGTTAGCTAAAATCTTGTCTATACTTGCTTTTTCAACATTTAATATTTTTCCACGTATTGGAAGAATTGCTTGATACATCCTGTTTCTAGCCGTTTTGGCTGAACCACCTGCAGAATCTCCCTCGACTATAAATATTTCACAACTCTTGGTGTCTCTGCTTTCGCAGTTTGATAACTTTCCGTTGCTGTCAAAGGAATATTTAGGCTTAGATAGAAGATTGGTCTTTGCCTTTTCCTCAGTCTTTCTTATCTTAGCTGCTTTCTCGGCACATGATAGCACATTTTTTAATGTATCTATATTTCTATCAAAAAATCTTGTTATTTCCTCGTTTGTAACTTTCCCGGTTGCTCTTGCTGCGTCCGGATTATCAAGCTTTGTTTTGGTTTGACCCTCAAAACGCGGATCTGTATGTTTTATAGAAACGATTGCCGTCATACCATTTCTAATGTCTGCACCGGTAAAATTGGCATCCTTTTCTTTAAGAATTCCCAACTCTCTGGCATATTGATTCATAACCGTAGTAAACATAGTTTTAAATCCGGTTAAGTGTGTTCCGCCTTCTGCATTATAGATATTGTTGCAGAATCCAAGAACATTTTCATGAAATTCATTTACATACTGAAAAGCAACCTCAACTTCAATATTTTCTTCAGTTCCTTTATAATAAACCGGTTCATGAATCGCTTCCTTTTTTTTATTCAAGTCTTTAATAAAACCTAATATTCCATCAGGCTCATTATATACGATATGTTCATTTTCTTCTACGCGCAAATCATCAAATATAATTGTAAGTGTTGGATTTAGATATGCCGTTTCATGAAGTCTGCTCTTTACTTCTTCTGCTCTGAATTTTGTTTTTTCAAATATTGTATCGTCCGGCAAAAAATTTACTTTTGTACCTGTTTTTTTTGTTTTCCCGATAGTTGGCAGTAATCCATCTTTTAAATCTATTACCGGATTTCCTCTTTCGTATCTGTCATGATGAATATATCCTTCTCTACTTACTTGGACATCCATATATTCAGATAAAGCATTAACAACTGACGAACCTACGCCGTGTAATCCCCCACTTGTTTTATATGCGCCATTATCAAATTTTCCACCGGCGTGTAAAGTGCTGTAAACGATACGTTCAGCAGAAACCCCCTTTGCATGTAACCCAACCGGTACACCTCGACCGTTATCAGCAACAGTGGCTGATCCGTCCTTCTCAAGTGTAACTCGGATTTCATCACAATATCCTGCTAAGTGTTCATCGACAGCATTATCAACAATTTCATATATTAAATGGTTAAGACCCTTCGTAGATACACTTCCTATGTACATACCGGGTCTTTTTCTGACAGCTTCCAGTCCTTCTAAAACAGAAATACTATCGGCACCATAATTGTCTTTTTTTGCCATTTTAATTATCCTCTCCATCTATACTGTTTAATTACTATGTAATAATAGCATAAAAACCTCCATAAATACAACAAATCTCTTGACAATAAGTTATAACTTTCCTATAATAAATGAGTATGTTTATGACACGCCGTGTCTGTGTTCATAACATTAGTATCGATTTAAATCGAAATATTATCGTGGAGGTGGACAACTTGGCAAATATTAAATCCGCAAAAAAGAGAATTTTAGTTAACGAGACTAAAGCAGCGAGAAATAAAGCAATCAAGTCTAGAGTAAAAACTGCTGTTAAAAAAGTGGAAGTAGCTGTAGATAAGAAAGATTCTGAAGCTGCAAACGAAGCGCTTAAAACTGCAATCGTGGAAATCACTAAAGCTAAGAGCAAAGGCGTATATCATAAAAATACAATTTCTAGAAAAATCTCACGCCTAACTAAAGCAGTTAACGGAATTGCTTAATAATATATAAGAGTCTGTGAAAGAATTTCTGTAAATTAAGAATAATAAGGTCTTCTATGATAAAATAAAATCATAGGAGGCCTATTATTATGGCAAGAAGAGAAAAGAAACCTGTACACAAAGTCGAAAT
>JBKEBP010000191.1:0-69140 GCA_047973235.1 Suipraeoptans sp. | reverse complement strand
TAAAGCTTCACTTTTAGGAGGTGGGATGTATCCGAAACCCGGAGAAATTACACTCTCACATGCAGGAGTATTATTTATGGATGAAATAACTGAGTTTCGTAAAGACGTTATAGAGGTATTGCGACAACCTATGGAGGAAAAGAAAATCGTAATTAATAGAAATCATGGCAGATATATTTTTCCGGCGGAGTTTATACTTGTTGCAGCTTGTAATCCTTGCCCTTGCGGTGAGTATCCGGATATGAACAAATGCAATTGTACACATAATGAAATAAGAAAATATATGGGGAGGCTTAGTAGTCCTTTTTTAGACAGAATAGATTTATGCATAGAGATTTCAAAAATTCCATATGAGGATTTGAATAAATCAGGTAAAGAAGAAACCTCTGACATTATTAGAAAACGTGTTGAAAAGGTTAGGGAAATTCAAGCTCTTAGGTATAAGGGGAATGATTCCGGCTTAAATGCGCAGATGACTATCAAGCAATTAAATGAATTTTGTAAGCTTGATAAGGAAGGGGAGAAGATAATGCAACTTGCATATAACAAAATGGGTTTAACGGCTAGAAGTTATCACAAAATTTTAAAAGTTGCACGTACCATAGCAGATATGGAGTGCAATGAAAATATTAGTTCGATGCATTTGAAAGAAGCAATAGGTTATAGAATAGTAAAGTAGAGGGAAATATGAAATATGACGTTTGGCTGAATAGAGTCAGAGGAATTAGTAATAAGAAGAAAATTAAAATGTGTGATACATTTGGCAGTGCAAAGGCTTTGTTTTTCACTGATGAAACATCACTTATAAAATATAATGTAATTACAAAGGATGAGAGGGATTTACTTTATGATAAAAGAGGAAGGAATACAGTAGAAGAAGAGTATAAAAGGCTTCTACACAAAAAGGTTGAGTTCTATCCATATTACCATGAAAAATATCCGAGAAGATTAAGTAATATTCATGATAAGCCATTTGGGATATATGTAAAGGGGGCAACTCCGGGCGAAGTAAGCCCTTGCGCTGCAATTGTTGGAGCAAGGAATTGCAGCTCATATGGAGAGATTATGGCTGCACAAATAGCAGAGGAGCTTTCTGATTATGGTGTGCATGTTATTAGTGGACTTGCTAGAGGTATAGATGCTGCAGGGCATAGGGGGTGTTTAAATGGTGGAGGAAAAACATTTGCAGTACTTGGTAGTGGTGTTAATGTGTGTTATCCAAGGGAAAACAAAGGACTATATGAGGATGTAATTAAAACCGGTGGAATTATTTCTGAATTTAACTTAGATGAACCTCCACTCAAAACACATTTTCCTGCGAGAAATAGAATAATAAGTTCGCTTTGTGATGTACTTATAGTTATAGAAGCAAAAGCAAGGTCAGGTTCGCTAATAACAGCGGATTTCGCACTTGAACATGGAAAGGATATTTATGCGCTTCCGGGACCTGTGACAAGTGACTTGAGTTATGGTTGTAATAACCTTATTAGACAAGGTGCAGGTATAATTACATCTGCTAAAGAATTGATAGATGAACTTAAAATAAATACTAAAAAAAGCATAAAAAAACAAGTCGAAAAAAAAATAATGCTTGAAACAGTTGAAAATATAGTGTATAGTTGCCTTGATTTCTATCCCAAGAATTTTGAGCAAATAAGTTTAGAGGTTAATATGGGAGTATCTGAACTAATGAATGAATTGATTTCACTTGAACTCAAGGGATATATTGAGGAAATATCTAAGAATTATTATGTTAAGTGTAAACTGTAAGTATTGGAGGAAGTATAAGTAATGGCAAAGTATTTGGTAATTGTTGAATCACCAACCAAGGTAAAAACAATTAAAAAGTTTTTAGGGAAGAACTATACAATAGAGGCATCAAACGGACATGTTAGGGACTTGCCTAAAAGTCAACTGGGAGTAGACCCGGAAAATGATTACGAGCCAAAATATATTACTATAAGAGGAAAAGGTGACCTGCTAGCGAAGCTGAGAAAAGAAGCTAAAAAGGCTGATAAAATATATCTTGCAACTGACCCGGATAGAGAAGGGGAAGCAATAAGTTGGCATTTAAAGACAGCACTAGGTGCTGAAGATAGTAAGTTTTACCGGATTAGTTTTAACGAAATCACTAAAAAGGCTGTAAAAGATTCCATCAAAGAACCAAGAGACATAGATATGGATCTCGTTGATGCTCAGCAAGCAAGAAGGGTTCTTGATAGAGTTGTAGGATATAAGATTAGTCCACTGTTATGGGCAAAGGTTAAAAGAGGGCTTAGTGCGGGAAGAGTTCAATCTGTTACGTTAAGAATTATTGCTGATAGAGAAGAAGAGATTAATAACTTTATACCACAGGAGTATTGGAGTCTTGATGCGAAATTAAAAGTTGGCGGTGAAAAGAAGAGCCTAATAGCCAAGTTTTATGGAACAGAAAATAAGAAAATGACAATTTCTTCAAAAGAAGAATTAGATACGATAGTTAAAGAGCTTGAAAAATCGGAATTTAGTGTAAATGATGTAAAAACAAGTGAAAGAAGAGTGAAATCTCCTTTCCCGTTTACAACTAGTACAATGCAGCAAGAGGCATCGAAAGCTTTGGGATTTGCAACTGCTAAAACAATGAGAATTGCACAGCAGTTATATGAAGGTACGAACATTAAAGGCCATGGAACACTAGGACTTATTACTTATCTGCGTACAGATTCTACAAGAATATCTGACGAAGCTGATTTAAGCGTAAAAGAGTACATTAAAGATCAATATGGTGATAAGTTTGTCACTAAAGAGAATAAAAATATCTCAAAAGGAAAGAAAATTCAGGATGCACATGAGGCAATTAGACCCTCAGATGTCACACTCAGTCCTGTTATTATTAAAGAATCATTATCAAGAGATCAATTTCGACTTTATCAGCTAATTTGGAAGCGCTTTGTAGCAAGTAGAATGGAAGCTGCAGTTTATGAGAGTACTTCAGTTAAAATAATGGCATCGAAATATAGATTTAATGTTTCAACTTCAAGATTAATTTTTGACGGATTCAAAGCTGTCTACATTGAGGCAGATGAAGAGAAGGAAGATAACAATGCAATGCTTTCTAAAATGTCTGTTGAATCAAAACTGACAAAAGAAAGTTTTGAAACTGAACAACATTTTACACAACCGCCTGCGCACTATACAGAGGCGTCTCTTGTTAAGGTCCTTGAAGAGCTTAGAATAGGTCGCCCTAGTACATATGCGCCAACAATTTCAACAATTCTAGCAAGAAGATATGTTGCGAAAGAAGGAAAAAACATATTTATTACAGAAATTGGAGAAGTAGTAAATAATATAATGAAAAAATCATTTCCATCCATAGTAGATGTTAACTTTACAGCAAATATGGAAGAGCTTCTTGATGGAGTCGAAGAAGGAGATGTAAGATGGAAAACAATAATAGAAAACTTTTACCCTGATTTAATGCAAGCTGTTACTAAAGCTGAAGCTGAATTGGAATCTGTCAAAATAGAGGATGAAGTAACGGATGAAGTTTGTGAATTGTGTGGTAGAAATATGGTTATTAAATATGGACCACATGGCAAGTTTCTGGCTTGTCCGGGCTTTCCCGAATGTAGAAACACTAAACCTTATTTGGAAAAAATTGGTATTCCTTGTCCACTATGCGGCAAAGAAGTTGTACTTCGCAGAACAAAAAAGGGTAGAATATACTTCGGATGTGAGAATAATCCTGAATGCGAATTTATGTCATGGCAGAAGCCGACTAAAGATAAATGCCCTAAGTGCAATAGCTATATGGTAGAAAAAGGAAACCGAATTGTTTGTAGTAATGAAAAATGCGGTTTTAGCGAGACAAAACAAAAAACTTCTGAAATTGATTGATAATTCTGAATTTATATGGTAACATACAACCATATGATGGAGGATAACCAATGAGCGTGCAGTTGTTAGATAAAACAAGAAAAATCAATAAATTATTACATAACAACAATTCCAGTAAAGTTGTATTTACAGATATTTGTTCAGTTTTAGCAGAAATTCTTGACTCTAATGTTATTGTGGTTAGTAAAAAAGGGAAAGTACTAGGTGCAAGTAAGTGTGACGAGGTCGCATTAATTGATGAGTATATAGGCGATGAAGTAGGCGTCCATATAGACGATGTTCTTAATGAAAGACTACTTGGCATACTCTCAACTAAAGAGAATGTAAATCTTGAAACATTAGGTTTTACGTCAGCTGTTGTCAAAGGATATCAAGCTATTATTACACCTATCAATATAGCCGGAGAAAGACTAGGAACCTTATTTATGTATAGAAAAGATGATGCTTATGAGATTGATGACATTATCTTAAGCGAGTATGGAACGACAGTTGTAGGTCTTGAGATGCTCAGATCAGTTAATGAAGAAAGTGCTGAAGAAGACAGGAAAGAGCATATTGTTCAATCAGCGATTAGCACCCTTTCGTATTCTGAATTAGAGGCAATTATTCATATATTCGATGAGTTAAAAGGTATGGAAGGTATATTAGTTGCAAGTAAAATTGCAGATAGAGTAGGTATAACGCGTTCAGTAATAGTAAATGCACTTAGAAAGTTTGAAAGTGCAGGTGTGATTGAGTCTCGTTCTTCAGGAATGAAAGGAACCTATATAAAGGTTATTAATGATCATGTTTTTGTAGAGCTGGATAAGTTGAAAAAAGAGCGACGTAAAAAATAAACGATGAGGCATCGCAAAGCGATGCCTTTCTTAATTTAAAACGGAGAGGATTGAAGTTTGTATGTATAACAATTATCCTGTGGATTTAGTAATGAAAGAGATGATACTTGAGGGAGGCTTTTTTGATGAGGTGACATATTCCGGTATTATCAATAAGTATGACAAAGATAAAGAGGTCTTATTTATAAATGTTCGTGAAGAGTTGCCGATATATTCTCGAGATGCTGTATATCAGTGTACAATTGCTGCACCTGATGGGAATCTCATTAGTTGTGAAGGTGTCGTGGAAGACAGATATTGGACAAAGGATAAGCGAATGATTGTATTTCGAATACAAAAGGGTTTTAATAAAAATAGTGAAAAATCCATATAAGTTATTGACAAAAAAGTTAGAGAGTGCTATCTTATAATCATTGAGGTTAGCACTCTCTTTTTGCGAGTGCTAACAAACAAAACATCGCAAGGAGGAATCACAATGAAATTAGTACCATTAGGTGACAGAGTTGTATTGAAGCAACTTGAAGAAGAAGAAACAACGAAATCCGGAATTATAATACCGGGTGACAGCAAGGAAAAACCTCAGCAGGCAATAGTTATAGCAGTAGGTCCCGGAGGAACTGTTGACGGGAAAGAAGTAAAGATGCAAGTGAAAGAGGGAGAAAAAGTAGTTTACTCCAAATATGCAGGAACAAACGTTGAAGTAGAAAAAGAAGAATATATTATTGTAAAGCAGGATGATATTCTTGCAATACTTAAATAAAAGGATTAACAGGAGGAAATAGTCATGGCAAAAGAAATAAAACATGCAGAAGATGCAAGAAAATCGCTTGAAGAAGGCGTTAATATTCTTGCTGATACAGTAAGAGTTACACTTGGACCAAAAGGAAGAAATGTTGTTCTGGATAAATCTTATGGTTCTCCACTTATTACGAATGATGGTGTTACAATTGCAAAGGAAATAGAATTAGAAGATGCTTTTGAGAACATGGGAGCACAATTAATAAAGGAAGTTGCATCTAAGACAAATGATGTGGCTGGTGATGGTACAACTACAGCTACAGTATTGGCTCAATCGATGGTTCATGAAGGTATGAAGAACTTAGCGGCAGGTGCTAATCCAATTATCTTAAGAAAAGGTATGAAAAAGGCAACTGAAGTTGCGGTTGAGAGTATTCACAAGATGTCCAGTAAGGTAAAAGGAAGAGAACAGATAGCTAATGTGGCTGCTATTTCAGCTAGCGATGATGAAGTTGGAGAAATGGTTTCTGAAGCAATGGAAAAAGTTTCTAAAGATGGTGTAATAACTATTGAAGAATCAAAGACAATGCAAACGGAACTTGATATGGTTGAAGGTATGCAGTTTGACCGTGGATATGTAAGTGCATATATGGCAACGGATATGGATAAAATGGAAGCTAATCTTGAAGATCCATATATCTTAATTACAGATAAAAAAATTACAAATATTCAAGAGATATTACCACTTCTTGAACAAATTGTTCAAGCTGGTGCAAGACTTCTTATAGTAGCTGAAGATATCGAGGGAGAAGCACTTACGACCTTAATCGTAAATAAATTACGTGGAACATTCAATGTTGTTGGTGTAAAAGCACCGGGATATGGTGATAGAAGAAAAGAAATGCTTCAAGATATAGCAATACTAACAGGTGGTCAGGTTGTTTCTGAAGAGCTTGGAATGGAGCTTAAAGACGCAACTATGGAAATGCTGGGAAAAGCAAAATCAGTTAAGGTTCAAAAAGAAAACACTATTATAGTTGACGGTGTAGGTGATAAAAAGGCAATAGCTGATAGGGTTGCTCAAATAAAGAATCAAATATCTGAAACAACATCTGACTTTGATAAAGAAAAGCTTCAAGAAAGACTTGCTAAATTAGCAGGTGGAGTTGCTGTAATTAGAGTTGGAGCGGCTACAGAGACTGAAATGAAAGAAGCTAAACTTCGTATGGAAGATGCACTTAATGCAACCAGAGCTGCAGTAGAAGAAGGTATCATAGCCGGCGGTGGTTCTGCTTATGTTCATGCATCTAAAGACGTAATTAAACTGGTTAATAAACTTGAAGGCGATGAAAAGACAGGTGCTCAGGTTGTTTTAAAGGCACTGGAGTCTCCACTTTATACTATAGTAGCAAATGCTGGTCTTGAAGGTTCTGTAATAATAAACAAGGTTAAAGAATCAAAGATAGGAACAGGTTTTGATGCATTAAAAGAAGAATATGTAGACATGGTTAAAGTAGGAATACTTGATCCCGCAAAGGTTACAAGAAGTGCATTACAAAATGCAACAAGTGTAGCATCGACTCTACTCACAACAGAAGCTGTAGTAGCGAACATAAAAGAAGATGCACCAGCAATGCCCGCAGGAGCAGGCGGCGGCATGGGAATGATGTAATGCGCTCAAGAGAAAAGTAAGCGGTTGCGAAGCAGCCATTTACTTTTCTTGGCGCATTAACGACAGAATAGGGAGTGATGTGTATACATCACGGCAGATGCGAAGCAGCTGAATTCTGGAGTTTACTTCAAGAGAAAAGTAAGCGGTTGCGAAGCAATCGAAATTAAAAGAGAGAAAATTCACCTACAACTAAGTGATTTCCTCTCTTTTTTACGTCGTTTATACTATTGACAATCACTATAATATTTTGATATCATAGTCGTTAAAATACGAAGAAGAAAAGGAGAGGTATATAATGGGTAAAATTATTGGAGAAGGTATTACATTTGATGATGTGCTTTTAATTCCAGCTTATTCAAAAGTTATTCCGAATCAGGTTGATTTGTCAACAAACCTTACAAAAAGTGTTAAGTTAAACATACCGATGATAAGTGCCGGTATGGATACAGTAACTGAACATCGTATGGCGATAGCTATGGCTCGTCAAGGTGGAATTGGAATAATTCATAAGAACATGAGTATAGAACAACAGGCGGATGAGGTGGATAAGGTTAAGCGATCAGAAAATGGAGTAATAACGGATCCGTTCTTCCTCTCACCCGAACATACATTAGAAGATGCAAATAACCTTATGAGTAAGTTTAGAATTTCCGGTGTACCGATTACTGAAGGCAAGAAATTAGTCGGTATTATTACAAATCGTGATTTAAAATTCGAAGAAGACTATTCAAAAAAGATTAAAGAAAGTATGACATCTGAAGGTTTAATTACAGCCAAAGAAGGGATTACTTTAGAAGAAGCAAAGAAGATTCTTGCTAAAGCAAGGAAAGAAAAACTTCCAATTGTCGATGATAATTTCAATTTAAAAGGTCTTATAACTATAAAGGACATTGAAAAACAGATTAAATATCCTATGTCTGCAAAAGATGATCAGGGTCGTTTACTTTGTGGTGCAGCTGTAGGTATAACAGCAAATGTATTAGATAGGGTTAAGGAGCTCGTTGCTGCTAAGGTAGACGTGATAGTTATGGATTCAGCACATGGACATTCAGAGAATGTTTTGAAGTGTGTAAAAATGGTCAAGGAAAATTTCCCGCAGCTTCAAGTTATAGCAGGAAATGTAGCAACCGGTAAAGGTGCAGAAGATTTAATCAAAGCAGGGGCGGATGCAGTAAAAGTTGGAATAGGTCCGGGATCAATATGTACTACCAGAGTCGTAGCAGGTATAGGTGTTCCGCAAATTACAGCTATAATGAATGCATATGAAGTTGCAAATAAGTATCAAATTCCGATTATTGCAGATGGAGGAATAAAATATTCGGGTGATATGACTAAAGCGCTTGCGGCAGGTGCAAATGTATGCATGATGGGCAGCATGTTTGCCGGATGTGATGAAAGCCCGGGAGAATTTGAATTATTTCAAGGCAGAAAATATAAGGTCTATAGGGGTATGGGTTCAATTGCAGCTATGGAGCAAGGCAGTGCCGATCGCTATTTCCAAGCTGATGCAAAAAAATTGGTGCCTGAAGGTGTTGAAGGACGTGTAGCCTATAAAGGTTCGGTAGAAGACACTATATTCCAGCTAATTGGTGGAATTCGCTCAGGTATGGGATATTGTGGAACGCATAATATAGAAGAGTTAAAAGAAAATGGTGAATTCGTTAAAACAACAAGCGCGTCACTTAAAGAAAGTCATCCTCATGATATACACATCACGAAGGAGGCTCCAAACTATACGGTTGATCAGTAATGACAATAGGTAATAGAAGAAGGCATATGCCTTCTTTTTTTGCAAACAATAATCGTTATAGTAACTTTTAATAGACTTACTGAAGAAAAAATTGTATTATGTAATTTACGAGAGTTTTGTAAAAGTTAAAATGATTTCAATATATCTCAAGGAGGACACACATGGAGTTAGGACATTTGATCAAAATATTTAAGGAAAAGTATGGAAGTGAAGGTGATATACATACTTATTTTGCGCCGGGAAGAGTAAACCTAATCGGTGAACACACAGACTATAATGGAGGTCATGTTTTTCCTTGTGCTCTAACAATAGGAACATACGGTGTTACAAGAAAGCGAAGTGATAGAATAATCCGTTTCTATTCTGTTAATATAGATAACATTGGAGTTGTTTCAACTAGCCTTGATAAGCTTGTTGTATCAAAAACTGCAAGTTGGACAAATTATCCCAAGGGAGTGTTTTGGACATTTTTGAAAAATGGATATAAGATTGAAACAGGAATGGATATATTGATTTACGGCGATATCCCTAATGGGTCGGGACTTTCTTCATCAGCATCGCTGGAGGTGCTTGTAGGATTAATAATAAAAGACAACTATAATTTCGAAGATGTATCATTGATAGATATTGCTTTATACGGACAATATGCAGAGAACAAATTTGTTGGTGCAAATACAGGAATTATGGATCAATGTGCATCTGCAATGGGAAAAAAGGATCATGCAATTTTCCTTGACACAAATACTTTGAAATATGAATATGCACCGGTAAATCTTCCAAATGAACAGATAATAATAGTGAATTCGAAAGTGAAGCATTCGCTAGTTGATTCGGCATATAATGAGAGAAGAAGTCAGTGTGAGGAAGGACTTAGGATACTTCAAAAAGTGGTAAACATAAGTGCACTTGGAGAACTTAGCATAGATGAGTTTGAAGCAAAGAAAAACATTATAACTGATGATATAATTAGACTAAGAGTTAAACATGCAGTATATGAAAATCAAAGAACAATTCAGGCAGAGGCAGCGTTAAAACGTGGAGACATAGTTACGTTTGGAAAACTTCTGGACGAGTCACATAAGTCTCTTAGATATGACTATCAAGTTTCATGTGAAGAAGTAGACGTGCTTGTAGATATAGCACAACAACTGGATGGAGTTTTGGGCGCGAGGATTACCGGTGGAGGCTTTGGTGGATGCACAGTAAATATTGTTAAGAAAAGTTTAGTTACAGAGTTCAAAGAAGCTATTTTAAACGGATATAAAGAAAAATTGGGATTGGAAGCGGATATATACATAGTTGATATTGGAGATGGAGCCAGAAAGATTGGTGAGTAAAAATGATAGGTGAGAGCATATATAAGCTGGTCGAGTACGGAGTGAGAAGAGGATTGCTCCCTGAGTCAGAAAGAATATACACGATTAATCTACTTCTTGATATTATGAATGAAACCCTGTATCAGAAAAACGAAGTTAATGATGATAAGGATATTGAACTGGTTCATATATTAGAAGAATTATTAGATAAGGCGGTAAAACGACAGATAATAACTGATGATATAGTTGCTAGGGATTTATTCGACACCAGACTAATGAATGCTCTGTTACCTAGACCAAACCAGGTGAGCGATGAGTTCTGGAAGAAATATAATGAAGAATCGAAAGAATCGGCTACGGACTATTATTATAAGTTTAGTGAGGACAGTAATTATATTAGAAGAGATAGAATTGCTAAAGATATGAAGTGGAAGAGCGATTCACAATATGGAAAGTTGGACATAACAATCAATCTTTCAAAGCCTGAGAAGGATCCAAAAGCGATTGCTGCCGCGCTGGGCACAAATGAAATTACGTACCCTAAGTGCCAATTATGCATGGAGAATGAGGGGTATGCCGGAAGAATAGATTATCCGGCTAGACAAACACATAGAATTATACACTTGAATATCAATAATAGTGATTGGGGATTTCAATACTCACCATATGTATATTATAATGAACACTGTATTGCTTTTAATGGAAAGCATGTTCCGATGCAAATCAATAAAGACACCTTTGTAAAGCTAATAGATTTTATTAAGATATTTCCACACTATTTTATAGGCTCTAATGCAGACTTACCGATAGTCGGCGGTTCTATTTTAACACATGATCACTTTCAAGGTGGGAGATATACCTTTGCCATGGAGAAGGCGCCTATTATAAAGACGATTAGTATTAATTCATACAGGGATATAGATGTGGGAATTGTTAAATGGCCAATGTCCGTTATTCGAATTAGCGGAAAAGATGAAAGAAGACTGATTTCCTTAGCAGATCATATACTTAAAAATTGGATAAACTATTCTGACCAAAATGCTTTTATATTTGCAAATTCGAATGGCGAGAGACATAATACTATAACGCCTATTGCAAGATATAAAAACAATAAGTATGAATTGGATTTGGTTTTAAGAAATAATATAACAACAGAGGAATATCCGCTTGGTGTATTCCATCCTCATAGTAAACATCATAATATTAAAAAAGAAAATATTGGCTTAATAGAAGTGATGGGTCTTGCTGTATTACCTGCAAGACTGAAAAACGAAATGGAAGAATTAAGTGAGTACCTAATCACCGAGAAAAGTATTTCGGATATTAGAAATAATGAAAATATATCTAAACATGCGGATTGGCTAGAGCAATTTATACGTAAATATGATAGTATACATAAAGACAATGTATGGGATATATTGAAAAAAGAAATTGGAAATACATTTACTAAGGTGCTGGAAAATAGCGGTGTTTTTAAGCAAACTGAAACAGGACTTGAATCTTTTACAAAATTCATGAATACATTATAAGATAGGAGATACGAGATGACTAAATTCGGAAAAACAAGTGATGGGAAAGAAGCTGCTCTCTATACTTTAGAAAATAGTAATGGAGTAATTGCTACAGTTACTGATTATGGTGCTACATTGGTGCAGATTATTGTACCGGACAAAAATGGTGCTACAAAAGATGTAGTATTAGGCTATGATAATGTTTCAGGCTATGAGAAGGGTGGATGTTTCTTTGGAGCGACGGTTGGAAGATCTGCAAATAGAATTGCCGGGGCTTCATTCAGACTTAACAACTCAGTTTATAAACTAGCAGATAATGATAACGGAAATAATTTACATAGTGGCATGAACTTTTATAGTAAACGATTTTGGAACGTAGAAAATGTAGGAGATACTACGATAACCTTTACACTTTTAAGTGAAGACATGGATCAAGGATATCCGGGAAAAGCAAATATAAGTGTTATATATGAATTGCTTAACGATAATGAACTTAAGATTACTTATATAGCTGTTTCAGACAAGGATACGATATTTAACATGACGAACCACAGTTATTTTAATTTGGATGGACATAGTTCCACTACATTAATGAATCAGAATATTTATATTGATGCAGATGCCTTTACTCCTACAAATGAAAGTTTAATTCCTACAGGTGAGATAAAACCGGTTGAAGGAACTCCTATGGATTTCAGATCGACAAAGGCAGTTGGTCTTGATATAGATAAAGATTTCGAAGCACTAAAATTAGGTGGAGGATATGATCATAATTATTGCTTAAATGGTAGTGGTTATCGAAAAGTTGCCTCGCTTAATTCAGAAAGTACTGGTATAAATATGGATGTTTATACCGATTTGCCGGGAATGCAATTATATACCGGTAATTTCATCATGAATGAAGTTGGTAAAGATAATACACATTATTGTAGACGTCAAGCGCTTTGTTTTGAAACACAGTTTTATCCAAATGCAATTAATGAGGAGAATTTTCATTCTCCAATATTTACAAAAGACGAAGAGTATAAGACAGTAACAGGTTATAAATTCAAGGTAAACTAAGGCGATTAAATGAATAGACAGAGTGGTAAACGAAGTAATAACAATAGAATAAATTTTAGAAACCGAAGGATGCAAAACTATATAAAAATAGGAATTGTTGTTTTGTTGGCAGTTCTTATCGGATTAATTGTATATACAGTTGTTAGTGGAAATAATCAATATAGTGAAATTGAAAGTGCACAGGTAGATGCATCTAAACCTGACATCGATGTACAATTGTTAGAGCCTAATGCATATTCAAGACCACAAACTGAAACTGAAAAAATTAAAAATATTGTTATCCACTATACTGCGAATCCGGGAAGCACAGCTATGGATAATAGAAATTATTTTAACGGACTTAAAGACAGTAAAAAAACGCAGGCAAGCAGTAATTTTGTGGTAGGATTAGATGGGGAGATTGTTCAATGTGTACCTACGTGGGAAGTGGCATATGCGTCTAATGACAGAAATATTGATAGTATATCTATAGAATTTTGTCATGAAGATAAAACGGGAATACCAAATAATTCTACATATAGTTCTTTGGTTCAACTTTGCGCATGGTTATGTATGAAGTTTGACTTAACATCTGAGGATATTATAAGACATTATGATATTACAGGCAAAATTTGTCCTAAGTATTTTGTGGATAATGAGGAAGCTTTCGAACAGTTTAAAGGTGATGTACAAGACGCGATAGAAAGAGGAGATAGTTCACAGTGAGAAATATAGTCTTTATTGGATTTATGGGAGTTGGAAAGTCGACAATTGCCTATAAAATCTCCAAGATGCGACGTATGAAGATTATTGATACGGATAAAGAAATTGAAAAAAAAGTAGGTATGAAGGTTGCTGACATATTTGAAAAACATGGTGAAGAATATTTTAGAGATATGGAAACTAATCTTTTATATGAACTTCAAGGTGAGCGTAATCTTTTGATATCATGCGGCGGCGGGGTTGTGCTTAGGGAAAAAAATAGAGAAATAATCCATAATACAGGTACGGTGGTTTTACTTTCTGCAAGTGCATATACTATTCACAATAGAGTTTCACGGAATGACAGAAGACCTCTTGCAAGAGGAAAATCCAGGCATGAGATATCGAAGATGTTAAAGAGCAGGCAGGGATTTTATAAAGAAAGTGCAGATGTAATTGTATCTATCAACCATAAGACGGTGTCGATGATTTGCAGTGAAGTATTAAGAAAAGTTGAGGAATTTAATAAGAATGTTAAGTAAATTTTATCCTGATAATTATGTTGATTCTACATATGACATTGGATTTGAAGAATTGTATAAAAAGGGTTACAGAGGATTGATATTTGATATTGATAATACACTGGTACCACATGGTAAGCCGGCAGATGACAGAGCCAAGGAATTATTCATAAAGCTTAAAAAAATCGGATTTGATTGTTGCTTATTATCCAATAATAAGGAGCCAAGAGTGACTATGTTTAATAAAGATGTCAGTGTACATGCTATTTGGAACTCGCATAAACCATCTGTGAGAAATTATGAAAAGGCTATGCAGCTTATGAAAACTGATAAAAGCACCACGGTTTTCATCGGTGATCAACTCTTTACAGACGTTTGGGGAGCTAAGAATACGGGTATACTAAATTACCTTGTGAAACCAATTCATCCAAAGGAAGAAATACAGATAGTGATTAAAAGATATCTTGAAAAAATAGTACTTTGGTCATATAAGCGCAGTTTACGGACAAAAAAGGTTGAAAAGTAAGGTAAAGTATTATAGAATTATACAGTGATGAACCAATTAAGGAGGAATAATAGATGGTATCAGCAGGAGATTTTAGGAATGGGTTAACAGTAAATATAGAGGGAACAGTATATCAGATTCTTGATTTTCAACATGTAAAACCCGGGAAAGGTGCGGCTTTTGTACGTACTAAAATAAAAGATATAATTAATGGTGGTGTAGTTGAGAAGACTTTTAGACCAAGTGAAAAGTTTGAACAAGCACATATTGATAGAAAAGAAATGCAGTATTTATATTCGGATGGTGATTTATTTCATTTTATGGACTTGGAATCATATGAGCAAATAGCTGTAGATGCTGATTCGGTGGGGGATTCTCTTAAGTTCGTAAAGGAAAATGATAATGTAAAAGTGGTATCATATCAAGGTAATGTATTTTCAATTGAGCCACCTATTACAGTTGAACTAAAGGTGACGGAAACTGAGCCCGGACTAAAAGGTGATACAGCGCAAGGAGCAACAAAGCCTGCAATAGTTGAAACCGGAGCGCAGGTTATGGTGCCACTCTTTATTGAAGAGGGAGATATGCTAAAGATTGATACAAGAACAAATGAATATCTTTCCAGAGCCTAGTTATTTAAATGTTAAGAAGATGAGAAACCTCATCTTCTTTTTTTTAATAATAAAACTTGACATTTTTCGAACATTGTATTATTGTACTATATAGATAATACAATAATGAAAGGAGATAAACTTATGCCTTGGGAATTAGATAACGAACGACCAATTTATTTACAATTAATGGAAAAAATAAAGCAAGATATAGTATCCGGTGTATATAAACCGGGTGACAAGTTGGCATCAGTAAGGGATTTGGCTATCGAAGCGGAAGTTAATCCAAATACTATGCAAAAATCACTGTCAGAACTTGAAAGAGAAGGTCTGGTTTATTCTAAAAGAACTAGCGGTAGATTTATAACGGAGGATGAGGAAATGTTGAAAGAGATTAAAAAAAATCTGGCTACAAGCTTTGTGGAAGAATTTATTAGCAAGATGCATCAGCTGGGCTTTAAAGAAACAGAAATTTTAAAAATGATAAAAAATGTTGCAGGAAAGGAAGAGTAAGATGTCTGATTTATTGGTATGTGAAGGGTTGAGTAAAAAATATTCAAATAATATCATAGCTCTGAACAATTTAAATTTAAGAATAGGAAGAGGAGAAATAGTGGGACTCCTAGGACCTAATGGAAGTGGGAAAACAACTTTAATCAAATTAATTAATGACTGTCTGGTACCCACTGCTGGAAATATTACTATAGATAATCATCCTGTAGGTGTTCACTCTAAAGAAGTAATTTCTTATTTACCGGATGTTCTTTCATTGGATGATAGCATGAGAGTAGATGAATTGATAAACTTTTACAAGGATTTTTATTATAAGGACTTCGATATAACTAAGGCAAAGGACATGATTAAGGATTTAGGAATTGATGGTAGAGAAAGATATAGATCATTATCAAAAGGTACAAAGGAAAAAGTACAAATTTCACTTGTGATGAGTAGAAGCGCAAAGCTCTATGTTTTAGATGAGCCTATAGGAGGAGTTGATCCTGCAGCACGAGAATATTTGTTGAGAACTATTTTGACGAATTATAATGAGGACGCTACTATTTTACTTTCAACACATTTGATATCTGATATAGAAAATATTATGGATAGAGTAATTTTTCTAAAACAGGGTAAGGTCGAAATGAATTCAACGGTTGATGAAATAAGAGGAAAATACGGAAAATCAGTAGATGCCCTCTTTAGGGAGGTGTTCAAATGTTAGGGAAAATAATAAAATATGATTTTAGATATTTAAATAAAATGCTGTTACTAATTCATGCATTCCTGTTAATGTATACTTTGGCAGCAAGATTTATATTGTCACCTATAGCAGAGAAAACAAATATTTCCGACTCTATTTTAATGCTAGTTATACTTATGTACGTTATAATATTACTCGCAACATCATTTGGAACGTATATATTTATTGCAGTCAGATTCTATAAAAATCTTTTTTCTGATGAAGGATATATATCAAGAACGATACCTGTAAAAAGCAGCACACATTTATTAGCCAAGACGATAAGCGGATTTATTTGGGCATTTCTTGATACAATAATTTTATTAGCAACAGTATTCCTATTATTTTCATCCTCAGTTTTTACATCAGGTTCAGGGGATATTTCTGAATTTCTTAAATATTGGGGAATTGGTGGGGTTCAGATTACTATTTTTGTATTAACTCTTATAATTGGAACTTTGTCTAATGTTGTTATGATATATATTGCAATTGCCTTAGGACAGACATTTGCAAGCCATAAGGTTATATCGTCTGTGGCAATGTATTTTGTGGTTTCGATGGCAATTAGTATTATCAGTATGGCAGTGGCTCTTCCAAATGTATTTTCAAGCTTTACAGAAGCAATAATCGAAGTAACTGCAATCAGTAATTTACTTGGTTGGACATCTCTTTCATCTGCGGTTTTAACTATAGTTATGTATGCAATAAGTAACTACATACTTAATAAGAAAGTAGACCTCTAGAAATCTTTACTTTGACTATAAAACATGGTAATATTAAAAGGCTGTGAACATAATGTTTACTGCCTTTTTACGTCTGTAGCTCAGGGGATAGAGCACTGCCCTCCGACGGCAGGTGCCGGCGGTTCGAATCCGCCCAGACGTGTTTGATTGTGAATCTTATTATATGTGAGGTTGTTAGAATGAAAGGTTATAAAGTTGCATTCAAGAAGGCATTTCCATATACTATTCCGGTACTAACCGGTTATCTATTTATTGGAATTGCTTTTGGAGTTATGTATGCTGATAAAGGGTATAATTTTCTATGGGCAATACTTATGAGCCTTTTAGTATATGCTGGATCAGCTCAATATTTGGCGGTAAACTTCTTTGTACCAGGATTTTCGCTTTTGCAGGTAGTTGTTCTAACGCTAATGGTAAATGTCAGACACATTTTTTATGGATTATCATTGCTTGAAAAATTTAATAAAATGGAAAAAAAAAGATGGTATATGATATTTTCATTAACGGATGAGACTTATTCACTACTCTGTACGACCAAGATACCAAAAGGGGTTGATGAGAATAAGTTTTTATTTGCAGTTGCGATAATGAATCAATCATATTGGGTTATTGGCTCTATGCTTGGTGGGCTTGCAGGTACTCTTATAAGCTTTAATTCAGAAGGTATAGACTTTGCTATGACAGCCCTTTTTGTAGTTATATTAATAGAACAGTGGATGAATAAAAAAAGCAGAATACCTGCAATAATAGGTATTCTGCTATCAATTGTTTCGATTTTCATTTTTGGTACTGATAAATTTATCCTTCCGGCTATGCTAATGATGGTATTCGTACTATTTGTTGCACGCAAAAAACTTGATGATGAGGGGGTGAAGTCATGTCAGTAGACGCAGTTACCTCAATAATTATAATACTGCTGGTTGCAGGTACAACATTTACAACTAGAGTACTCCCATTTGTAGTATTTCCAAAGGATAAGCCGATTCCGAAAACAGTGATATATCTAGGCAAAGTGCTCACACCGGCTATAATTGGTATGCTGGTAGTTTATTGTTTAAGGAGTACGAATTTTATGATGGCGCCCTTCGGCTTGCCGGAGGTGATTTCTGTTTTAGTGACAGCCACTCTTCATATATGGAAGCGTAATAACCTTCTAAGTATAGGTTCGGGCACAATTTTATATATGGTACTAATACAAACAAATATACTATCATCACTTTTGGGGTGAAAGTGCTTTGTTTTGCACTGATACTCATTCGTATACAGCTTCCATCCGTCTTGAATAGAAGTAGGCATGGTCTGAAAGTATTTCTTCCGGTTCAAGTTGTGTTGCATTTACATCTTTTACCATTAGAGTTAACTCGTCCTTTCCAACAGACTTAAGTTTAGGAATTATAATAAGCTCATGAACGGAACTTGGCAGTATATAGTAGTCGTCTTGAAGTATATCTGCCACATTTTTCAGTGCATCTTTATATAAGAGAACTGCGGCTCCAAAACATCGGTCTTTGTTACTTAATACATACATTTCATTTTCACTTGGTTCGAATTCTTCTCCTGTAAGTTCTTGAAGAATATCTTCCATAGCCATAAACTCGAAGGGCATTATTTTTTCTGTATTTCTAGATGCAATTGAATATAAGAATTCTTTTTTTATATTCCATTTTTCGAGATGAGAATTTGTAATTAGCACAGTTCCTCGGTTATTACCATCAAAATCAACAAAAACATTAAATATAATTTCCATATCAATATATGGAATATGGGGATGTTCTCAAGTTCTACAGCGTTGTATTTCCTACTTACGAGTTTATAGACAATACGTTTTTTTAATTTTTCAAATTCTAAATTACTTTCAATGTGATATTCTGACAAAAAAACTCCTTTCATTTTATTCTTATTACTAATAGGGATATTTGCATGAACATGCGTTAAGAGATATTATGGTAATATCATTATAAAAAAGCCTCGCATAAATTGCAAGGCTTTAATTCTTATTGTTATACTATTTTTTGATAAATTTGCTTTTTGGCTGTTTGCAAACAGGACATTTATAATCTTCGGGTAAGTCTTCAAATGGAGTTTCACCATCGTATATATATCCACAAACTGAACAGACCCAGGTTTCTTTAGATTCAGTCGATTTTGTGTCTTCATCCGCAATATATGTAGGTGCATTTTTAGGACTCTTACCTCTTATGACGCTGTGATAATA
Organism: Suipraeoptans sp.; assembly: GCA_047973235.1. Lineage (GTDB taxonomy): Bacteria > Bacillota > Clostridia > Lachnospirales > Lachnospiraceae > Aequitasia. The sequence goes on along the minus strand of JBKEBP010000191.1, from coordinate 49,866 downwards.
TGCATAAGTCATTTGAGGCTCTTCTCTTAGCGTATCAGCATCAATAACCTCTCCTAAGAAAACAGTGTGAGATGTAGACTCCATTTTATTAATGACCTTACATATTATGTATGCACATGAATCATCAAGTATAGGCAGTTCTTCCTTCGTATTATATTTGATATTATCAAATTTGTTAACGTCTTTGCCTGATTGAAATCCGAATGTACCTATAATTCCCGGATCAGTTTGTTCCGTTAAAATGTTTACTACAAAATACCCACATTTTTGAATACAAGAGTTGGTAAAATTATCATGGTTAATGCTTACGGCAATTGTAGCGGGGCTGGAGGTTACCTGCATTGCACTATTTGCGGTACAGCCGGTGGGGCGTGTTCCGTCAAGTGTAGATATAACGTATACTCCGTATGATAAATTTCTAAAAGCTTTATTGTTCATGATATGTCCTCCTCGTTTTTGTTTCTCAAATAAAAAGTAACATAATATATTTGATTTTGCAATAGACTTAAGTTGAAGATAAAATCGGTTGTTGAAGAAGTGCAAATATGCTAAAATAGGGAAATGACAACAATTTCGGAGGTGGTTTTAAGTGAAAAAGTTAATAGAAATTTTAGATAGAGTATTGGAAGAAGGATTCGAAAAAGCGGGATATGACAAGATATATGGAAAAGTGAGCGTATCAAACAGGCCGGATCTATGTGAATATCAGTGTAATGGCGCTATGGCAGGAGCAAAAGCATATAAAAAGGCACCGATTGCAATAGCAAATGACGTCGTTGATCTTATTAAAGCAGAGCCAATATTTTCATCGATAGAAGCAATAGCACCGGGATTTATTAATATTAATATCAGCAGCGATGCGATTACTAAATATATCAATGAGCTTAATAATGATAAAAACCAGGGACTTGAAGAGAATAAAAATCCCAAAACTATAATTGTAGATTACGGCGGACCAAATGTAGCCAAACCTCTACACGTAGGACATCTTCGTTCTGCAATAATAGGTGAAAGCGTTAAAAGAATAGCTAGAAAAATGGGAAATAAGGTTTACGGAGATATACATATGGGTGATTGGGGATATCAAATGGGCCTTATAATTACAGAACTTCACCAAAGAAGACCTGAACTACCATACTTTGATAATGAGTTTGAAGGAGAGTATCCGGAGGAATCACCTTTTACCATAAGTGAACTTGAGGAAATATATCCTATAGCAAGCAAAACGGCAAAGGAAGATGAAGAATATAGAGAAGCGGCACTTGCTGCCACATTTGAATTACAATCAAGCAGACGTGGATATATTGCGCTTTGGAAACATATATTAAAGGTATCGGTAGAAGACTTGAAAAGAAACTATGCTAACCTAAATGTTGATTTTGACTTATGGCTCGGAGAATCTGATGCACAGAAGTATATCCCTGATATGGTTTCGAAAATGAAAGATGATGGATATGCACATGAAGATGAAGGAGCTCTCATAGTAGATATAGCACAAGATAGCGACAAGAAGGAACTACCACCATGCATTATACTAAAAAGCGATGGCGCATCACTTTATAGCACCACAGACCTGGCAACTCTTGTTCAAAGAAGAGTGGACTATAATCCTGATGCATTAGTTTATCTGGCTGATAAACGCCAAGAACTTCACTTTACTCAGGTGTTTAGAACAGCTAAGAAAACCGGTATCATTTCACCTGAGACAAGTTTACACTTCCTTGGGTTTGGTACAATGAATGGTAAAGACGGCAAACCTTTTAAGACTAGAGATGGTGGAATAATGCGTCTTGAGTCACTTATAAATGAAATAAGAGAAGAAATGCTTGAAAAGATAATGGATAACAAGTCCATATCGAAAGAAGAGGCAGTTAACACAGCGAGAATAGTTAGCCTTGCAGCACTTAAATACGGTGACTTGTCGAATCAGGCATCCAAGGATTATATTTTCGATATTGAGAGATTCACATCGTTTGAAGGTAACACCGGTCCGTATATTTTATATACAATCGTAAGAATAAAATCTATTTTAAGTAAATATGAAGAAGCAGGTGGAAACACTATAGGAATCAATATAAAAGACGTATCAAATGACAGCCAGAAGAGTCTTATGCTTGAGGTGGCCAAGTACAACGAAGTAATAGAAAATGCTTATAATGATCTAGCACCGCATAAGATTTGTGCTTATCTCTATGATGTTTCTAATGCCTTTAATAAGTTTTATCATGAAACAAAGATACTATCGGAAGAAGACGAAAGTAAAAAAGAGAGTTATATAAGCCTTCTTATAGTTACCAAGAAAATATTAGAAGAGTGTATAGACTTACTCGGATTTGAAGCACCTGATCGAATGTAAAGCATTTAATGTAAAATAATACGGCGCAGTACCATATAATTAATGGTGCTGCGCCGTATATGTAATCTTAAAAAGCTACTTTAATCATATCTACATCTATTGCCCAGAAGAATTTCTCTAAATCTTTTAAAGAAATAAATACTGTAGCAGTGTTTGTTAGAGGATGTATCCCAATGCGTTTTGCTTTGGTCAGACTCTTATCTATAAAGAATTCCACGTCATGATTTTTGTCATTTATTAAACCAAAAGGTGTTACACTGCCTTGTGTTAAACCGAGGTATTTTTCTAGTCGGTCTTCAGAAGCAAAACTGATATTACCTGCACCCAACTTTTTACCGAGTGCTTTCAAATCTACTTTTGTTTCTTCGTCGCATGTAACAAGGAAGTGACGTTTACCCTTTGAATCACGCAAGAATAGGTTCTTGCAAAGAGTACCCTTTTCAGGGAGGCCGAGTTTGTCCATATCTTCCATTGTATATACAGGCTCATGTTCAACTACTTCGTAGTTAATTTTTAGTTTGTTTAATTCATCATAAATAAGTTGTTTGTCCTGACTCATAATCTCCTCCGTTGTTATGGGTTAGTGGCTTCAATTTTAACTTTCTGCAGTGCTTTAGATACAGGTGGTAAAGTAATGATAATTAATGTAATAATGGCTTCAGCGCCCAGATATGAACCTTGGTATATAACTGAATAAGCTAAGGGGTTCATTCCTTCCGGTGCATAGCTTGCAAAAAATATTACACCTGATAATGTTGAGAATACAAATCTACCAAATACGCCTACTAGATATCCCAGCTGTAAACCGTACTTTTTGTCTCTGAAAATACCGGAAAGTCCCAGTGCACCAAATGCTAGTGGATAATCGAGAAGAGCCTGTGGTATTGTGAGCATATACGGATCAATAACAAATTGTAAAACCCCGTATGCTACAGCGGCTAATAGTCCGTATTTAAGACCAAACCAATACCCAATTAGAGCAACAAAGAGCATCGACATTAAGGTTACGGAACCACCCATAGGCATTTTGAAAATTGGTAGGTAGGATAGCACTAGTGCTAGTGCTATACCAAGTGCTGAAAAAACAAGTTTTTTCGTTACAGTAAAAGAATTACTGCGAGTTAGTGTTTCATTTTTTGACATTTTAAATTCTCCTTCCTTACGCCGGCATTACCCGGATCAAGTTCTAAGGGACAGTACAAAGTACATCTCAGCCAAAGCGCCCCACAATTTATATGTTACATTAATTTCTTTATATGTCAATGCTTTACGGGGTTAAAGTGTGAAATTTCTCTGATGTTTTAGACACTTGGCTTGCAAGTTGAGCAAAAGCAAAGTACAATTAGACAATAATAAGTGAAAGAGAGGTCCAAAATGGAACCTAAGAATACACTTGAACAAGAAATCAAAGAAAGTAGAAAAAGATTTTTTAGGCTTTGGTCTCCCGTGCTTTTACATCAGGCGGGATTAATAGCCGGAAGTTTTGCAATGACTTTTATAGTTATAATTATTTATGCCATGAGATATCCACAGACAATAGAAAAGGCAGCTGCAGATCAAGACGCAATGCAGACGCTGATTACTACATTATCTAATATAACTAATCAATACTCGCTATTTGCAATTGGGATTGGCAGTTTTATTTTGATATTTATATTTATTAGAATGTATCAAAAGGATAAAAATAGTATACCGGCTACTGAGGTTAGAGAAAAGAACGGATCTGTAAAGTATCTTATACTTGTTGGAATTTCGATTTGTGTACACTACGTGTTAAATAACTTGATCTTTGTTTCGGAAATAGATAAATCCACAGAAAGTTATACTCAGATACAGGAGTTGTTTTATTCTCCTTCGATAGGGGTTCAATTGGTTGTGTTGGTTTTAATAACGCCTATATGCGAAGAACTTGTATATAGGGGACTCGTATATAGAAGACTTAGGGAGCGAAGCGGATTTATTAGAGCAGGTATATTATCTAGTCTCATATTTAGTTTTGTACATGGAAATATCGTGCAGATGATATATGCTTTCTGTGTCGGTATGCTGTTTGCTTATCTTTGTGAGAAGTTTAATACAGTTATTGCACCAATCATAGCTCATGCACTTATGAATTTGATGTCAATTGTTTTAACTGATGTAGGATTTTACAATATACTTGTTGATAACACTTCAATACTGATGATAACTACTATCGTTGTTTCCGGAGTAGGAGCTGTATTGTTCCTATACATAATGAAAATAAATGAAAACGACATGAATAATCAGAAAATAAACAAAAAATAATAGAAAATTCGAATTATCAGACAATAATACAAATAAAATTCTCATTAGCATCTTTACAAATTCAAAAATAGGGTGTATTATTAAAAAAATATTTTTGAAAGGAAGATGTTATGAGCAGGACGAGACAGAACCATCAAAATGGTCTGTACCGTAGCGAGTTTGAACATGACAACTGTGGAATAGGAGCAGTAGTTAATGTGGAAGGTAAGAAAACTCATCAAACGGTAGCAGATGCGTTAACTATTGTAGAAAAATTAGAACATAGAGCCGGCAAAGACGCCGAGGGGAAGACCGGAGACGGTGTAGGAATCATGGTACAGATTTCACACAAGTTCTTCAAGAAGGTCACTAATCCCCTCGGTTTTTTATTAGAAGATGAAAGAGATTATGGAGTAGGCATGTTCTTCTTTCCACAAGATGAACTTAAGAGAAACCAAGCCAAGAAGATATTTGAAGTTATCGTTAATAAGGAAGGTATGGAGTTTCTAGGATGGCGTGAAGTACCGGTTGTGCCTTCGGTTTTAGGATCGAGAGCAAGAGAGTGTATGCCTTATATCATGCAGGGATTTATAAAGAGACCTACTAATGTCAGGAAAGGACTGGATTTTGATAGAAAGCTTTACATAGTTCGCCGTGTATTTGAACAGTCAAGTGATGATACGTATGTGCCTTCATTATCAAGTAGAACGATAGTTTATAAAGGAATGTTTCTAGTTGGTCAACTTAGATCCTTTTTTGAGGACCTACAGAGTGAAGAGTATGAATCTGCAATTGCAATAGTACACTCAAGATTTAGTACAAACACTAACCCAAGTTGGGAAAGAGCACATCCTAACAGATTTATAGTCCATAACGGCGAGATAAATACCATAAGAGGTAACGCAGATAAGATGCATGCCAGAGAGGAAACTATGGAATCCGAAGTTCTGCATGGACAGCTTCACAAGGTACTGCCGGCAATTAATACAGCTGGATCTGACTCGGCAATGCTTGATAATGCATTGGAATTTATGGTCATGAGTGGTATGGAACTGCCTCTTGCAATCATGATATCAATACCGGAACCGTGGGCGAATACAAAGAACCTTTCGGCTAAGAAGAGCGATTTCTATCAATATTATGCAACCATGATGGAGCCATGGGATGGACCCGCATCGATACTTTTTACTGATGGTGATTATATGGGTGCCGTCCTAGATAGAAACGGACTTAGACCATCAAGATATTATATAACGGATGATAATACACTTATACTTTCGTCAGAGGTAGGCGTGCTTGACATTGAGCCTTCGAGAATTGTGAAAAAGGATAGATTAAAACCGGGCAAGATGTTGCTTGTGGATACTATTAACAAGAAAATTATTGATGATGATGAGCTTAAGGAACAGTATGCAAAAAGAGAGCCTTATGGTGAGTGGATAGATTCCAATATGATAGAGCTTGAAGATTTGAAAATACCTAATCAAAAAGTTCCATCATATTCAAAGAAAGAAGTGGTGCAACTACAAAAAGCATTTGGATACTCATATGAGGATGTTAAAACAACAATTCTTACTATGGCATCAAGTGGAAGCGAAGAAACTACAGCAATGGGTGTTGATATTCCATTGCCGGTACTATCAGAGTTCCATCAAAATTTATCAGGATACTTTAAACAGCTGTTTGCGCAGGTTACAAATCCACCTATAGATTGTATAAGAGAAGAAATAGTCACATCAACAACTGTTTACATCGGTAAAGACGGAAATCTTTTAAAAGAACACGCCGAGAATTGTAAGATGCTCAAAGTAAACAATCCTATTCTTTCGGAAACAGATTTACTTAAAATAAAGAATATGAAAGAAGACGGATTTAAAGTCGTAGAAGTACCGATTGTATATTATAGGAATTCCAGCCTTGAGAAGGCACTTGAAGCATTATTTGTTGAAGTTGACAGACATATACGTGCTGGAGCAAACATTATAATACTTTCAGATAGAGGCGTAGATGAGTACCATATACCAATGCCGTCGCTACTGGCGGTTTCCGGACTCCAACAGCACTTGGTACGTACTAAGAAAAGAACTGCGTTAGGTATTATTATTGAAACAGGAGAGCCAAGAGATGTCCATCAGTTTGCTACACTACTAGGATATGGGGCCTGTGCTGTCAATCCATATATGGCACATGAAAGCATTCGACAACTTATTGATTCAAATATGCTTAACAAAGACTACTATGCTGCTCAATCAGATTACGACAGTGCAATACTTCATGGTATTGTCAAAGTTGCATCGAAGATGGGGATATCTACAATTCAGTCGTATCAGGGTGCCAAGATATTTGAGGCAATAGGATTGGATGAGGAATTTATACAAAAGTATTTTACGGATACAGTGAGCCGTGTAGGTGGAATCGGTATTAACGAGATAGCAGAAGATTACAAGAGATGCCACGAGAAAGCCTTTGATCCGCTTGGATTAGAAGTTGATTTAACATTGGATAGTATCGGACAGCACAAATTGAAAAGTGGTGGAGAAAAGCATCTATATAATCCACGTACAATCCATTTACTTCAGGAAGCAACTAGAACCGGCGATTATGGTTTGTTCAAGCAGTATACTGAGCTTATAAATGATGAAGGTGAACATATAAATTTAAGAGGTCAACTAGATATTGTATATCCAAATGAAGGTGTTCCCATAGAAGAAGTAGAATCTGCAGAAGAAATAGTAAAAAGGTTCAAAACAGGTGCTATGAGTTATGGTTCCATTTCAAAAGAAGCACATGAGACGCTTGCAATCGCTATGAACAAACTTCACGGAAAGTCTAATAGTGGTGAGGGTGGTGAAGATATTGACAGATTAGACGATAACAGGTGTTCGGCAATAAAGCAGGTTGCATCCGGAAGATTTGGTGTTACAAGCAGATACCTTGTAAGTGCACAAGAAATACAGATTAAGATGGCACAAGGTGCAAAACCCGGTGAAGGAGGGCACTTGCCGGGTGGTAAGGTATATCCATGGATTGCTAAAACAAGACATTCAACTCCCGGTGTAAGCCTTATATCGCCACCTCCGCACCATGATATTTATTCTATAGAAGACTTGGCGCAGCTTATATATGATTGCAAAAATGCAAATAAGAAAGCTAGAATATCAGTTAAACTCGTATCTGAAGCCGGAGTTGGAACTATAGCAGCCGGAGTTGCAAAAGCAGGGGCTGGACTTATATTGATTTCCGGATATGAAGGAGGTACAGGTGCAGCACCTAAGAGTTCGATTCACAATGCAGGACTTCCATGGGAACTGGGACTTGCTGAAACACATCAAACACTGATACAAAACGGACTGCGAGATCGAGTTCGCGTTGAAACAGATGGTAAGCTAATGAGCGGAAGAGATGTTGCTATAGCAGCAATGCTCGGCGCAGAGGAATTCGGATTTGCAACAGCACCGCTAGTATCAATAGGGTGTGTAATGATGAGGGTTTGTAATCTTGATACGTGCCCGGTAGGAGTGGCTACTCAGAATCCGGAACTTCGTAAGAGATTTAACGGCAAACCGGAATATGTAATAAATTTCATGAAATTTATGGCAGAGAACCTGCGTGAGCAAATGGCCAAACTTGGAGTGCGAAATATAGATGAGCTAGTAGGAAGAACGGATTTACTAAAGGTAAAAGATAACTTCACGGCTCCTCACGCTGAACTGCTAAGACTTGATATGATTCTTGCAGATGCAAGTAAGGGCGAGAAAGTACCGGTAATCTTTTCTCCTGATAAGAAATATGATTTTGAGCTTGAGAATACTATTGATGAAAAAGTATTTTGCAAAAAATTATTACCGTACCTTGAGAAGAATGTAAAAAGAAGCATTGAGGTAGATGTAACTAATACGAACCGTACTGTAGGAACGATTTTCGGATCTGAAATTACTAAACGTCATCCGGAAGGACTACCTGATGATAGTTATATTATCAAATGTAACGGTGCCGGGGGACAATCATTTGGTTCATTTATCCCAAGCGGACTGACTCTGGAACTGCAAGGTGATAGCAATGATTACTTTGGCAAAGGACTATCAGGAGGTAAGCTGATTGTATATCCTCCAAGGAGTGTTAAGTTCGACCCGTCAAAGAACATTATAATAGGAAATGTTGCTCTCTACGGTGCTACAAGTGGCAAGGCATTTATTAACGGTGTAGCAGGTGAACGTTTTGCAGTTAGAAATTCCGGGGCACGTGCAGTAGTTGAAGGTGTTGGTGACCATGGCTGTGAATACATGACAGGCGGAACAGTTGTTATATTGGGTGCAACAGGAAAGAACTTTGCCGCAGGTATGAGTGGTGGTATTGCTTACGTACTGGATACTAATAATGAATTGTATCTAAATGCTAACAAAGAAATGATAAATATTGTAAAAGTTACGTCAAAACAAGACGTAGAAATAATTAAGAAAATGGTTGAAGAACATGTTTCGCTTACAAATTCTGAAATTGGTAAAGAGGTCTTGAATAATTTCTCTGATTATTTGCCGAAGTTTAAGAAGGTCATCCCTGTTGATTACGATATCATGATGACAAAAATATTGAAGCTTGAAGAAAGTGGATTACCAAAAGAACAAGCAAATATTGAAGCATTCAATCAATTGAAATCAGGGAATTAGGAGGTGAAGACATGGGAAAAGCAACAGGTTTCTTAGAATTTGAAAGACAAGATAAAGTAGCACAAGCGCCCGAAAAGCGTATAGAGAACTTCCATGAGTTTTACACTTCGCTAACAAAAGAAGAACAAGAAATGCAAGGCGCAAGGTGTATGGCATGTGGAGTCCCTTTCTGCCAATCAGGTCAATTAATGAAGGGAATGGTAAGCGGATGTCCGCTTCACAACTTGATTCCTGAATGGAATGATTTGATATTTCATGAAAACTGGAAAGAATCGTATATGCGTCTCAAGAAGACAAACTGTTTTCCGGAGTTTACAGCTAGAGTATGTCCGGCGCCTTGCGAGGCGGCATGTACATGTGCACTGAATCAAGATGCAATTGCGATTAAATCAAATGAATACGCGATTATTGAAAATGCATATGATAAAGGATACGCTAAGCCAAGAAGTGTCAAAGTCCGAACAGGCAAAAAGGTAGCTGTAATAGGTTCAGGACCAAGTGGTCTGGCAGCTGCCGAGATGCTAAATAGAAGAGGTCATCTTGTAACAGTTTTCGAAAGAGAGAATAAGGTGGGTGGACTTCTTCGCTATGGCATACCAAATATGAAGCTTGAAAAGAGTGTTATAGACAGAAAAGTTACTATAATGGAAGAAGAAGGTATTTCATTTATAACTAGTTGTGATATAGGTAAAGATAAAAAGAGCTCAGAATTAATAAATGAATTTGACAGGGTCATACTAACTTGTGGTGCATCAAATCCAAGAGATATTGAAGCACCCGGGAGAGAAGCAAAGGGAATTTATTTTGCAGTAGACTTCCTAAAATCTACCACCAAAGTTTTGTCAGAGGATGCAGTTCCAAAGGGTAAAAGCTATATAAGTGCCAAAGACAAAAACGTTATGGTAATCGGTGGTGGTGATACGGGTAATGACTGCGTAGGAACATCAATAAGACATGGTGCTAAATCAGTATTGCAGCTAGAGATGATGCCAAAGCCACCACAGGAAAGGGCGTCAAATAATAGCTGGCCTGAATGGCCTAAGGTTTTAAAGACGGATTATGGTCAGCAGGAAGCAATAGCAGTATATGGAAATGATCCAAGAAAATATCAGACTACAGTCAAAGAATTTATAAAAGATAAATCCGGGAAATTATGTGCAGCTGTATTGGTTGAGCTTGAGTTTGTTCCTGATGAGAAAACCGGTCGCATGAATATGCAACAGGTAGAGGGGAGCGAGTACAAGGTAGATGTAGACTTGGTGCTTATAGCAGCAGGATTCCTAGGTAGTGAAGAATATGTAACGAAGGCTTTCAATGTGGAAATTAATGAAAGAACTAATGTTATCACTAAGCCGGACTCATATGCAACAATGATTGACAATATATTTGTTGCCGGTGATATGAGAAGAGGACAGTCTCTTGTAGTTTGGGCTATAAGAGAAGGTCAAGAAGTCGCAAAGGAAGTGGATGCATCACTAGTTGGATATTCTAATTTAATAGTTCAGTAGGCAAGTAAGTAGTGGCTCTAAAATCAGAAAATTGATTTTAGAGCCCTTTTAAATGTTACAGAAATGTTAAAAAGAGGTTGCAATGTTTTAATAAATGGTTTATAATCGATTTTGAGCATGTTCATTTTTGACATGTAGACAGGAATTAGGGGCTAAGGGGAGCTCAGGAATCCGGAAAGAAAATTATAATTAAAAGGTGAATTAAAATATGAAGAAAACGATACGAGTAGTACTAACATCAGTGCTAATAAGCTCTTTGGTGGTAACGCCTGTATTCGCGACTCCATCATCAGCTGAACTAGAAGAACAACAAAAAGTAATTGAACAACAGAAATCTGCGAAAGATGCAGAGGTTGCAGAATATCAATCACAGTATACATCTCTTATCAATAAGATTGATGAATTGGAAGCTGATATTATTGAAACAGGGGAGAAAGTAACGCAAGCTCAAGAAGAACTTGAAGCAGCTGAAGAAAGATCAGAAAAGCAAAATGAAGATATGAAACTTCGTATTAAGTTTATGTATGAGTCCGGTGGAAGCTCAAATGCAATGGAAATGTACATGGAATCAAATAGCTTTTCAGAATTGGTTACACAAGCTGAATATGTACAGAATATAAATAAGTATGATAGAGATAAACTAGAAGAATATATTGCTACTCTTAATGAAGTAAAAGAGCTAAAGGCTGAACTTGATACACAGATGGCAGCGTTGGAAGCTCAACAAGCTGAGTTTGAAAGTAAGAAAAACGAAGTTAGCGTACTGCTTGAAACAGCACAGTCTGAACAAAGCAACCTAGGAGCAGCATTACAGGAAGCAATTGCAGCAGCAGAAGCGGCAAGACAAGAAGAGGCTAGAATTGCAGCAGAAGCGGCAAGGCAAGCAGCGGCGGCGGCAGCGGCAGCAGCTTCAAACAATTATAGTACAGCAAGTGCCGGTAGTACTGGCAGTTCCACAAGTAGCAGTAGTGGAGGAAGTTCAAGCGTATCTACTCCGTCTTATCAAGGACAAGGTAACACTGCAGTTGCACAGGCAATTGTAGCAGCGGCATATAGCCAGCTTGGTGTACCTTATGTATGGGGAGGAACTTCAGCAGGATCAGGACTTGATTGTTCAGGACTAACACAGTATGCTCATAGAGTTGCAGGTATTAGTATTCCAAGAACATCCGGTTCACAATATGCCGGAGGACAAGTAGTATCGAATCCACAACCGGGTGATATATGCTGGACACCAGGACATGTAGCGATTTATATTGGTGGTGGTCAGATGATAGAAGCACCACAGCCGGGAGATGTTGTAAAAATAAGTTCAGTTAGAGCTTCAGCATACGTTCGATATTGGTAAAAGTAAAGAAGTTTGGAGATAGAATTATTCTATCTCCTTTTTTGCGTATAAGTATTGATAATAGTAAAACAAACTATACTTACCAAAATAAATATAATAAACATATAAAGCAACTACAAAAATATTAAATAATACGAATAGAAATGACATAAAACGAGATATTTATGAAATGTTACAAAAGTGTTAAATAAAACTTGAAAGTATCTTTTTTGAGAGTTATAATCACCTGTGAGTATAATAGTAATAGGCAATTTGTAGCAAAAATACAATAAATTATAAGGTGAGTTTAAAATATGAAGAAAACGATACGTATAGTTCTAGCATCAATTCTAATTAGTTCTATGATAGTAGTGCCTGCACTTGCAGCACCATCATCATCAGATTTGGAACAAAAACAAAAGACACTTGAACAGCAAAAATCAGCAAAAGATGCTGAAGTGTCTCAATATCAGGCGCAGTATACTGAGCTTATAGGCAAGATTGATGAGTTGGAGAGCGATATTATTTCAACAGGCGAGGCAGTAACTAAAGCCCAAACCGATTTAGAGGCTGCTGAGAAGAAAGCTGACAAACAAAACGAAGATATGAAACTTCGTATAAAGTTTATGTATGAATCCGGAGGTGTTACTGCTGATATGGAATACTATCTGGAGTCAGATAGCTTTTCAGAGCTTGTTACAAATGCAGAATATGTACAAAACGTTCATGAGTATGATAGAAAGAAACTAAAAGAATATGAGACCACATTAGATAGTATTAAAGACTTGAAATCACAGCTAGATAATAAGATGACTACACTTGAAAGTCAGCAGACAGAATTTGAATCCAAAAAGGAACAGATAAGTTCACTATTAGAAAGTGCTAAAGCGGATGCAAGTAATTTAGGGTCCGAGTTACAAAATGCAATAATGCAGGCAGAATCTGCCAGACAAGAAGAGGCAAGACAAAGCGCACAGGCGCAGGCAGCAAGACAGCAAGCACAGACTCAATCTCAATCTCAAGCAAACACTGTTGGAGGTGGAAGTACGTCCACAAATCGTGGAACATATACAACACCGGCAGCTTCATATCAAGGTCAAGGAAATACATCGGTAGCACAGGCTATAGTTTCAGCAGCATATAGTCAACTTGGTGTTCCTTATGTATGGGGAGGAACTTCTCCAGGATCACAACTTGATTGCTCAGGCCTAACACAATATGCACATAGAGCAGCAGGTATTAGTATTCCAAGAACTTCAGGAGAACAATACGCAAGTGGACAAATAGTATCAAGCCCACAACCCGGAGATATTTGTTGGATGCCGGGTCACGTAGCAATATACATTGGCGGCGGACAGATGATAGAAGCACCACAGCCGGGTGATGTTGTGAAAGTTAGTGGTGATCGTGCAGTAGCTTATGTACGTTATTGGTAAAATGTGAACAATTAATAAAAAGTATTGTAATTGTCAGAAAAATATAGTATTCTTACTCTATCACGTGGGGAGACGTGTGTGATTTTATTATTGAATGGGGATTCGATAAAATAATTAATAGGTTGGGTGAGAGTATGAAAAAAATGGTAATATATGCGCTCATCGCATCTTTTGTGGTGAGCGCTTTTTTTAGTTTTCCTGCAAATGCAACACCTAATACTACAGAAACATCAAGTGATATTTCTACCTTAGAAGCATCTAAGTCAGCAACACAAAGTGCGGCTAATGATGTTAATGAACAGTTAGTATCACTTCTTGTTGAGTATAAGGCATTGCAGCTTGATATTGTCAATCAGGAAAGTAAAATAGAAAGTGCAGGTCAGGAAGTCGAGATTGCAAAAGAAGCGGAGCAGAAACAATTTGAAGATATGAAACTTCGAATTCGCTATCTCTATGAGTCAGGAGATATTGGCTTTTTAGAGATTTGGACCGGTGCAAAAGACTATGCAGATATGGTCAATAAAATTGAATACGCAAACAATGTTCAGGAATATGACAGAAATATGTTAAATGCTTATATTGATGCTAAAGAAGTGCTGGAAAATGCTAAACTTGCTTATGAAGAAGGTATGTCGGAAATGGAGCACATGGCCGTTATAATGGAGGAACAGCAAGCATATCTTAATAGTACTTTGAATGAACTAAGGGGTCAAATAGCCGATTTTGATTCAAAACTTAAAGTTGCACAAGCAGAAGCAGAACAAAGACTTAAAGAAATAACGCAGGAAGTTGCTAGTACACCGGTGTTTACTGATACGACCGGTGATTCAAGTCAAACTGTATCAGCAGGTGGTACGGGAAATACAAGTGGCAATACGAACAGCAATACAGAAAGCAGTAACAATACAAGCAGCAACAATACAAGCAGTAATAATACAAATAATAATACAAACAATAATACCAATAGCGGCTCAGGTACGACAACGGAATCAAATACCGGAGGGGCATCGGGAACCGGTAATAGTAACCAAGGTTCAGGGAGCCAAGTTGTTGATCCGGGCGGTGATTCATCTGTAGGAGCAGCAATAGCAGCTAAGGGACTTGAGTACATTGGAGCACCATATGTTTATGGTGGAAATAGCCTTACAACAGGAATTGATTGTTCAGGATTTGTTTATCAAATTCATCGTATGTTTGGCATAACGACCCCTAGACAGTCAGCATCACTTTTAGCAGGAGGCAGAGGAGTATCTTATGCTCAGATGCAGCCGGGAGATGTCATATGTTATGCGGGACATGTAGGAATATTCATAGGCAATAATACGATTGTTCATGCATCACAACCGGGTGCTTATCCTATAGGAGGAGTGAAGACTACATCACCGGTAAATTACAAGACGGTTCTTGGAGTCAGAAGATATTGGTAAATTAATCTGAAATCAATTGACAAAACAAAGTTGTTTCTATAAAATACAATGTAAATAACTTTGAGCGAAAGAGTAATATGCATGAAACATAGAGAGAGAGGCTGCCCTCGGCTGGAAGTAGCCTTATGGAGAAGTGTATATGAAGTGCATTCGGGAGTTGATTTGGTGAAGCTAGTAGCCGGATTCGTATTACACGCGTTAAGTGTCTATGAGCGGATTATTTCCGAAATAAAGAGTGGAACCACGATTAATATCGTCTCTTGTTTGCTAAAATGCAAACAAGAGATTTTTTTATATATTAGAATAGTTATTTGAACCTATTAACTTCAATAAAAAAATATATAAGGAGTGACTGAATGGGATTTATATCATACGTTAAGGACGAAATAAAGGTGATAAGAGAAAGGGATCCTGCAATAAGGTCTAACATGGAGGTCTTTCTATATCCGAGTTTTAAAGTATTACTGCGATACAGATTGGCACATAAATTATGGCTTAGGAATAGATACTTTCTAGCAAGATGGATTTCACAAAGAGGCGTACGCAAGACCGGTATAGAAATACATCCGGGAGCAACAATTGGAAAAGGCCTCTTTATAGATCACGGAAGTGGTGTTATTATAGGAGAGACTGCTATTATTGGCAATAATGTTACACTATATCAGGGGGTAACGCTAGGAGGAACCGGTAAGGAAAAGGGTAAGAGACATCCAACATTGGAAGATAATGTCATGGTAAGTGCGGGAGCAAAGATATTAGGATCTTTTACAATTGGAGAAAACAGTAAAATAGGAGCTGGCTCTGTTGTTCTTGAAGAGATACCACCAAATTGTACGGTTGTGGGTGTACCGGGAAGAATAGTTAGAAAGAACGATCAAAAGATACCGAGAGATGATATGAATCAAACTGATCTACCGGATCCTGTGCAGGTTGAGTTTGAAAGGCTAAATTGTGAAGTGAAGAGTCTAAAGAAACGAATTAGAACACTAGAAAAAGATGAGGTGATTAGAAATGAAGATATATAATACACTATCGAGACAGAAGGAAGAATTTGTACCCATAGAAGCAGGAAAGGTTCGGATGTATGTGTGTGGACCGACAGTTTATAACTATATACATATTGGAAATGCAAGACCAATGATAGTGTTTGATACGGTTAGAAGATATTTCGAATATAAAGGTTATGAAGTTAATTTTGTGTCAAATTTTACTGATGTGGATGATAAGATTATAAACAGAGCGATGGAAGAAGGTGTTAGCGCAGATGAGATTTCTACAAAATATATAGAGGAATGCAAAAAAGATATGCAGGGAATGAATATTATGCCCGCAACAACTCATCCTCTGGCTACACAGGAAATCGGTGGTATGGTTGATATGATTGACACCTTGATATATAAAGGATATGCGTATAATAAAAACGGTACAGTCTATTATAGAACAAGAAAATTCAAGGATTATGGTAAGTTATCCCACAAGAATCTTGATGATTTGCGTACGGGCGAACGTGTTTTAAAAGTAAGTGGTGCTGCTGAAAAGGAAGATCCACTTGATTTTGTATTATGGAAACCAAAGAAAGAAGGAGAACCGTCATGGTCATCTCCTTGGAGTGATGGACGTCCCGGATGGCATATTGAGTGTTCGGAAATGGCAAAGAAATACTTGGGAGAAGAGATAGATATTCATGCAGGTGGAGAAGATTTAGTTTTTCCGCATCATGAAAATGAAATTGCTCAAAGTGAAGCTTGTTCCGGTAAAGAATTTGCAAGATATTGGATGCACAATGCTTTTTTGAATATAGATAATAAAAAGATGAGTAAGTCATTAGGGAACTTCAGAACAGTAAGAGAAATAAGTGATAAATATGATTTACAGATACTTAGATTCTTTATGCTGGGAGCACATTATAGAAACCCACTTAATTTTAGTGCGGATTTGATGGATGCGGCTAAAAATGGATTAGATAGAATTATAAATGCGACAGATAATCTTAAATATCTTATGGGAAATGCCGAGGGAGACATTACGGAAGTTGAGAATGCTAAGTTTATGGAAACAGCAGAATTTAGAACTTCATTTGAAAAAGCCATGGATGATGATTTTAATACAGCAGATGCGCTTTCTGCAATATTTGATCTTGTAAGATTTGTTAATAGTAATACAGATGAAAATAGCTCAAAAGCATATCTGCATAAATTATTTGATTTGCTTGTGGAACTAAGTGATGTATGCGGTCTGATTGTTGACAAAAAAGATGATATACTTGCTGAGGAAATAGAAGCACTTATTGATGAGAGGCAAATTGCAAGAAAAAACAAGAACTTCAAAAGATCAGATGAAATACGCGATGAGCTACTTGAAAGAGGTATTGTTCTTGAAGATACTAGAGAGGGAGTTAAATGGAAGAAGGCATAGAGAAGTCTTTTGATGCGATAATCAAGGAAAACTTTAAAATAGAAGAGGTAAATCTTAGTGAATACTCTCCTTTAACACTTGCGTATATAGGGGATTGTGTATATGACCTTGTAATAAAGACTATAAATGTTGGAAGAGGTAATAAACAGGTTAATAAACTTCATGAAGAAACGAGTCATTTGGTTAATGCTAAGACGCAGTCGCTTATGATGAGGACGATTCAGGAAATGCTAACGCAAGAAGAACATGATGTTTTTAAACGCGGCAGAAATACTAAAAGTGTTTCTACTGCAAAGAATCAGTCTGTGACAGACTATAGAAGAGCAACCGGGTTTGAAGCATTGATAGGGTATTTATATTTAAAACATGAGTATGGGAGAATTGTTGAACTAATAAAAATAGGTTTGTCAAATGTAGCTGTGGAGGATAATAATGAGTGATAGAGAGTCAGAAGGAACTATAGAAGGACGTAATGCAGTATTAGAAGCATTGAAAGCACAAAAACCCGTTGATAAGTTATTTATATTAGACGGATGTAAAGATGGACCAATACAGTCTATAATAAGAGAAGCCAGAAAGGCTGATATTATTCTGAATTTTGTAACTAAAGAGAGACTTAATCAGATATCTGAGGATGGTAAACATCAGGGCGTTATTGCATACGTAGCTTCTTATAAATATAGTGAAGTTGAGGATATGCTCATGCTTGCAAAGGAGAGAAATGAAGATCCATTTATATTTATTCTCGATGGAATAGAGGATCCCCATAATCTTGGAGCTATTATTCGTACAGCTAATCAGGTTGGTGCTCACGGTGTTATTATACCTAAAAGACGTGCAGTCGGACTTACATATACAGTAGCCAAAACTTCTGCAGGAGCGATTAATTATACTCCGGTTGCAAAAGTGACAAATATAACTAAGACTATTGATGAACTAAAATCTAAAGGTTTGTGGTTTGTGTGTGCAGATATGAGCGGTGACACAATGTATTCGTTGAATCTTACAGGTCCTATCGGTATGGTAATTGGAGGTGAAGGCGAAGGTATAAGCAGACTTGTGAAAGAGAACTGTGATCTTGTTGCTAAGATTCCGATGAAAGGTAATATTGATTCTTTAAATGCATCTGTTGCAGCAGGCGTTTTAGCTTATGAGATAGTGAGACAGAGGATACAATAATATCAAGCTTAGTCGCTGTCGACATATAGAAGAGGAGACAAAATTTTTGAAGCAAAAAGGCATAAAACTGGTAGCTGTAATAGCTATGATACTATTGATTTTTTCTGTTTTGATAACAGCTTTTCAAGTGGCAGTGTATGGTGATAGCAAATATTCATTTTACAGAGAAGAGTATGAGAAGTATGAGGTGACAGAAGCACTTAATATGTCGCTAGATCAAGTCATGGTCGTATCAAATTATATGATGCGATATTTAATAGGAGACGAAGATGAGCTATCTATCACCACTAAGGTAGATGGGGAAGTTCAAGATTTTTTTAATGAACAGGATAGATTTCACATGGAAGAGGTTAAGGATTTATTTTTGGGAGGTCTTAGACTTCGCAATATTAGCCTTGTAATTTCAATTATTCTTTTAATAGGAATAATAATAGTTTCAAGAAAGGAATCCATGCTTATACTACCGAAAGCTTTTTTGATTTCGTTTGTAATTTATATGATATTTGCCGGTGTCATAGGAAGACTGTTTGCAATGGATTTTAATAAGTACTTTACAATCTTCCATGAGATATTTTTTAATAACGATGAGTGGATGTTTGATTACAATACTGATTATATGATTCGGATGCTGCCGGAAGGTTTCTTTTACGATATGTTATATAGGATTATCAAAGTGTTTGCAGCATTACTTACAGCTATTGGGGCGGTGTTTACTGGTTTATTTGTATGGAGAAAACATAAGGACAGTTTATAATTACAATTAGATATATATTAATTTTACTAATAATATTGATTATGATAATATTGAATGGAAAACAAATGCTAGGTGATTATAACGAGTTGAAAGGAAAACAAATGGGAAACGTAAGAAGAGTTTATGTAGAAAAGA
This sequence comes from Suipraeoptans sp., assembly GCA_047973235.1. GTDB lineage: Bacteria > Bacillota > Clostridia > Lachnospirales > Lachnospiraceae > Aequitasia. The sequence goes on along the minus strand of JBKEBP010000191.1, from coordinate 30,397 downwards.
AGAAACCTTTTGCAGTTGCAGCAAAGGAACTAAAACATGAAATAAGAGGTTACATTGGTATTGAAAGTGTCGATAATGTTAGAATATTAATTCGCTATGATATAGAGAATGTGTCTGAGGAGACATTTAATATTGCATGTAATGGTGTTTTTGCTGAACCACCCGTAGATACTATATACCATGAGAAGTTTGACATACAAGGAAATGCCAAAGTTTTTTCAGTAGAATATTTACCGGGTCAATATGATCAGAGGGCAGACTCGGCGGAGCAGTGCATTGGATTTATTAATGAGGATGAGAATCCAATTATTAGAACTGCAAGTACATATGTTGTTGAAGGTATGATTTCCGATGAACAACTCACTGCTATTAAAAATCACTGTATTAATCCTGTTGACTCAAGAGAAGCATCGGCCATAAAGCCCGAAACGCTGCTTACTAATTTTAATGAACCTGAAGATGTTATTATCTTTGATGGATTTAAAGACTTGAATGAGAATGAACTTAACAGTTTATATATGTCACTCGGTCTTGCAATGACATTTAAGGACTTTCTGCATATTCAAAACTATTTCAGAACAGAAGAGAACAGAAATCCATCTATGACCGAGATTAGAGTTCTTGATACGTATTGGTCAGATCATTGTAGGCATACAACGTTTTCAACTGAACTTACAGAGGTTTCATTTGGTAATGGTGATTATAAAAAGCCTATTGAAGAGACATATAAGCAGTATTTAAGTGATCATAGTGATATATTTAAGGGACGTGAAGATAAATTTGTATGCCTTATGGATCTTGCATTAATGGCAATGAGAAAGCTTAAAAAAGAAGGAAAATTAGAAGATCAGGAAGAAACAGACGAAATAAATGCATGTAGTATTGTAGTACCGGTTTCTATTGATGGTAAAGAAGAGGAATGGCTCGTCAATTTTAAGAATGAAACGCACAATCACCCTACGGAAATAGAACCGTTTGGTGGCGCGGCTACGTGCTTGGGTGGAGCTATTAGAGATCCATTATCAGGCAGAACCTATGTATATCAGGCTATGAGAGTTACAGGTGCTGCAGATTCGAGAACTTCTGTTAAGGATACACTTGAAGGAAAACTTCCGCAGAAGAAGATAGTAAGAGAAGCTGCACAAGGATATAGTTCATATGGAAATCAAATTGGACTTGCAACAGGTCTTGTTAAAGAAATATATCATCCGAATTATGTGGCAAAAAGAATGGAAATAGGTGCAGTTCTAGGTGCAGCTCCACGAAGAGCAGTTAGAAGATTAACTTCTGATCCGGGAGACATTATTATACTGCTCGGGGGAAGGACAGGCCGAGATGGTATTGGAGGCGCTACAGGATCATCAAAGGTTCATACGGAAGATTCGACTAAAGAAAGCGGAGCTGAGGTTCAAAAAGGTAATCCGCCAACGGAAAGGAAGATACAACGCCTTTTCAGACGGGAAGAGGTAAGTTTTCTTATAAAAAAATGTAATGATTTTGGTGCAGGAGGTGTATCTGTTGCTATAGGTGAACTGGCAGATGGACTTACAATTGACCTTGATAAAGTTCCAAAGAAATATGCGGGACTTGACGGTACTGAAATCGCCATTTCAGAATCACAGGAGAGAATGGCTGTAGTGGTTGACCCAGCTGATGTCGAGCAGTTCATGTTATATTCTAAAGAAGAAAACTTGGAATCAACAGTAGTTGCAACAGTAACAAGTGAACCGAGACTTATTCTAAAGTGGAGAGGGAAAACTATTGTAGATTTATCTCGTGAATTCCTTGATACCAATGGTGCGCACCAAGAAACAAAGGTAGAGGTGGAAATTCCACATAAATCAGGAAGTACATTTGTATTACCAAATGTAAAAGATGTTAGAACAAAGTGGATTGAGGTATTATCAGACATTAATGTGTGTTCACAAAAAGGACTTGTTGAGATGTTTGACAGTTCAGTAGGAGCATCTTCTGTATTTATGCCATATGGTGGAGAAAAACAGTTGACGGAAACTCAGACTATGGTAGCTAAGCTGCCTGTTCTATCAGGAGACTGTGAAACTGTAACGATGATGAGTTATGGATTCGATCCATATTTATCAAGTTGGAGTCCATTTCATGGTGCGATCTATGCTGTTGTTGAATCAGTAGCAAAGATAGTTGCCTCAGGAGGAGACTATAAGAAGATTAGATTTACATTTCAAGAATACTTTAAACGTATGAAGGACAATCCGAAGAGATGGGGACAACCATTTGCTGCACTTCTAGGTGCATATAATGCTCAACTGGGATTTGGACTTCCGTCAATAGGTGGTAAGGATTCTATGTCCGGTACATTTGAGGATATTGATGTGCCGCCAACTCTTGTATCATTTGCAGTAGATATTGCAAAAGAAGAAGATATAATTACTCCGGAGTTTAAATCAGCGGGAAATGAAGTTGTCTTACTACGTATAGAACGTGATGAATATGATATGCCTATTTATGACAGCATTATGGCGTTATACGATGCGTTATATCAAGACATAATAGAAGGCAGAGTTATATCAGCATATGCTCTTGACAGACAGGGAGTTGTTCCTGCGATTAGCAAAATGGCATTTGGTAATAGTCTTGGGTTTAGTGTTAATAATAATCTCAAGGAATCGGATTTGTTTGCACCTGAATTTGGAAGTATCATGGTCGAGGTTAAGCAGGGAGCATTTGTGTCATTTGATAGTACACTTATAGGTGTTATTGAAAAGGAAGCAGTCTTTAAGTACAAAGATATGTCAATATCACTTGACGAAGCTATTAATGCGTGGAAATCACCGCTTGAAAATGTATTTGCTACTGTATCTGAGGAAAATAGCTCAGAGACCATAGAGACATCTATATATGAAACGAATGATATATATATATGCAAAAATAAAATTGCTAAACCGACTGTATTTATTCCGGTTATGCCGGGAACTAATTGCGAATATGATTCTAAGAACGAATTTGAACGAGCAGGAGCAAATGTAACTAAGAGAGTATTTTAGAATTTTAATTCATCGGATATTACTGATTCAGTATATGAGTTCGAAAAAGCAATCTCTGAATCACAGATTATAATGTTTCCCGGTGGATTTAGCGCAGGTGATGAACCTGATGGTTCAGCTAAGTTCTTTGCAACAGCATTTAAGAATGAGAAGCTTAAAGAGGCTATTGAGAAATTGTTGTATGAGAGAGACGGGCTGGTTATTGGAATTTGTAATGGTTTCCAAGCACTTATCAAACTGGGACTGGTACCAAGTGGACATATAATAGGTCAAAATGAAGAGTCGCCAACGCTTACATATAACACTATAGGACGCCATATTTCAAAGATGGTCTATACCAAGGTGGTTTCAAACAAGTCACCATGGCTGCGGGATGCAGAACTGGGAAAGGTTTATACTAATCCCGCTTCGCATGGCGAAGGTAGATTTGTTGCTACCGGAGAGTGGCTTGAAAAACTTGCGAAAAATGGACAGATTGCGACACAGTATTGTGACATAGAAGGTAATGTTACTATGGATGAAGAATGGAATGTTAATGGGTCGTATATGTCGATAGAAGGTATTACATCTCCTGACGGCAGAATACTAGGTAAGATGGCACATTCAGAGCGTAGAGACAGAAGCGTGGCAGTAAATATATATGGAGAACAAGATCTGAAAATCTTTGAATCAGGTGTTAGGTACTTTAAGTAATTTAAGATATGTTTAAACTTGTTTTTTTCTATGGAAAGTGGTAGTATTGTGGTTATTGCGAAAAATACAAGTCAAGAAGGAGATTTCTAAATGAGTTCTAATTCGAAATACCATAGAGGAAGAAGACATACAGGTAATCATGCTACACGTGTCGAAAAGTCACAAGGCTCAGATGTTGGCAGATTTATCGGACGAGTAGTATCAATAATTCAGCTAATGGTGTCAGCTGCATTTGTACTGGTATTATGGAATAGTGGGTTGTTGCCATCGAAGTATTTAATTGCTGTAGCAGCAGTACTGGTAGTACTTTTTATTGTAACATTTGTGTTACAATTTCCGAAAAACAGAGCTTTTATAGTTGGGATAGTTATTAGTGTAATTATTAGTATCACATTAGGGCTAGGATTATATTATCTGTCAACGACAAATAGTATGCTGGAGGAAATCTCAGGAGCTAAGTATAAGACTGATAACATGGTGGTTGTTGTTTTAAACGATGATCCGGCACAGAGTCTTGATGATGCAAAGGACTACGTATTCGGTACTCAGACAGCTATGGATACTGAGAATACAAAAGTCATGACGGATGAAGTGGAAAAGGAACTGGGACAAAGCATACAGGTTAAAGAGTATTCAAGTATGACTGAATTAGCTCAAGCAATATTATCAGGCGATGTGAATGCAGGAATTTACAATGAGTCACTGGAAAGTATAGCAGCTGATACGGTGGAAGAATACTATGGCGCGACTAGGGTTATATATCAACATGGTATAGAATCAGAAATGGAAGAAGAGCAAACCGGAGATATATCTAAATCATTTAGTGTATTCATTAGTGGTATAGATGTTAGTGGACCAATATCAACTAATAGTAGAAGTGATGTTAATATCATAATGACTGTTAATCCGGATACTAAGAAGATACTTCTAACAACAACGCCTAGAGATTATTATGTAGAAATACCGGGAGTATCAGGTGGAGCAAAAGATAAACTAACACATGCCGGTATATATGGTGTTGATGCTTCTATGCGAACACTTTCCAATTTATATGGAATTGATATTGATTACTACGCGAGAGTGAACTTTGATTCGGTTGTTAAAATAGTAGATGCAGTGGGTGGAGTAACGGTTGATTCGGAAGAGGCATTCACGACGACTGTAGGTAATTTCACGATAAACCAAGGAAGTAATACATTAAACGGTAATCAGGCACTGGCATTTTGTAGAGAACGATATAATGTATCAGGTGGTGATAACCAACGTGGTAAGAATCAGCAGAAAGTAATAACGGCAATTTTACAAAAAATGATGTCACCCGCACTTCTCACAAGTTTTAATTCTATTGTTTCAGGAGTTGAAGGTAGTGTTCAGACCAATATGACTCATGATGAGATGCAGCAGTTGGTAAGTGGACAATTAGCTACAGGTGTGAACTATGATATTCAGTCTGTAGCCGCTGAAGGAACGGGTGGTAGTGATGTGTGCTTCTCAACCGGCTCACAAGCACTATATGTTACATATCCTGATGATGCCTCAATAGCCGGAATTAAAGAGGCCATGAACAATGTAATAAATGGTCAGTAATTTTTTCTAAAATATTGTTGACACTTCACATCAATAAATAGTATAATAGCAAAGCGGGTTTGACAAAGACCCGCAACTATATGGGATCATAGCTCAGCTGGGAGAGCACCTGCCTTACAAGCAGGGGGTCATAGGTTCGAGCCCTATTGGTCCCATTAGTTACATAAATAGCACCTCGTAAAGTGCTGTGTGACATGTATCGCACGTAAGCAACCAAAGTACGGTTGCCAAGTGCTCATAACGAGCCTCAGTACTAGACTCGAAAACACCTCGTCAAGTGCTGTGACATGTATCGCACGTAAGCAACCAAAGTACGGTTGCCAAGTGCTCATAACGAGGCGGGATAGCTCAGTTGGCTAGAGCACACGGTTCATACCCGTGGTGTCGCAGGTTCAAATCCTGTTCCCGCTACTACTAGTAGCTAATAAGGCGGTTCTCATTTTGAGGACCGCCTTATTGCAATTAGGAGAACTTTTGTGTAAACTGTAGAAAACAATTAATTGTTACGAAGGAGATAGAATATTATGTCGAACAGAAATTATATATTTCGAGTTATTGCCGGAGCATATTTGGGATATTTGGGATTTTCATTAATCAAGGATGTAGTACAAGGGGCGGAAGGAACACAACCAATGTTTATGTTTGCCGGTGTGGCATTTTTAGTAATAGCTGTTGCACTTCTTGTTACAGTAGCTATTAGCTATAAAAAAGATAGAGCTAATCCGCCACAGGCAGATGAAAATGAAGAGAAAACGTTATTAGACAGCCAATCCGATAATAATGACCAAGATACAAATAATGAAGATACAAATAATGAGAAAGAAGATAAGGTATAGATATGAGAGTAGGCATGGGATATGATGTACATAGTTTAGTGAGCGGAAGGCCTCTTATAATTGGAGGTGTTACAATCCCTTATGAAAAGGGTTTAGATGGACACTCAGATGCAGATGTTTTGACGCATGCTATTATGGATGCACTTCTAGGTGCAGCTGCATTTGGAGATATAGGAAAGCATTTTCCTGATACGGATGTAAAGTATAAAGGTGCAGATAGTATTAATCTTTTAAGAAAAGTTAAGTTACTTCTTGAAGAGAAACTACTTTTTATTTCTAATATCGATGCAACTATAATAGCGCAGGCACCTAAAATGCGTCCTTTTGTGGACGAAATGGTAGAAAAATTATCAGAAGCATTAAACATAGAAAAGAGCCAGGTAAATGTCAAAGCAACGACGGAAGAGGGTATGGGATTTACCGGCAGAGGTGAAGGAATAGCAGCGCAGGCTATAGTGTGCCTTGAAACGATAGATACTTATGGATATATGGCTTCATCATCTGAATTAGGCGGATGTGCCGGATGCAGTGGTTGCCCCAAAAAGCAGTAGTAAAACCAAGTGAACTAATATTTAAAAGTAATTGGAGGGAGTTTGCATGAGTATACGTATTTTAGATCAGGAAGAATATTACAAAGCACGAGAAGTATACGAATCAGTATTTCCTGAAGACTCTAAAGGATTCGTAGATTATTACTTTACAGAGGTGACTAAAAATAATATTATCTATGTACTTGAAGATGGTGATAAGGTATGCTCCATGATACATTTGAATCCATATAGGGCCATGATAAATGATACTGAAACACTAATACACTATATTGTAGCAGTTGCAACACTAAAAGAAGAACGTTCAAAAGGATATATGGGTCAGCTTCTCAATAGGGTTTTGAATGATATGTATGATGCCGGAGAAGTATTTACATATTTGATGCCTGTGGCAGAGGCTATTTACACGCCTTATGATTTTAGGACTGTTTTTAGAAAGCAATGGGAGTATTGTAATGTTTCAGATTTGTCATACAGAGAATTTGGAGAAAGTGATGCTGATGCATATGTTAATTACATAAATGGGTTTTTAGATAATAATTATATGATTTATACATTGCGTGATTATGAATATTACAGTAGATTAATAAAAGAATATAAAAGTGACGGAGCGACTTTAATGACAAAGGAGGATGGTGAGCGGGTAATTAAGGTGTTACCTAAAGTACTCGAACCTTCTTTAACTAATACACCATACATGGTTCGAATTATTAATGTGGAAAAGCTGGTTGGTATGTTGCCGTCCAAGATTGTTGATGGGATTAATTTAGAGGTTGAAGATAAGATTATTTGTGAGAATAACAGCACTTCAGAGAAAAGAATTCCAATAAGTGAATTTACAGATATACTTTTTAAAAATATAAAAGTGCGTTTTGATGAGGTGGTTTGATGATACGTATAAGAGGCGTTGAGATAAGTAAAGAGAATTGTGCTATATGTGCTCCTATAGTTAGTACGAATGAAAATGATATATTAGAAAGTGCAAAGAATATAGTTGATTCTAAAGCGGAAATAGCTGAACTCAGAGTAGATTTTTATGAGGAATGCGACAGCCCGGTAGCTGTAAGCAGATTGTTATATAAACTTAGAGATGTATTAGGAGATATGCCGCTTATATTTACCTTTAGAACTAGAACAGAAGGCGGAAACAAAGATGTGACACATGATGAATATGTAAAAACAGTTTATGCGGCTGTAGCATCTAATTGTATTGATATTGTAGATATTGAATGGGAATTGGTCAAAAATAATGTGACTGAGCTATTAAATGCAGCACACTGCATGCAAGTTGCCGTTATACTTTCAAATCATGATTTTAATAAAACTCCTGAGACAGAGGATATCATAAAATTACTGGAGGATATGCACTTACAAGGCGCAGATATATGTAAAGTGGCTTTTATGCCACAGGATAAAAGCGATGTTGAAGCACTTAGAAGAGCAGTACTAATCGTAGATGCCAAATACGATAATGTCACTCTGGTTGCAATATCAATGGGAGAACTTGGAAGATTAAGCAGAACTAATCCAAAAGAATTTGTATCGTCGATTACTTTTGGAGTGGTGGGGAAAGCATCAGCACCGGGACAGATAGATGTTAATGAATTAGCGAATATGGTGTAAGTGGTAAATAGGGAGTTAAAGTGACGAAAAAGCTTGCATTTATAGGTAAAACATGATAATATTTTAGAGTCGCAAAAAAACACGTATAAGTAGCTTGAAAGGGTGCCGATACAATTATTTATCGGTCTTTTATAGATATATATTTATACGGAAGTAAAAACCAATATGGAGGAAATTAGCATGAGTGTTATTTCAATGAAACAACTTTTAGAAGCAGGTGTACATTTCGGACACCAGACAAGAAGATGGAACCCTAAAATGGCTCCTTACATTTACACAGAGAGAAACGGTATCTACATTATCGATTTACAGAAATCAGTAGGAATGGTTGATGATGCATATTATGCTATCTCAGACGTAGTTGCTGATGGTGGAACTATCCTTTTTGTAGGAACTAAAAAACAAGCTCAAGATGCGATTAAAACAGAAGCTGCTCGTTGTGGAATGTATTATGTAAACGAGAGATGGTTAGGTGGAATGCTTACTAACTTTAAAACAATTAAGAGTAGAATTGACAGACTAAAAGAAATCGAGAGAATGTCTGAAGACGGTACTTTCGATGTTTTACCTAAAAAAGAAGTAATTGGTCTTAAAAAAGAATGGGAAAAATTAGAAAAAAACCTTGGTGGAATTAAGGATATGAAGAAATTGCCGGATGCAATCTTCGTAGTAGATCCTAAGAAAGAAAGAATCTGTGTTCAAGAAGCACATACTTTGGGTATTCCACTTATAGGTATTGCAGATACAAACTGTGATCCTGAAGAGCTAGATTATGTTATCCCCGGAAATGATGATGCTATTCGTGCAGTAAAACTTATCGTAGCTAAGATGGCCGATGCTTGTATAGAAGCTAACCAAGGCGCTACAGGTGAAGGCTATGAAGAAGAGTATACTGAAGAAGCAGCAGAAGAAGGAACACAAGAATAATTTCAAAGAGGATAATGGAGGGAAATAAAAATGGCAATCACAGCTGGAATGGTTAAAGAATTGCGTGAAATTACAGGCGCAGGAATGATGTACTGTAAAAAGTCATTAACAGAGACAGATGGAAATATAGATGAAGCAGTTGAGTACCTAAGAATGCATGGTCAGGCTAAAGCTGAAAAAAAAGCAGGACGTATTGCAGCAGAAGGACTTGTATATGCTGAAGTTAAAGATGATAAACTTGCTGCTATGGTTGAGGTTAACTCAGAAACAGACTTTGTTGCACAAACAGAAGACTTCCAAACATTTGTAAAAGATGTTGCTAATCAGGCACTTGCTACAAAATCAGAAGACATCGATGCATTTATGGAAGAGGCTTGGAATGTAGATACATCCAAGTCGGTTAAAGAAGCTTTAACGGAAAAGGTTGCAGTTATTGGAGAAAATCTTGGAATTAGAAGATTTGAAAAAATGGAATCAGATGGATGTATAGTTTCATATATTCATGGTGGTGGTAGAATTGGTGTACTAGTTGAGGCAGCTACGAATGTTGTTAATGATGATATCAAATCAGCTCTTAGAAATGTAGCTATGCAGATAGCAGCCATGTCACCGAAATATGTATCCAGAGATGAAGTTTCTGATGAATACATGGAACATGAAAAAGGAATTCTACTAGCACAAGCGAAAGAAGAAAATCCTGAAAAACCTGATAATATCATTGAGAAGATGATTATTGGTCGTCTTAACAAGGAACTTAAGGAAATATGCCTTTTGGATCAGGTATTTGTACAAGATTCAGATCTTACAGTTGCGCAATATATTGATAAGGTTGCAAAAGAAAACGGAGCAGATTTAAAAGTAACTAAGTTTGTTCGTTATGAAACAGGTGAAGGTATTGAAAAGAAAGTTGATGATTTTGCAGCTGAAGTTGCAGCACAACTGGGACAATAATATAATGACTTATCATATAAATAATGATTTAGGCTTTATACCAAAAGGTATAGAGCCTTTTCTTATTAATGAAAAAATTATCAATAATAAAAACGGTTATGATTGACTTACCGCTATTCGAGAAAGTAAACTTATAGAAAGGCGGTGATTATTTATGAAACAACATAAGTTTTGGGCATTTGCAGGTATAGTTTGCTTTATTCTTTGTATCTATACCGGCTATAAGAGGAAATAGGAAACCGTAAATCAACAAATTAATAAAATTGAGGAGGTAAAATCATGTTAGATTTTATAAGTGTTAAGAAAATAGCTATTTTTGCAGGAGGTGTGTTATTCGGTACTGCAGGAGTTAAGCTCCTATCAAGTAAGGATGCTAAGAAAGTGTATACGAATACTACAGCTGCCGTACTTAGGGTAAAGGAAAGTGTTATGAAAACTGCTACTTGTATTCAGGAGAATGCTGAGGATGTTTTAGCAGAAGCCAAAGATATCAATGAAACCAGAAAAGTTGAAGATGAAGCTAAAATAGTAGAGGAATAGAAGGGATTCTATGAAATTCATAATAAAGCATGACATAAAAGGCAGACTTAGAATTCACACCTGCCAAAAAGATATGTCTTATGAGGAAGCGGATACACTTCACTTTTATTTGCAGAGCCTGTTAAATGTAACGAATGTAAAGGTTTATGAAAGAACCGGAGATGCTGTCATATATTATAATGGAGATAAAGAATATGTACTACAGTCTTTAAAAGAGTATGGGCATGTTGATGTTGATATACCACCGGGGATATTGGAATACTCAGGAAGAGCACTTAATTCCGAGTACCAGGACAAAATGATTGCAAAGCTTTTACTGAGAGGACTTGGTGTATTATTTGTACCAATGCAAATACGAACTGTTTGGACAATTTTTAAATCCGCAGGATATATATTAAAGGGAGTACGTTCATTAGCAAAGAAGAAATTGGAAGTAGAGGTTCTTGATGCTACAGCAATTACAGTGTCACTAATAAGAGGAAATTTTGCTACTGCATCATCTGTGATGTTTATGTTGGGCGTTGGTGAACTCCTAGAGGAGTGGACGCATAAAAGATCCGCTACTGATTTAGCTATGAGTATGTCTCTTAATATAAAGAATGTTTGGATTCAGGCTGATGGAAAAGAAGCGTTGGTTCCATATACTAAAGTTATACCCGGCGATAAAGTAGTAGTCAGAATGGGGAATGTAATTCCATTTGATGGAACTGTAAAAGATGGTGTTGCATCAGTTAATCAAGCATCATTAACAGGGGAATCAGAACCTGTAAAAAGAGAAAAAAACGGCTATGTATATGCAGGGACAGTAATAGAAGAAGGTGAATTAGTAGTAGAAGTTAAGGAAGCCGCAGGAAGCACCAGATATGAAAAAATAATGACTATGATTGAAGATACTGAAGCACTTAAGTCCAATGTTGAGGGTAAAGCCTCCAGACTTGCAGATAGGCTGGTTCCTTTTACTTTACTTGGCACTCTGGGTGTTGGTCTAATAACTCGAAATGTGACTAAGGCTTTAGCAGTACTAATGGTTGATTATTCATGTGCATTAAAGTTAGCAATGCCAATCTCTGTATTATCCGCTATTAAAGAAGCTAACTTCTATAGAATTACGGTTAAAGGTGGAAAGTTCCTGGAAATGGTTGCAGATGCAGATACTGTAGTATTTGATAAAACAGGTACGCTTACTAAGGCGCAGCCTATTGTCAAGGAAGTTATTTCGTTTGGTGATAATGATGAAAATGAAATGCTTAGAGTAGCGGCCTGCTTAGAAGAGCATTTTCCTCATTCGATGGCGAAAGCCGTGGTTAAAGCAGCTAATGATAGAGGTCTTGAACATGCAGAGATGCATTCTAAGGTTAATTACGTTGTAGCACATGGAATATCGACAACGATAGAAGATAAGAAGGCTATAATAGGAAGTGCTCACTTTGTATTTGATGATGAAAAAACTATCATTCCCAAAGAGGCAAAAGAAAAATTCGATAACCTACCACAAGAGTGTTCGCATTTGTATTTGGCAATTGAAGGTGTTTTAAAAGCTGTAATATGTATTGAGGATGAACTTCGTGAAGAAGCATCTGCCATTATTACTTCACTTAAGAAAGTAGGAATTAAAAAAATTGTAATGATGACCGGAGACTCAGAAAGAACGGCTGGATTTATTGCTAATAAACTAAAAGTTGATGAGTATTATTCAGAAGTATTACCTGAGGATAAGGCTAGATTTGTAAGCGAGCAGAAGGAAAATGGAAGCACTGTAATTATGATAGGTGATGGTATAAATGATTCGCCTGCATTATCTGCAGCTGATGTAGGAATAGCAATAAGCGATGGTGCTGAGATAGCACGTGAAATAGCGGATATTACTATTTCGGCAGATGATTTATATGAGATTGTTACACTCAAATTGCTAAGTGATAATCTAATGAAGAGAATACAGAGCAATTACAGAGAGATAGTAGGAATTAATACAGGACTAATAGTACTGGGAGTTGCCGGTGTTATTACACCAACTACATCAGCATTACTGCATAATTTGTCTACACTAAGTATTAGTGTAAAGAGTATGAACAACTTAATATCATAAATAAAAAGGGCTCTAAGTCAAGTGTGGGGTGGGATTCCTTTGAATCCCGCTACCATACTGGGCTTGAGGCTGTTTTTAAAAAGTGACTATCGGAAAATACATTTACTTCCCGACAGTCACTTTTTCTTATTGCGAATTGACCTTATAAACGCCGATAATAATTAACACGATTCCAAATAGGTGAAAAACTGTAAAATTTTCATGTAAGATTAGCACACCAGCCACTACGGAAACTATGGTACTTAAGTTGCCAAATGAAGTTGATTGTTGTATGCGTAGATAGGTTACAGAGTAATTCACACAGAAAAAGGCAATCACAGAGGAAAAAACAGCTAAGAATATTGTTGGTAAAACAAAACTTATATTAGATGCTTCCTCGGCGATAACTCTAAACAAAGTTCCTTTAGTTTCAAAAAGTGCCATAATAAAGAATACTATACTTGCTACGGCAAACATAAAGTAGGTGCGTTCGAATGCGGTGAACGTACCGGCATTTTTTCTACTTATTATATTGAAAATTGCAGCTGTTAGTACAGCTCCGGATAATAATAAGATGCCAATTATATGTACTGAACCTCCACTTTGCTCTGCAAGAGAAATGATAACAATACCAACCAGAGAAAAAATACTCCAAACAACTTTATTTTTTTTAAGTGGTTCTTTTAAAAAGACTGCAGCTAGTAGAAAAGCTAATATCGGTATAAAAGCAATTATAATCCCTGCAAATGAGGAACTTGAATATTTAATTCCATATGTTTCAAATATAAAATATAGAACAGGCTGACATATTCCCAGTATCAGTAGAGGGAACAAGTTTTTCCCCCTGAAATTAATTTTTGCAATACCAAAAAAAACCAAAAGATTCATTATAAGAAAACTAAGAATGAATCTAGTGGATATTAAAACCATTGGCGATACTTCAGATAGTGCTATTTTTGATGCTAGAAAACTAAGCCCAAATATAAAATTCCCCAGAACGGAGGCAACTATGGCCTTCGTTTTATTAGTTAATTTTGACATGTTTAAACCTCGTTAAGTAAGTTAGAGTTATTAACCCTGCAAGATACAGTTTATCATATTCCTGAATGAAAATACACATATAGATTGACAAAATGAAGTGGGTTTGATACGTTTAGACTAAAGTACAAACTATAGTCTAAAATACTATATTGAATTAGATATATTTGAAAAAGAGGTGATGACTATGAGTCTTATTACAGGGGTACAAAAATACTCCATACATGATGGTGACGGCATAAGAACTACAGTCTTTTTTAAGGGGTGTCATTTAAATTGTGCGTGGTGTCATAATCCCGAAACAAAGAGTTTTAAACCACAGTTAATGTGCGACAAGGAGAAATGTATATCCTGTGGTAGTTGTAAACAAGCCTGTAACAAAGAGGTGTGTTCAGGGTGTGGTAATTGTGTAGACGCATGCATTTTGAATTTGCGAGAAATCGCAGGTGAGGAAATATGTGTTGATGACTTAATAAAAGAAGTCATGAAGGATGAAATGTTCTACGAAGAATCAGGAGGAGGTGTTACGCTCTCAGGAGGAGAAGCTATGGCAGCTGATATTGACTACTTAGAAGCAGTGGTAAAAGGTCTTTATAGAAGAGGGATTAATATAGCTATAGATACTTGCGGATATGCACCAAGGAACAACTATGAACGTATTATGAAATATATAGATACATTTTTATATGATATTAAAATAATGGATGACGAGCTGCATAAACAATATATTGGTACTTCTAATAGATTAATTAAGGAGAACTTAGAATTCCTATCAGCAAATAATGCCAATATCTATATAAGGATTCCGATAATTGGTACAGTAAATGATACAACAGAAAGTATGCAAAGTATTATCTTGTATTTGAAAGAAAAAAGAATTAGTGTTTCAAAGCTTAATTTGCTTCCGTACCACAACACAGGGTCGGGTAAGTATGAAAAGTTGGGAGAGGAATATAAAGGAAATGCTTTTACGACACCGGAGAGTGAGAGCATGGTGGAGTTTGCTAACCTGTTTAAAGAAGCAGGATTTAATAATGTATGCATAGGAGGATAATTAAATGGAAAGAGGTATGAATGAAAGAGTTAGAAGATTAAGAAAACAAAGCGTTGAAACACCGGCTCATATTGATTTAGAGAGAGCCAACATCATGACAGATACTTATTTGAAATATGAAGGTGATTTATCGATTCCGGAACTAAGAGGACAGGTTCTTAAAGACTACTTTGAGAAAAAGACATTATACATAGGTACAGGTGAATTAATCGTTGGCGAAAAAGGGGATTCACCACAGGCTTCGCCTACTTTTCCGGAGCTTTGCTGTCATACGCTTGAAGATATGCATGTCATGAATGATAGGGACTTAATTAATTTTAAAGTTACTGATAACGACTTGAAAATACAAGAAGAAGTTATGATTCCATATTGGGATAAGAGAAGTATCAGAAATCATATTTTAAAAGAAATGTCCAAAGAGTGGAAAGATGCATATGCAGCAGGTATATTTACTGAGTTTATGGAACAACGTGGTCCGGGACATACCGTTGGTTCGTTTAAAATATATGAAAAGGGAATGCTTGATTACAAAAATGATATAGATGAAGCAATTAAAAGTTTAGATTTCCTAAATGATACCGAAGCTCTTGAGAAAAAGAACGAATTAGAGGGAATGAAATTAGCTTGTGATGCGGTAATTATATTAGGAGAACGCTATGCGGATTATGCAAGAGAGTTGTCTTCAAAAGAAAGTGATAATAAGCGGAAAGAAGAATTGTTACAGATAGCCGCTAACTGTGATGTTGTTCCTGCAAATAAACCTGAAACCTATTGGCAGGCAATACAGATGTATTGGTTTGTTCATCTTGGCGTTACCAGCGAATTAAATCCTTGGGATGCATATAGTCCCGGTCGTCTGGATCAGCACCTGAATCCTTTTTATGAGAGCGATATAAAAGATGGCATACTAGATGATGATAAGGCGCTTGAACTTTTAGAATGTTTGTGGATAAAATTCAACAATCAACCGGCACCTCCCAAAGTAGGAATCACACTTAAAGAAAGTTCTACATATACTGATTTTGCCAATCTCAATACTGGAGGAATCACACCGAACGGTGAAAATGGAGTTAACAATGTTAGTTATTTAATACTGGATTGTATGGATGAAATGCAGCTTCTACAGCCAAGTTCCAATGTCCAAATTAGCAAAAAAACACCAACTAAATTCTTGAAACGAGCATGTGAAGTATCCAGAAAAGGCTGGGGACAACCTGCGTTTTATAATACTGAGGCAATAATACAAGAGCTTTTAAATGCGGGAAAGTCACTAGAAGATGCTAGAAAAGGTGGAACCAGTGGCTGTGTAGAGACGGGGGCTTTTGGAAATGAAGCATATATCTTAACCGGATATTTTAATATTCCTAAAATATTAGAATTGACATTGAATAATGGATTTGATAATGTGTCAAAAAAACAACTTGGTTTACAACTGGGATATGCAACAGATTTTAATAGTTTTGAAGAGTTATACGACGCATTCAAAAAACAGCTGGAATATTTTATTAATATAAAGGTTACAGGTAGTAATATCATAGAGAAGATTTATGCGACACAGATGCCGGTTCCGTTTCTTTCGGTAATTACTAATGATTGTATAACAAAAGGCAAAGACTATAATAGTGGTGGGGCCAGATACAATACAAAGTATATTCAAGGGGTTGGAATAGGAACGATTACGGATTGTCTATTATCTATAAAATACAATGTATTCGAAGAAAAAACGATGACAATGCAAGAACTAATCAAAGCCATGGAAGATGATTTCGAGGGACACGAGTATATAGCTAATCAAGTGAAGAACAAAACACCTAAGTATGGTAATGATGATGATTATGCAGACGATATAATGAAAGATGTATTTAAGTTTTATCATGGGCTGGTAACCGGACGCCCTAATATGCTTGGAGGAACATATCGAATTAATATGCTTCCGACCACTTGCCACGTTTACTTCGGTGAAGTAATGCTCGCAAGTCCCAATGGAAGAAAAGCACATAAACCTGTTTCAGAAGGAATATCACCTGAGAAGGGAGCGGATACTAACGGACCAACAGCTGTAATTAAGTCAGCCTCGAAGATGGATCATTTGCAAACGGGAGGAACATTACTTAATCAAAAATTCACTCCGGATGTAGTTAAAGGTGATGAAGGTCTGATGCAGATGTCAAATCTCGTGCGAACATACTTCAATATGGATGGTCATCATATACAGTTTAATGTTATTGACAAGGAGACATTGATTAATGCACAGAAACACCCTGATGAATACAAAGATTTGATAGTACGAGTTGCAGGTTACAGTGACCATTTTAGAAATCTGAGTAAAACTCTTCAAGATGAAATAATAGAGAGAACAGAACAGAAATTCAACTAGAAATGTTAAGGAGACCAGTTATGTCTGTTAAAGAAATAATAGTTAGTGCAGCGTGGGAATTATTTTATAGTAAAGGGTTTAATAATACAACCGTTGACGATATCATACGCGAATCCAACACATCAAAAGGATCATTTTACTATTACTTTCACACAAAAGATGATTTGCTTAAAACTCTTGCGGATGTGTTGGATGATTACTATGAAGAACTGGAAAAGCAGATTGATGAAGGTGAAAACTGTTTTAACAAGCTTCTCAACTTAAATTATGAAGTTCACTCAATGATGGAGAGAAAAATCTCATTGGATATACTCTCATCACTTTATTCGACGCAGTTGATTTCACATGGGCAAAGAAGTCTACTGGATCAAAATAGAAAATACTATAAACTAATAACTGAAATTATTGAAGAAGGTCAATTTCGAGGCGAGATATCTAATGAAGGAACTGTAACAGAGTATACGAGGTTCTATTCTATGTGTGAAAGAGCGCTTGTATATGATTGGTGTTTGTCGAAAGGAGAGTATTCACTCGGTGAATATTCTAAGAAATCAATGCCGTATTTAATATCACATTTAAAAGCAAAACAGGAGGACAAAAGATGAAGATTGGATTTATCGGAACCGGTAATATGTCATCTGCAATACTATCAGGAATATTAAGCAAAGGTGAAGTGAAACCGGAGGATATCTGTGGTTCGGCTAAAAGCTTATTAAGTAGAAATAAAGCGAGTGAAAAATTTGGTATAAAAATGACCGACGATAATAAAGAAGTTGCTTTGCATTCAGACATTATTTTTCTTGGTATTAAACCACAATTCTTTGAAGAAGTGATTTTGGAAATAAAGGATGTTTCTGATAATAAGATAATTGTCTCCATGGCACCGGGTAGGACTCATAAATGGCTTGAAGAATGTTTTGGGAAAGCTGCTAAAGTTGTGAGAATTATGCCAAATACACCTGCTTTTGTTGGTGAAGGTATGACAGCAGTATCTCCTAATGATAAGATTAATGACGAAGAGTTAGCTAAGATATTAAAATTATTGTCAAACTTTGGAAAGTGTGATGTTATTCCTGAGAAACTAATGGAAACGGCAGCAACACTTAGCGGGTCATCGCCGGCATATGTTTACATGTTTATAGAAGCAATGGCAGATGCGGCTGTGTTAGGAGGAATACCACGTGACAAAGCATATAAGTTTGCTGCACAAGCTGTTTTAGGGAGTGCGAAAATGGTACTCGAAACAGGGCAACATCCGGGTGAATTAAAAGACAATGTATGCTCACCGGGAGGAAGTACGATAGCAGCAGTACGTGTTTTAGAAGAAAGAGGGTTTAGAAGTGCAATTATAGAAGCGATGATAGAGAGTGAAAAGGTGGCTAAAAAACTTTAAAAGTATATATTAAATAGACGGAGCAAAATGCTCCGTCTATTTTTTTCTACTATTGAGAAAATATTAACATAACAGTTAATCAAATAACGTGAAAGACAACATATTAACAGACAATGATAAATTAATAACTAATTTGTCAATTATTAGATGCTTTGGTATAATAATGAAAATATAAATTTTAGGAGGAAAAAATGAGCAGATTACAAGTGAAAAAGTCAGATGCAGTACAAGCCAGCGTTGATATAATGTATCAGGATCTTGAACGCAGAATGATTGCCGGCGTTGTGGACTCATGTCCTGCAGACTTCCACTTAGGTTTTTTGAAGATGTGTCATGCACAAACCTGTGGAAAATGTGCTTCCTGTAGAATTGGCCTTAAGAAGCTTCAAAATCTACTTGAAGATGTACTGGAAAACCGAGCAGATGTTAACACTATTGACTTAATTAAGGACACAGCACAAAATATTTATGAATCAGCAGATTGTGCAATTGGATATGAGGCAGCAAGAATGGTGCATCATGGTGTTACAGAATGTTATAACGAATATGTCAAGTATATTGAAGAAAAGGGAAATATCGATGCTACGACTATAGCTGTTCCTTGTATAGCAGATTGTCCTGCTAACGTAGACATACCGGGTTATATAGCTTTAATGAATGAAGGCAAATATAATGATGCAGTTAGACTGATTAAAAGAGATAATCCATTTCCGACAACATGTGCTTTTGTCTGTGAGCACCCGTGTGAGAGGAAATGTCGTAGAAGAATGATTGATACACCTGTAAACATCAGAGGAATTAAAAGAGCTGCAGTTGACTTCAGTGAGAATGTTCCACATGAGCCCATAGCTAAGAGGACAGGGAAATCAGTTGCAATTGTTGGAGGTGGACCAAGTGGTCTTAGTGCGGCATATTACCTTACACTTATGGGTCATAAAGTAGAGGTGTTTGAAGAAAAGTCAAAACTTGGCGGCATGCTTAGATATGGCATTCCTTCATATCGTTTCCCCAGAGAGAGACTGCAGGAAGACATTGACGCAATAATTAGCCTGGGAGTAAAAGTACATACAAATGTTAGAATTGGTGATGATTTACCGCTACATGACTTAAGAGATAAATTCGATGCTGTATATATTGCAATAGGTGCACACACTGACAAGAAAATGGGTATAGAAGGCGAGGATGCTGAAGGTGTGATTTCGGCTGTAGACCTTCTTTATAACATCGGTGAGGATAAAATGATGGATCTTACCGGTAAGACGGTGGTAGTATTAGGTGGTGGTAATGTTGCCATGGACTGTGCAAGATCAGCTGCTAGGATGGGGGCTGATAGTGTTTCAGTTGTTTATAGAAGAAGACAGCAGGATATGCCGGCATTAGCTGCTGAAGTAGAAAGTGCTATTGCAGAGGGTGTAGAGATGATAACACTGCAAGTACCTTTAGCAATTGAAAAGAATGAGTCCGGAGAAGTAATAGGACTAAGAGTACAGCCACAAATAATAAGTCTTAGTGATAGAAAAGGAAGACCGGCGCCTAGAAAGGCAGATAAGCCGGAAGAAATAATTAAATGCGATACTGTATTTGTTGCAATTGGACAAAATATCGAATACAAACATTTTGAGACTTCAGGTATAGAGATTAAATACGGTGCTATCGGAGCTCTCGATGATGGTAATGTACCTGAAAATCAAGGCGTTTTCGCAGGAGGCGATTGTGTTACAGGTCCAGCAACTGTTATTAGAGCGATAGAGGGTGGCAAAGTTGCTGCCGCTAATATTGATGAGTACTTGGGCTTCTATCATGAGCTGGATGTTGATGTGAGTATTCCTGATGTGCATCTTAATAACCGAAGGAAATGTGGCCGTGTTGAACTACCGGAAAGAGAAGCGTGTGAACGTAAAAATGATTTTAGTGAGGTAGAGCTTGGCATGACCAAAGAGGAATTGAAACAAGAATCGGAAAGGTGCCTGCGCTGTGATTATTATGGCTATGGATCACTGAGAGGAGGTAGGGCTGCAAAATGGTAAATTTAACGATTGATGGAAAGGCTACAAGCGTTCCCGAGAAAACAACTATCATGGAAGCGGCGAAGAGCTTAGAGATTAAGATTCCAAAGCTATGCTTCCTTAAGGAAATTAATGAAATAGGAGCCTGTCGTGTATGCGTTGTTGAAGTTGAGGGAATTGATAGATTGGTTTCTTCGTGTAATCACATGGTTGAAGAGGGAATGGTTGTTTATACAAACAGTCCCAGAGTTCGTGATATTAGAAGAACGAACCTGCAATTAATATTGTCGGAACATAATAATGACTGTCCAACGTGTTTAAGGAATGGAAACTGTAGTCTTCAAGAAGTGACTGAAATGATGGGTATCATGACGGTTCCATATGAAAATGCATGGGAAGAAGGCTTTACAGATACGGATTTCCCAATAATAAGAGATAAATCAAAGTGTATAAAATGTATGCGCTGCGTGAGTATATGTGATAAGGTTCAGAGCCTCTCAGTATGGGATGTAATGAATACAGGCTATAGAACAACGGTTGGTATAAAAGACAATGTTGATATGAATGATTCAAACTGTTCAGCGTGTGGTCAGTGTGTAACACATTGCCCGGTTGGAGCATTAACAGTAAGAAGGGATATCAGACATGTATATGATGCATTACACAATCCGGATATTGTAACAGTAGTTCAAGTTGCACCGGCAGTTAGAGCGGGATTTGCTGATTTGTACAAAGATGACGAACATGAACTGACAACGGGACAGATGGTTACAGGATTAAAAAAATTAGGATTTGACTATGTGTTTGATACTAATTTTGCCGCAGACTTAACTATTATGGAAGAAGGTAGTGAACTACTTGATAAGCTTGCAAATAAGGATAAATACAAGTGGCCTATGTTTACATCGTGTTGTCCGGGATGGGTAAGGTTTTTAAAGAGTGAGTATCCTAATATGGTAGATCAACTATCTAGTGCAAAGTCACCTCAGCAGATGTTTGGTGCTGTTACTAAGTCATGGTTTGCAAAAAAGATTGATGTAGATCCAAGCAGAATACATGTTATTTCTATAATGCCATGTAGTGCGAAGAAATATGAATGTGATGTAGAAGAAGTAAATGCTACGAGCGGTATTAAAGACGTTGATACTGTTCTGACAACACGTGAAATGATACAATTTATGAAGACTGATAATGTTAATCTTCTTAAATTGGAAGAAAGTGAGTTTGATAGTCCTCTTGGTGAGGGAACAGGAGCAGCAGTTATTTTCGGAGCATCAGGTGGTGTTATGGAGGCAGCTCTTAGGTCGGCTTATTTCCTTATCAAGAATGAAAACATCGATCCGGATGCATTTAAAGTAGTAAGAGGGTATACGGATAGGAGAGAATTAGAAGTCGATGTTGATGGGTATAAAGTACGATGCGCTGCTGTTTCATCACTTGGAGAGGCTCGCAAGTTGATTAAAGACATACAAAGCGGCAAGTCTGAATATGATTTTGTTGAGGTTATGGCCTGTCCCGGCGGATGTGCCGGTGGAGGCGGACAGCCGATTAATGATGGAGAAGAAAGAGTAGATAAAAGAGCTAAAACGCTATATACATTGGATAAAAATGCGCCAATTAGATATTCCCATGAAAATGAAGAAGTAGGAGTCTTGTACAAAGAATTTTTAGGAGCGCCATTATCCGAAAAAGCACATCATTTGTTACATACACATCAGCGTGACTGGAATTATAAACTTAAATAATTGATTTAGTCTCAAGAGAAGGAGAGGTTTTCATAACTCTTCTTTTTTTGTTCATAAGAGTTGTGAAGTATGGTAAAATATTAAGAGAAAAACTAAGTGGAGGCTTATTATGCCTAAATCATATAATCAAAAAATAAAAATACTTCTTATTATGAAAGAGCTGCTTACAAATTCAGAGCCTAATAGTCCTATATCTACAACCAAACTAATTGAAATGTTAGAAAATAATAATATAAGAGCTGAGCGAAAAAGTATATACGCTGATATTGCTGCACTAAAGGAATTTGGATTTGACATTATATCAATTAAAGGGAAAAATAATGGATTTTATCTAGCGAGTAGAGAGTTTGAATTACCGGAACTTAAACTTTTAGTAGATGCGGTGCAGTCTTCTAAATTTATAACAATAAAAAAATCAGAAGTACTTATAAAAAAGCTGGAAAGTATGTGCAGTAAGACAGAAGCGAGACAGTTAAAAAGACAGGTATATATTTCCGGACGCATTAAAAGCATGAATGAAAGTATTTACTATAATGTTGATGCAGTTCAAGAAGGACTTATTAACAATAAAACAATAACTTTTAAATATTTTGAATGGTCACCAAAAGGTGAGATGGAACTTCGAAGAGACGGCAAAGTATATGAGATTAGTCCGATTGGTTTGTTATGGCAAGATGAAAACTATTATTTAGTAGGTATAGATAATGAAATTTTGGAACTAAGACATTACCGAGTTGATAAGATGACCTCTATTAAGGTATCGGAAAAAGAACGAATTAAAACTGATGAAAGTGCCGAAGAGATAATGTCTAATTATGGTGGAATGACTTTTGGAATGTATGGGGGAGATTCCAAAACAATAACTCTCATAGCTAAGAACCATATGGCAGGTGTTATCATCGATAGATTTGGGAAAGATTGTTATAGAAGAAAGTATGATGACTCACATTTTATTGTTAGAGTGGATGTCATTGAAAGCCCACAGTTTTATGGGTGGTTAATGGGTCTTGGGAATGAAGTTGTAATTGAAAAACCGGAATCGACCAGAAAGAATTTTCTCAAGTACATTGATGATGTAAAGGCTACTTACTATTCCATTTTTTAGTGTCATATGCTATACTCTTCATAGCAATTAAGAAGGAGTTTACATTATGAAGAGAGTATTACTTAAGCTAAGCGGAGAGGCACTTGCAGGAGATAAAAAAACCGGATTCGATGAAGCTACATGCATTAGCGTAGCAAAGCAAGTAAAGCAACTTGTAGATAAGGGGGTTCAGGTTTCTGTCGTTACAGGCGGAGGAAATTTCTGGAGAGGTCGAACCAGTGAGACGATAGATAGGGTTAAAGCTGATCAAATAGGTATGCTGGCTACGGTTATGAATTGCATATATGTATCTGATATATTTAGACATGTCGGAATGAAAACTGAGGTATTTACACCATTCACATGTGGAGCATTTACAAGCCTTTTCTCAAAAGATGCTGCGTTAGAATCAATGGAGAATGGAAAGGTTATTTTCTTTGCCGGGGGAACGGGTCATCCATATTTCTCAACAGATACGGGGGCGGTCCTAAGAGCAATTGAAATTGAAGCTGATATGATGCTTCTTGCTAAAGCAATAGATGGAATATATGATAGTGATCCAAAAGTTAATTCAGATGCTAAAAAGTATGACGAGATAACTATTGATGAGATGATTGATAAAAAGCTTATGGCAATAGATTTAACGGCGTCAATGATGTGTCTTGAGAATAAAATGCCAATGTTGGTGTTTGGATTAAATGAAGAAAATTCAATTGCAAACACAGTCTCGGGAAAATTTAATGGAACTAAAGTTACAGTATAAAATTTTAAATAAAAAAAATATTATATAAGGGAGGAAAAGGTATGAACGAGAAATTAGAAATTTACAATTCGAAGATGGAAAAGACGATGACAAATTTAGAGGGTGAACTTGGAACAATACGAGCAGGAAGGGCAAACCCAAATGTATTAAACAGAATAATGATAAATTATTATGGAACACCCACTCCAATTCAGCAAGTTGCAAACATTTCTGTTCCGGAGCCAAGAATGATTCAGATTTCCCCGTGGGAAAAGAATATGTTGGGAGAAATTGAAAAGGCAATTCAAACTTCTGATCTTGGAATTAATCCCACAAATGATGGAAATCTTATAAGACTTGCTTTTCCTGAGCTGACGGAAGAAAGAAGAAAAGAGTTGGTTAAGGATGTTAAGAAAAAGGGCGAAGCTGCAAAGGTAGCAATTAGAAATATCAGAAGAGACGGGAATGAAGCTATTAAGAAGCTAAAAGGCGGCGATATTTCTGAAGATGGAATCAAGGATTTAGAAGAAGAACTTCAAAAAGTAACAGATAAGTATATTAAAAATGTTGATAAGGCAGTTGAAGTTAAGTCGACAGAGGTTATGACAGTATAGTTTGTTAGAGATTAAAAGAGTTTAGTGAAATGAGGGTGCCGGTCTAATAAAGGTACCCTTTTTTACGAAAGGAAAGTGCGTGTGATGAATGTACCGAATCATGTTGCTATTATATTAGATGGTAATGGACGATGGGCTAAGCAACGAGGATTACCTAGAAATGTGGGACACAATCAAGGTAGTAAAGCGGTGGAGCAAATTTGTGAAGATGCGTGGAATTTGGGAATAAAGTATCTAACGGTATATGCGTTTTCAACTGAAAATTGGCAGAGACCGGAGTCTGAAGTTGCGGCGCTTATGAAGCTTCTTAGAAACTATATGAAGACAAGCATTAAGCGTTCAATGAAGAACAATATGCGTGTAAGAGTTATTGGAGATAAAACAGGGTTAGCATCAGACTTAAGACACGATATAAATGAACTGGAAGAAGCTACCGGGAATAATACGGGATTGTCATTTCAAATAGCTATTAATTATGGAAGCCGTGATGAAATGATTCGAGCTTTTAAACTACTTGCAAAGGATTGTATCAATGAGAAGGTTGATGTGGATAATATTACGGAAAGCCTTTATAAAGAATATCTGGATACGCATGGCATTCCGGATCCGGATCTCTTGATAAGAACAAGCGGTGAGCTCAGATTATCTAATTTTATGCTTTGGCAGCTTGCGTATACGGAATTCTATTTTACTGATATACTATGGCCCGATTTTAATAAGGATGCATTATCAGATGCCATAGAATATTACAGCAATCGAAATAGAAGATTCGGAAAAACGGGGGAAGAATAGATGTTTAAACAAAGACTTCTAAGTGGGATTGTACTTATTATTGTGTTGATTCTTGTCATCGGATTTGGAGGAAATGTTTTATTTGGATTTTCATTAATTATTAGTTTAATAGGGATGTATGAACTTAACCAAATAGTTAAAGTCCAGAAGTCTCTTCTCGGGATAGTAACATATATTGGTGCAGTTCTTTACTATATTGTGCTTTATCTTAAACTAAATGAGTTGTTAATAGGAGTAATTATATTAACATTGATATTGATTATGAGTGTTTATGTACTTACATTTCCGACCTATGAATCATCTCAAATTACAACTGCATTCTTCGGTTTAATATATGTAGCAGTAATGATTTCATATATTTATCAGGCTAGATGTTTAAGTAAAGGTGCTGAAGGAGTAGCATTGGCAGTTTTAGTATTTATTAGTTCATGGGGAAGTGACACCTGTGCTTATTGTGTGGGTATGCTTTTAGGAAAACATAAACTTGCACCAATACTTAGTCCTAAGAAGTCTATTGAAGGAGCAGTTGGTGGTGTGATAGGAGCAGGTATACTTGGATGTATATTAGCGCTTGTCATGAATGGTTTGGGTTATGGAAATCATAACACCATTCTTTACGCAGTAATATGTGCGGTTGGCGCAGTTATATCTATGATTGGCGATTTGGCTGCATCTGCAGTTAAACGTAACTATGAAATAAAGGATTATGGTCATTTGATTCCCGGTCATGGCGGTATACTTGACAGATTCGACAGTGTGATTTTTACTGCGCCGGTAATTTATTACCTTGCGTTATACCTTATATAAATTAGCTTGCCGCTAATGTGGGTGTATTTGAAAAGGAGTATGAGATGCTAAAAATAGCGATTTTAGGTTCAACAGGTTCAATTGGAACACAAACACTTGAAGTAGTAAGGAATTTTGATGATATATCAGTTAGTTCAATGTGTGCAGGCTCGAATATTGATTTACTTGAAGAACAAATAAGGGAATTCAAACCGGAAATAGCAGCGGTAGGCGATGAAGATAAGGCGGCTGAACTTAAAGTTCGTGTTCAGGATACGACTACAAAGGTCCTTTCCGGGATGGAAGGCATAATAGAAGCAGTAACTATAGAATCTGCAAGTGTTGTTGTTACTGCGATAGTAGGAATGATAGGTATTAGGCCAACTATAGAAGCTATTAAAGCAGGCAAAAATATAGCGCTTGCTAATAAGGAGACACTTGTTACAGCAGGACATTTAATTATGCCACTTGCCAAGGAGTATGGAGTGAATATACTCCCGGTAGATAGTGAGCATAGTGCAATTTTTCAAGCACTTAGAGGTAATGAAAGTAAGAATATTTCAAAAATATGGCTAACGGCTTCAGGAGGTCCTTTTAGAGGAATGAAGGAGGAGGAGCTTTTATATGTGAAACCGGAAGATGCACTGAAGCATCCCAACTGGGTTATGGGGAAAAAGATAACAATCGATTCCGCAACCATGGTTAATAAAGGACTTGAAGTAATAGAAGCAAAGTGGTTGTTTGGCGTTGACATAGATGATGTGGATATAATTATTCAACCTAAGAGTATTATTCATTCAATGATTGAATATGTAGATGGGTCTGTTATGGCACAACTAGGTACACCTGATATGAAGTTGCCAATTCAGTATGCACTTTTTTATCCGGAAAGACGAACTATGGGTGGAGATAGGCTGGATTTCGAAAAGATAAAAGAAATAAAATTTGATGTTCCGGATAAGGATACTTTTTATGGAGTTAAATTAGCATACATTGCAGGACGTAGAGGTGGAAGTATGCCAACGGTGTTTAATGCAGCAAATGAAATGGCAGTATCACAGTTTTTGGATAACAGTATTCGTTTTTTGGAAATATATCAGATTATCGAAGACTGCATGACTCATCATAAGGTAGTGGAAAACCCTACGCTAGATGAAATACTGGAAATAGAACAGGAAACATATAAACGAATCAAAAACAGGAGGTAGAAATTGGGGATTGTATTAGCAGTAATAATATTTGGGTTTATAATATTTTTTCATGAATTAGGACATTTCTTGCTTGCAAGATTAAATAAAATAGATGTATATGAGTTTTCTATTGGAATGGGACCAACATTAATATCGAAAGAGAGAAATGGCACAAAATACTGCCTAAAGCTCTTGCCTTTTGGTGGATCATGTATGATGGGAGAAGATGATGAAGAAACTGACTCACAGGGGAGCTTTCATTCGAAGTCTGTATGGGCCAGAATGTCGGTAATTGTTGCCGGTGCTGTATTTAATTTTATCTTAGCTTTTATCCTATCTGTAATCTTGATTGCAATGACAGGTTATGATAAGCCATTAATTGGTGCAGTATCAGAAGGTTTTCCGGCTGAAGAAAGTGGGTTACAGCAAGGTGATTTGATAACTGGGATTAATGGTAAGAACATTTATGTTTTTAGAGAACTTACTTTTTATAATCAACTTCATCAAGGAGAAGAAACAACACTTACAATTAATCGTCACGGTGAAACACGAAATGTCACATTAACAGCAAAACTTAATGAGGAAACCGGAACGTATATGTTTGGAATAGGCGCTGAGCAATATAAGAAAGCAAATGTGCTGACGTCACTACAATATGGAGCATATGAGGTGAGATTTTGGATAAAAACGACGTTTGAGAGCCTTAAGATGCTTGTCACAGGACAAGTTAGTGTAAATGAATTATCAGGACCGGTAGGGATAGTAAGTGTAGTTGATGATAATTATCAAGCAAGTAAAGAATATGGGATGTATGCGGTTATCTCTCAGATGCTTAATATAGCGATACTTATTTCCGCGAATCTTGGAGTTATGAATCTATTGCCGCTCCCGGCACTGGATGGAGGACGACTTGTATTTTTGATTATAGAAGCGATACGACGAAAGCGTATTCCACCTGATAAAGAAGGAATTGTACATACGGTTGGAATCGTTTTATTAATGGCACTTATGGTATTTGTTATGTTCAATGATATTAGAAAGGTATTCTTTTAAATGAAGAGACTAATTAAGCTATGTGCATTGCTTATTAGCCTATGTCTTGTGACAGGATGCTCATATGCCGGCGATATTGCAAATGACGTAGAAAAAGAGGTTGAACAAGCATTTGAGATTCCATATACAGAGGTTACAATCGATGAAACTACGGCAAAGGAAGGCTTCTATTTTGAAAAATTATCCGAATCAAAACAACTAGTATATAAAGAGCTTCTATCAGGGATAATGGATCATGATGAAGTGATTATTACTCAATCGGATGATGGGGATGAAGTATTTGAAATTTTTCAATTTGTTCTTTATGACAGACCGGATATCTTTTGGTGTGACGGTAAGGTTGATATGACACTTCGAACTGTTGGAGAAGATAAATATCTGGAATTTGCTATTAGGTATAATTATACGAAACAGGAAGCCGATGAGAAGTGGATTATTATTGATAATGAAGTGCAAAATGCACTTCAGGGTATATCAAATGAGAATACAGAGTATGAAAGAATACTACATGTTTTTAACTATATAGTTAATAATGTGGATTATAATTTAGATTCTCCGGATAACCAAAATATAGTAAGCGTTTTTGAAAACAAGGTGTCAGTATGTGCAGGTTACTCTAAAGCAATGCAGTATCTACTGCAAAAGTTAGGGGTTTTTTGTACTTACGTAACGGGTGAGTCAAGAGGGGAGCCACACGGATGGAATCTGGTGTTTTGCGAGGGTAATTATTATTATATTGACGTTACCTGGGGGATCCGGTATTTGCGGGTGAAGCAGAGGAAACACCTGAAAATACCGGCTACATTGCATACGACTATATGTGCTGTTCTCAAGCAGAGGTTGAGAAAACACATACAATTGAGTACAAGGAATTAATGCCCGAGTGTAATAGTATGGATGCGAATTATTATGTTAGAAATGGCATGTATTATAATGAGTATATACAAAGTGCAGTAACGGAAGTACTTAATAATTCCATTTCGAACAAAGTCCCTATTGTGACATTTAAGTTTGCGAATAACGAAGTTTATCAAGCGGCAAGAGATAACCTAATCAATGATAGAATACCGGAAGCAGCAGGAAATTTGGCTATATGGTATGGACTTGATGAAACTTGGTATCATTATATTGATGATGATGCCCTTACTAAAATAACGGTATTTTGGCAATTCCCATAAAACAATGAGGTTTATATGAGAAAACACATTTTAGTTTTATCCATTATATTGATTTTACTCGGTATCATATCGAATCAGGATATCGCAAATGCAGAGCCCTTATCAACAGATTCAAAGGTGGAGAGCGTTTTACCCAAAATTAAAGATGTCTATATTAGCCCTTATAGGAATGCAAAGACAAGATTCTACTATGATAGCTTAAGCAAAGAGGATAGAGATACATATAGAAAAATACGTAAAGGTATGTTTGAACATGCTGAAAAAATATATGTTAAAGAGTTGGATCTTGATAAAGCGTTCTACTTGTTTGAGTTTGTCCTGCATGACTATCCGGGAATATTTTGGTGTGATTCTGAAGTTAGTTAATATACTGCCGATTTGGATGATGATTATATAGGACCACAGTATGGTAAAGAACATTATTCTGTAATGGAAATTGATTACAATTATAGTAGAGATGAAAGAATTGACAAAGAAGCGATTACCAAAGAAAAGATAGCGCAGATTGTTTCCGGTGTAAGCGAAGATGCATCTGATTACGAAAAGATGGTG
>JBKEBP010000181.1:0-8454 GCA_047973235.1 Suipraeoptans sp. | reverse complement strand
CCCCGTCCCTATATTTTGAATATGTTCAATACTTTCCTTCTCTCTATCAATTATCAGCTGCTCTGTATAGTCCCAAGCTACAAATTCATGTTCCTCACTAATCCGTTGCTTTGGTTTAATCTTAGTAACCCTATGATAATCAACTGTAATTCTATCAATAATATCTGGTTTATATCTACCATCAAATACATATAAATCGTCTATTTCTAAAGAATCACGAATAAGATCTGAAAGATCTACTTCATCTACTTCAAAAGCGGCACATAGGGAACCTCTAAACTTATATGCCTTTCCCTCTGTATTAGTTATCTCCATTTCCCAACTTCCGATGTCTGTTGCATAGATTTCATCATATTCATTACTAAAATAGGTAGCTACTTTATTTAAAATATCTTCAGCTGTTTCTTTTGCTATTTTATAATTTTTGTTTTCAGCTTTTTTATACTTTCCATAGCCATCACCATAAGCATATCCTGTATAGCACACTCTACCATCTGAGTTAATTGTAACTTTCTGTTCAACTATATCTTCTGGTTTAGGGCAAGGTCCATAACCAATGCCATTTGATACAATGTGTATCTTCTTTGGTGTTCCTGTAAAGATAAAAGGATTTTCTCCAGTAATCATAGACAATCTACTGAGTGCTAAAATAAACCAAGAACGGTTTTTAAATTCCAAGATTTCTTCCCCATCATATGCCCAATAATTAAAATATCTCCATCTTGAGTAAATAGCTGAACCTAGCAATTTTATATCGGTTACATCATCTATAATTTCATCAAGTTTCTCATAGTTATGAACAGCATCCCCATACATCTCTTCAAAGGCATGACCACAATCCATCTCAAAACCAAGTGTTTCACAATCATCAGCCATAAAGTGGTCAACTAATTCAATATAATTGATATTTTGATCTCGAAATTTATCACACCATTTCACTGCAAAATTATAAACTTGGTTTTTGTTTTCCAATGCAATTCCCACCCTTTCGATTAATCCTAGACCTTGTTATATTTATCTAATATATGTTCTCGAAATTTTTCTCCTGCATAAAAATAGTCTGTTTTGCCTGCTGACTTCATAGTAAAAAGCCAGTTGAAATTAACTTGTTTGTTAATTTCCATCGTTTTTAAAATCCCCTTACATATAAACTCATAAAATCTATCTCCGTCATCTAAAAAATATTTCTGCGTGTAATTTAAAGTTGCAATAGCACTTTTATCTGAAATCTTAGAAAAACATACATGTGGATTTTCGTCAAACATCTTTTTAAGAGCATAAACCATTTTGCTATCATTCTTATAAAGTTCTAGTAAGTAGTAAGCCATCATATTACCGATATTTTCTAAATCAGCCACCTTCACATCAACCAAAAACAGAGTGAATTTAGTTGCAAAGTTAACTACTTGGATACATTTTCTCTTATCAAAATAAAACAGTTTTGCACCCCACTCTAGAAGTTTGTCTCCACTTTCTTGTTCAATAACTGATTGAGCTATCAAATTGAGAGGCGGTGATAGTTCTGATGGTAATTTCAAATTGTATCTTTCAAATGTTTGTTTTGTAGCATATATAATCATAATAATTCCTCAATAACATATTAATGTTATTTCTTCTTGTTATAATTTTTAGGAAAGTAGTCTTTGCCAAGCTGCCAAATGTATTGGTCTATTTGTTTTAAGTTGTATTTTTCTAACCCATAAAACTTTCTAAACTCACTCAGAATGGATTTAAACTTCTCATAGTTTTTCAAATCTATATCACTAAAATAGAAAAATCGATCTTGCTTTCTAAAATGACGTAAAACTTCATCAACATAACTGTCATAAATCGGATAATCTAAAGAATTATGATGACTACAATACTTTGTGGCAAATGAGTAGAAATTTTTCTTAACACCACCAATTACTACTTCTTGTATGTCACCAACAAGCATAACATCTCCATTTGCTAATCTTTTATCAATATCAAGAGAACAAATATGTTTTGCTACTGGGTATATAGAAAAAATATTTGTACTATAAAAATCATTAAGCGTAGAAGCCTTTAGAAGCACATCTTCAATTTGTTTGTTTGCTGGACAAAGTTCCAAAAACAGTTTATTTAAAGCTTTCTCTTGTAGTTGGTAGTTTTCTAATGTGTCCCACTTTGCAAGATACTCTTCCACAATAGACTCTGACGGAATAGGTACATCCTTTTGCACCTTACTCTTAATCCGTGGCACATTTCTTTTAACTTGTGTAGAATTTACTTCTAAGTAATTACCAGAATCCAAAAAATGTCTAAATCGTCTAAGGTGTGACATATATCCACTAACTAATGAATTTGCATTACCCTTTGAATTTTCTTGCAAAGCCTTTACCAATTCTTTTTTTGCAATAATTTCAAAATTATCAGAGGTTATTACATTCCAGAATAGATTAGAACTTCCTTTTCGCCATAAATAAAAAGCGTCAACCGAAGAAGTATTTATTGTATTGATAGATAAATTCTGCTTTTGAAGATAATCTTTATATGAAATCCGTATATCTTCAAAACTTAGTTCTCTCAATTTTGATATATTCATACAGCACTCCCCTCACAACCTAATTCAATATATTAGTTGTCGTTATATCCACTCTTAATGGTATTAAGGCAATGTTTCCAATACTGCTCTCGTTCTACTATCTTTGCTGGGTCATATGATAATCCAAAGTACTCTAATAATGTAAATGTAAAATGTTCTTCAAAGTACTCTGCACCTTTTTCATTATAAAGATTAATTAGTTTCTTATTTCCACCATGTTTTGAATCTAGGTAATTGCCCCAGCGTCCTGCAACACCTTCTCCACCAGTAGCTGAACCAATGTAAAGTTTACCGGTCTTTGTATCAGTAAGACAATAAATTCCTGTCACCTTTTTTAATGCTTCATAATATGTAGGCATGATTTTACACTGGAACACATCTAATAATTTACGATATGGAAGATGCACCCTATCATATCCCTCAAATCGCTCTCCGTTATATTGGCAAGGTAATATTTCTTTTACCGTACACTGTTCTATTATTTTATCCATCAAAAACACATACCTACCATATGTATTTCCTTTATAATATTTAATTACAAGACGCCCAAACAACGGTCTAAACTTATCTATTATTTTAACAGTTGCTCTACTAGCTACTGGCACATCGATTATTTCTGCAGCTGATATAAAGAGCCACTCATCATAAGTAAGTTTTATGAAGCTAAATACAGTTTGTCCTAAATTAAAATTCTTACTTTTGCCATACCATCCCCAATAAGAACAGTCTGTAACACCATCATCTTTTATAGATTGTTCTAAAGATAACCATTTATCTATATAAGCAATGCCACCTGATCCTTCTGTCATATTTAATTCAATTCTACTGTTATTGATTTCTTCTAATGATAAATTAAAAATATTATTTAATGATAGTTCCACTTTAAATCACCACCTTAATCTTGCCTTTTCACATAACTAATTTCTATATCATAGCCAAGTGCCTCTAGCATCTGCACAAAGGTTTTATTAACCACACCATCTTGCTTTTTGATGATGCGATTTACATATTGACTTGTTGTTTCAATTTTCTCTGCAAGCTGTGCTTGAGTTAATTCATTCTCAATACATTTGACTTTAACATCAACTTCTATATTGTTCTTTAACATACTATACCCTCCATTTACCTAGGGTTATTTCTAACACAAATAAGATAATTTATTATATCACACTTATATAAAAAAGCCATTAACATTTAATGAACGCAAAAACACCCTACATTTCTGTAGAGTGCCTCTAAATTTAGTACTACCCTTTAATTTCAAACTGAATCCCAGACTTGAACAAAATTTCTAACCTATCATCATAAACCGTGATTCTCTCAATGAGCTTACGTACCATCTGTTCATCGTATTCCGTAACTCTATTTGATTGGTTATTGAGGTAATCAATCATTTCTTGCATTCGTTCCTTTAAGGCATCATTGCCCCTAGTTATGGATAAAGCCTCGTCTCTTTGTTCTTTCAGAGCGTGAATCTTATCAACTATCTTGGTATAGTCCCTTTTGCTCGCTGTATACTCAACTAGAAGTTTTTGTTGCTTTTCTAGTTGCTTTTCAATTCGCTCCAACTCCTCTGTGTTGGCATCACTTAAGGCTTTGGTGATATTCGTTTCAAGGACTTTAATGGCTCGCTCTTTTCCACCTAAAACCTTGTTAATTGCCTCAAGAACCAAGTTTTGAACTTGCACTTCCGTTAATGTTCTTGCAGAACACTCTACTCCAGGTGCGTTAAGCCTTGTAACACATCTCCAAACAATATGCTTTCTACCATGAATATTCCAATGAGTTCTTCTATACATATCCTTGCAATTACCGCAAAACATTATGCTTGAAAGAGCGTACTTGCTACTGTAAACTCTCTTTTTACCTCCCATACCTTCACGGATATTGGCTC
Organism: Suipraeoptans sp.; assembly: GCA_047973235.1. GTDB lineage: Bacteria > Bacillota > Clostridia > Lachnospirales > Lachnospiraceae > Aequitasia. The sequence continues at coordinate 3,994 of JBKEBP010000181.1, read as the reverse complement.
TTCTCTTTATCTCATCTTGAACCCTCATAAATAATGCCTTTGGAATAATTGCCTCATGATGATCTTCAACATAATACTGTGGAACACTACCATCATTCGTTACCCGCTTTTTACTTAAAAAGTCCACTGTGTACGTCTTCTGTAAAAGTGCATCCCCCTTATACTTCTCATTGGTTAAAATCTTACGCAGAGTGCTTGAATGCCATCTTGGATTGCCTGCTGCCGTGAGAATACCATCTGATTGTAATCCATCCGATATTTCTTTGTAATTAAGTCCATCTAGGTATTCACGATAGATTCTTTTCACTACCTCGGCCTCTTCTGGTACAATCACTAGGTTCTTATCTGCATCCTTGGTATAGCCTAGAAAACGGTTGTGATTGATTTGTACAATGCCTTGTTGGTATCTGTATTGAATACCAATTTTAACATTTTGAGATAATGATTCGCTTTCTTGTTGTGCAAGTGATGCCATAATGGTAAGCATTACTTCTCCCTTGGAGTCCATCGTGTTAATATTCTCTTTTTCAAAGAAAACTGCAATATTCAGTTCCTTAAGCAGTCTGATGTACTTTAGGCAATCGATTGTATTTCTTGCAAATCAGCTGATTGACTTGGTTATAATCATGTCAATATTACTAGCTTTGCATTCTTTTATCATACGATTGAACTCATCACGCTTTTTGGTATTTGTTCCTGATATACCATCGTCTGCAAATACTCCTGCTAGCACCCAATCTGGGTTGTTATTAATAAAAGTTGTATAATGCGTAATCTGTGCCTCATAGGAAGTGGCTTGTTCATCACTCTCTGTAGAAACACGACAATAAGCTCTTGTTCTTTTGTCATAGACAAACACCTCCTACTTTTTCTCGTACCACATTACATTAGAACTGTCTTTTCCAATCTTTAGTACATTGTCAACTATGCGACTATCTACACGACCATAAAAAGTCTTACCAAGATTCAACTTAATTCCTTTACTCATAGTCCATTCAACACCAAACAGAGCTTTGATATTGAATTTTGTGCCACTTGGTAATACATCAACCTTTTCAATCAGCTTCTTGTAGTAGGAACCGAAATCATCATCTTTTAAAACCTCTCCTTTTATATAAAGTGGAACTGTTAATCCAACCTTATCAGCTTCTACCTGTAGGTGGTCGAATTCTTCTTTTGTAAATAATAGCTGTACATTAATTTTATCCATAACACAAACCCTCCTGCTTGATATTGATATGTTTCTGATTTGTATTATACTTCAGTGAATATCTGTTTGTCAATACCTTTATTCTGATTTGTATTATTTTTCAGATTTCAACAGCATTTAAAATTTATCAAAATCTTCCTGAGTAGCGATTTCTTTATACTTGTAATCATCATTTCGGCTTTCTGCATACATATCGTTAACCATTCCAATCATAAGTAAATCAAGATCATTAATGGAAAGTCCTAACTGCACACAGCGGAGCAGAAATAATGGTGTTGTCATTTCACGGTCTGTGCTACGAAGTTTTTTTTAGACTGGATATCAGTCTGAGTGTTCAGACCCCAAAGTTCAATCAGCTGCGGAAGTACCTGGTAAATTGAAAATGTACCAAAATTATCAAGCCATTCTTCCAGCAAATCTGGAATCGATGAATCAGCATGTTTTGCCATGACATAGGCGATATTTTCAAACATCTCAAGTGAAAACATATCCAAGGTGGAGTTTTCTGCATCTCCATTTCCGATTGATTTTTCCAACGCTTTCAAATCCTTATAAATATCCCGTTGAAACTTCATCCTGTAAATACGAGGAATAGCCGCAGATGCTCGAAATGACACCTGCGTTCCATCAATCTCTATCTTTTTTATCATACTCATTATTCTGCACCTCCACTTTCAGTCACAGTTACAGAAGTCATATACACGCTAGTATACCAGTCTGCATATACGGTGTCTGTTGTATCATCTCCAGTTCTAGCCTTTACATAGCCATTAGCAAGCGGTGTTGCTGAAATAGACAACGTTTCTGTCTGAACTTCAATTTCATCTTCATTGGTAGAAGATTCGATATTTGGTCTTGCAGCGGAACAGTTATAAAGAACATGACGGATCTTTTTAATATCTCCATCAAACTCAAATAACAATGCAAAGTTTCCTGTTTCCACATTTGCATTTTCAACCAAAACCTTGTTATCATCCAAAGATTCTTTCAGTACATCGGTACGAAAACTCTCCGGTACCATTGCAAGTTCCAGATCACCCTCATACCCCATATTGTTGCTTACTGTATAATAGGCATATCCATCTGCATAGAAATTTGATGGTTCACCATTTGGATCCAGGGAAAGCGATACTGCACCGGGCATTGCCACAGGAGTTCCATATGTTACTGCCCCTGCTTCATCTATTGTCATAAGTGCATAATGTACATTACAGATATTAAATTTTACTTTATTCTTCTTAGCCATTGTTTAGACACTCCATTTCAAATTGATAAAGTACTTCATACAGCTTTTCGCTGTCAATCCAGGTTTCGGACTTGTTGTAAAAGATGCCATGAGCATCCAGTACATCCTCAAGTGTCTGTTCCACCGACAAGTCCTTAAAATCGGTATACAGTTCCATCCTTACATCATTTATTTTGTAAAATACCTTCCCATCCGCAGAGAAATTATCACTGCCAGGAAGCATATAACAGATAAATGGTGGCTCTGGAGATTCTCCTTCTGCAAAATGATCATAAGCATAAGGGATATTCAATTCTTTCAAAATAGTTATAAGCTCATCCATTTCTATCCCTCCAATGCCTTTTCAATTTCATTTTCCAATTCATGAACGCCTTTTTCTTCTGAAAAAGCAATGTGGACTTTACCAGATACTCTTCCACCATTTCGCTTAGCATGACCAAACTCCAAAAGATGAGCAAGCTGATATCTATTTCTGGAATATACCGTAATCTCTAATGAACTTGAGGTTTCTCTAACATTTTTTACTGCCCAGCTTTTTGCATAATCTCCTGTATCCTTAGGTGCATTCAGCTGTATTTCTTTACGCACGGTACTCCCTGCTTTTTTCACAGCCTTTTTCATATCATCTGCAGCAAGGTCGGCATATTCATTAAGTCCTGCCATGACTGCATTTGCCAAGTCATTGATAGAAACAGATCTTTCCATATCACCACCTCACTTTCTTACATCTAAATTTCAGTATTTTCTTTTTGTAACTGAAGTGATCAATTCCTACCACATCATATACATCACCCTGAAATAAAATCCTACATTCCGTTGTGGTGATTCCAGAAAGCAAATTACAATAACGAACGGTAAAAGACAAATCCGAATCCTCTGCAATAAGACCCGCTGCTGATTTTTCAGAACCACCTTCTCCACTCACTGTTGCATAGCAGGAATAAAAAGTTGCCCACTCTGATTTGCGATTCCCTATTTCATCTACTACAATTGTATTCTTCTGGAATTGGATCCGGATATTGAGTAATGCAACTTCCATTAGAAGCCCTCCTGTCGAATACCAAACAGCAATGCTCTCAACGAAAGAGCCAGTTCATTATGATCAGCATTTTCTCTGTGTTCATACAAATACGCCACTGCATACATGACTGCTATTCTTGCATTCTGATCTTCTGAAAACTTATCACTATCCTCCAGCCTAGCAACATTCATGCAGATACTTTCTGCCGCAGATATCAGATTATTCAAAAGTACATCATCCTCATCAAAATCGACCCTCAGATAATTTTTCATTTCATCAAGTGTTACTACTGCCATTGCCATCACCTCATTAAAAATGGCAGTGCCAGTCAATATAGACCAACACTACCATCAAAATTACATATTAAGCGGTACCTTTCATTTTAAGAATCTGCACTGCCTCTGGAAGTACCAATTTGCCATCCACACGTTCTTTTGCAATAAATCCTACCATTCCATTCCCAGCAAAAAGTTCTTTCAATTCTGCAAAAGAACGAGTACCTCTGTCACCGATGTTG
>JBKEBP010000178.1:0-3658 GCA_047973235.1 Suipraeoptans sp. | reverse complement strand
AATATAGTCTTTCATCATTTCACTCTTTGCTTTTTTCTTTGGTGATTCCTCTGTTCTTATTTCCATATAAAACCTCCAAAATTTTGTAATTATCTTTCATCAGTTTGTAGGTTTACACAATCTTTGGGATAGTCGCGCTCGCGTTTTTTTAAGATGCCTAGTCATATATTGATTCAACTTCATATTCAACAATCGCACCGGTTATTGCATTTACTTCAACATCATACTCAAGTTCTCCAACCACGAACTCAACCTGGTAAATGGATATACCATCATCATAGTCTAATTCCGTTTTCGAATATGAGACCGATTCTTTTGCTACATTGGCCTTTGCATATGCAATGGCCTCGGCTTCTTCTATTGTTATTAATGTTTCAGTCGTAACCACATTTTCGGCAGTATGTTCATTAGTGTCGTTATTTGTTGCATCTATAATACTCTCTTCAATATTCCCTTCCTGTGCGATATTCGTTCCACATCCGGTTACTGCTGCCATGCATACAATAATAAGTATTGTAACTATTAATTTTTTCATATTGTCAGCTCCTTTCTTTTTGTATCTATAACTTATCATAGCTACATTAGAATAAGATTAGAACTAAATTAGAAATTCATTAGATTTCTATTGTAAATGTACTTCCATTTCCGGGAGTACTCGTAACATGGACCCTTCCACCATGAAGTTCGACTATTTGCTTAACAAAAGCAAGCCCTAGTCCAAACCCTGTCCCGGATATATTTGTCCTTGCTTTATCGACTCTATAAAACCTATTCCATATCTTCGGTAACTCATCAGCTGCTATCCCAATACCATCATCTCTAACCGAGAATGCAATACTTTGGTTATCTCTTGTTAAGCTCACATATATGTTTCCATTTTCATTGCCATATTTGTATGCATTTCTTATTACATTATCCATCATCTGTGCCAATAAGGCTTTATCGCCACTTATTATAATGTCCGGCTCAATTCGACTCGCTAATGTAATCCCCTTTTCATTTAGTTTACTTTGCTCTTTACATACATTTATAGCCAATTTGCTCAAATCAACCTGCTCTTTTTCTAATGAAGGTGCGTTTTGCTCCATGCGAGTAAATCTAAGCAATGCCTCAATTAAGTGCGACATTCTATATCCTTGTTTTTGAATTGTTTCCAATGATTCATATAATTCCTTTTCACTGGTTGCATTTTCAAAGGCATACTCACACTGAGCAAGTATTGTCGTCACAGGTGTTCTAAGTTCATGGGATGCATCTGATGTAAATCTTCTCTCGGTTTCAAAGCTATCTTCAAGCTTTTCAAACATCTGATTAAAGGTCTCTGAAAGCTGGCCCAGCTCATCACTGCTAGTAACCGATATTCGTTTGGATAAGTCGCCACTATTTCCTATTTCTCCTGCGGTTTTACTAATGCGTCCAATAGGTTTTAGAGAATTTCTTGCTATTAAATATCCACCTATTGCAGCTAAGACAATCAATAATGGCAGCGCAAATATAACAGCCGGTGTTACTGCGGAGGATTGTAAGATATTGCCACCATCAGATGCTACGCCTCGTATCCAAACACTATTATTTCCCTTTAAACTAATCTTTCTGTCATAGACCACATACCTGTCCGTTCCTACGTCAACATATCTGATTTCGCTATCTACAAACTCACCCACTTCAAATTCTTCCGATGCGCTTCCCGCCAGCCTTGTTCCATCATTGGCGTATACCAAACAATAGACTCCGCTTTTATATGAAATAAACTCATCATCTATTTCGAGTTCTCCGTCATCATATTCAATTTCATTAACATTGGCATCCACTAACTCTGCTACCGATTCTTTTCTCTGATTTGATGAAGTTGCACTTGAAACCGTTACTATAAATGCAAAGCAGATTATACTAATAAGAATCATAAAAGCAGTAAACCAAAGCGTGATTTTTAACTTAATCGATACTCTTTTCATTTATCCACCTTCAAACAATATCCGATTCCACGAACTGTATGAATGAGTTTAACTTCGTGCCCATCATCTATTTTCTTTCGTAAATATGCTATGTAAACATCTACAACATTTGTTCCACCTTCATAATCATAATTCCATACATTATCCTCGATTTTCGGGCGTGATAGTATTTTGTTTTTGTTCCTGAGTAAATACTCAAGCAAGGAATATTCTCGGGCTGACAGCTGAATATCCTTTTCGGCTCGCTTAACAATATGTGTCTCGACATCCAGCGATAAATCATCAAGTGTATACACATTAGTAGGGTTATGCATAGCAACTCTAGTCATTACGCGTATTCTAGCAACTAACTCATAAAAAGAAAAGGGCTTTACTAGGTAATCATTCGCACCTAAATCAAGCCCTTTTACCCTATCTGAAATTGTATCCTTTGCTGTCAGAAATATTATCGGTGTCATATTTCCGGACGCACGAATCCTTTGCACCACTTCCAGGCCATCCATCTCGGGCATCATAATATCTAGAACTGCTGCGTCGTACTGTGTTTCTTCAATATAATACAGTGCCTCACTGCCTGTTACACAACTATCTATAACATAGCCTTCAGCCACTAACTTTTTAGCAATTATTTTGTGTGACATACTCTCACCACTTAAATCCAACGCTTTATGAAGTGGGAGCTTCTTGTGTTATATCCCTAATGGGATAAGTGTTAACAAGCTATCCCCGCATGCCCTGCGGTTCCTTTATTATTTTGTGCGGTTATGCACTTACTAATCTTTTACCTTCGTCTCTTATATTTATTGCAGCATTTATATCTCTATCCATTATATTACCACACTCACAGATAAATACTCTTTCGGATATTGATAACTCATCTTTTACCTTATTACACACACTGCATGTTTTACTTGATGGATAATACTTTCCAACTTTTACTAATACTTTCCCTCGCTCCTCAAGCTTATAAGTAAGCTTAGTAAGAAAACTCCCATACCCATTGTCCATTACTCCCTTGCCAAGATTTAATTTTCGGCTCATTTCTTTGAGATTTAAGTCTTCGACAAATACTATATCCATTGCATTTGCCAGCTTGTGACTAAGCTTATGCTGAAAGTCTTCGCGCTGGTGTCTTACCTTCTCATGTGCTAATGCTACTTTTCTTTTTTGCTTATAATAATTACTACTTCCTTTAAGGCATTTTGAAAGTTTCCTCTGCTCTCTTTTTAGTCGCTTCTCTGCTTTTTTATAATACATTGGATATTTAGCTCTATTACCATCAGAGAATACTCCCAGTCCTTGCATTGCGAAGTCTATTCCTATAATCTTATCGGTATTAATAATAGTCGGTTTGCATGTTTGGTTTTCACATACAAAAAGTAGACTAACATAATATTTGCCTGATGGCTCCTGACTTATAGTTGCAGACTTTAGCTGATAACTATCCGGTATATCTCTATGTATTACTATTTTCATTTCCTGTAGCTTGGGCAGTTTGATTTTATTGGTGCCAAGTTTGATATTTCCATTTACCAGGTTTGTAGTATAACTTTTATTACCATGATGTTTTGCTTTGAACCGAGGGAAACCTACTTCTTTTCTACGAAAGAAGTTTTTATATGCCACATCTAGTTGAAGTCCCGCATTTGCAAGTGCAAGTGAATCTACTTCCTTAAGCCACACAAACTCATTCTTATACTTTG
>JBKEBP010000164.1:0-30446 GCA_047973235.1 Suipraeoptans sp. | reverse complement strand
TAGCGACTTCTTGATTGTCGTTAATTTACACTTGTAGACTCTAGTGTTTTCATAAGTGCTTGTTTTCGTTTTCGTCCGCTTATATAACGTTGTCATTAATCTCTTTTTCTCTTATCTGTATGCAGGTGACGCCACCTTTTAAGGCCATTTCAACTTGGTCTTTTAAAGAGTGTGAACCTGTCCAAGCTCTGTCTGTTACAGCATAAAGCAGCATGTGTTCGGGTTTACATATCATAAAACTCTCCTTGATTTTTCGTCATATTAGAATATTTCATATTTCGCTAATGTCTCAAGACTAGTACCGGTAATTCGATACATTGCGTCAATTATATAGTTTCCATACGATGCATTTCCGTCGGCGCCTGTTAGTCTCTTATGTGCTACTTCTCCACAAACACCCATGGTGCATACGGCTGCGACGGCTGATTCAAATACATGCTCGGGATTAGATGAAACAAAAGCAGCAATAATTGCGGATAATTGACATCCCGTTCCGGTGATACTGCTCATCATTGGATTGCCGTTGAAAATGCAATATGCTGTTTCACTATTTGCAATAATATCGATTTCACCTGTTACAGCAATAATAGCACCTGTTTCGTTTGAAAAGTTTTTTGCAAAAGATATAGCCTCATTAAGATTATCCTTGGTAACCACATCTGAAATATCAGCATCAACGCCCTTTGTTCTCCCATTACCAAAAGCAAGTGTTTTTATTTCGGAGACATTTCCTCTGATTACTGTAAAATTGATGTGGTTAATTAATTCTTTTGCGGTTTTAGTTCTAAGACCAGAGGCTCCCGCGCCAACAGGATCAAGTACTATTGGATGTCCTAGTTTATTTGAAGTCTGCCCCGCAAGTAGCATAGATGGTATCGTTCTTTTGTTTAGCGTACCTATATTGATATTTAAAGCGGAGCATAAAGAGGTAATCTCCTCTACCTCATCGATATCATCAGACATAATTGGAGAGGCACCACATGCCAATAGTGCATTTGCACAGTCATTTACAGTTACGTAATTAGTAATATTATGTACTAGCGGTTTAGCTTTTCGTACATTATCAAGCATATTTTTCATCATATAATTCACCTATATTTTCATAGAGCTAGCTAGAATGTTTGTTTTCTTAAGAGCTTCTACTACTAAAGACGATAGTAGTGCACCTCCGGTTGTAGAAATTAGAAATGGCACAATATATGCATAAAATGCAACCTGTCCGGCACTTACACCCATAAAGGCGATGGCTATAGGATAAGCACAAAGACCTCCTAATATAGCAGTTCCAAAAATCTCCGCTAATAAGGTGAGCGGTAAGTTTTTTGTTTTCCAAAACACCAGACCACATAGTAATGCACCAATCATACTTCCCGGAAATGCCATTAAACTTCCTAGACCTAGTAGATTCCTAATAAGACTTGCTATAAATGCAACTCCGATACCATAGCCCGGACCTAAGATTACAGCACATAGAATGTTGACCATATGCTGAATTGGGGCACAACGGCTGCCAAAGATCGGGAATGAAAATAGACTCCCAATAACTGCGATAGCACATAGAATTCCTGCGATACTTAATTTTTTTGTGTTCTTACTCATAATGATATTACTCCTCTTCTCTTCGTTTAGTTTTGACGGAGTACAAGTTCAAAAAAAGAGATGCCTTGCGGCATCTCCGAAAAAATCAAACTTGACTTCCTACGGCGGCATTATCCGCATCAGGTAATAGGGTCGAAGTCGATACTTCCTCTCAGCCTGCGTTTGCAAGCTCCCCTGTTTATCTTGTTAAAGTCTATCATCACGATGATTCTTTGTCAAATGAAACAGTGAATTATATGCGGAAATTAAAATCGGCATAAGCGCTTGAGCCATGCTCATGTATGTCAAGACCCTCTCGCTCTTCCTCTTCATTAACACGAAGACCAATAGTAACATCTATTAACTTGAAGACAATGAATGCAGCCACCAATACATATAATGCCGTCGCACCAACACCAATTAACTGTGTGACAACAGATACTTCGCTAGAAAATACACCGGTCAAAATAGTTCCTAAAGCACCACATATACCATGTACACTAAATGCACCGACGGGATCATCGATTTTTAGTTTCTGGTCTACAAATTCAATTGCGAATACAACCACAACACCGGCGATTATACCGATTATTATTGCCGCCCAGTTACTTACGACATCACATCCGGCGGTTATGGCAACAAGACCGGCTAGGGCACCATTAAAAGTCATTGATACATCCGGTTTTTTATATTTTATCCAAGTTATTATCATTGCAGCACATGCAGCAGCAGCTGCGCTTAGATTTGTAGTCATTGCTATATCGCCAAGACTCGTTGTTGCCGCAGTTGTAGAACCACAGTTAAAACCAAACCAGCAAAACCATAATATAAATACTCCAAGTGCAGCAAGTGGAAGATTATGACCTGGAATAGCCCTCGCTTTACCATCTTTTTTACTATATTTACCAATCCTTGGTCCAAGTATGCTAGCTCCAACAATAGCACATAATCCACCAACCATGTGAACTGCGCTAGATCCGGCAAAGTCATGAAACCCTAACTCTGAAAGCCATCCGCCACCCCATATCCAGTGGCCTGTTATTGGATAGATTAATACACTAATCCCGGCACTATATGCTAGATATGCAATAAATTTTGTTCTTTCTGCCATCGCACCGGAAACGATGGTGGAGGCAGTTGCACAAAATACAGTATGAAATATTATAAATACTCCTACAGGCAGTCCGTTGAACATTCCATCAGCATCAGCTAGTGCGCTAGGATCAAAGAATCCTTTGATACCTATAATTCCATTCCAATCATTACCATGCATAATTGCAAACCCGAATACAAAGAACAATAAACTTCCAAGAACAAAGTCCATAAGATTCTTCATCAAAATGTTGCCCGCATTTTTTGCTCTCGTAAAACCTGCTTCACAACATGCAAAACCTGCTTGCATCAGATATACAAGAAATGCACCAATCATAGTCCATATAATATTAATTAATAAACCCGAAGCCTCTGCGGCGTCCATACCACTTTCTATTAATCCTGCTAAATCCATAACTAAACTCCTCCTATGTTAAGTTGAAAAAGGAGGTAATAGCATTTGGGATTTTACCCTGCCATTATCTCCTTTGATAATTTCAATATTAATATTTTCTAGATTGCTCCGGGACCACGTTCGCCGGTTCTTATACGTACAGCATCTTCAACGTCATAAACGAAAATCTTGCCATCTCCATATGTATCGGTTTGAATAGCATTGACAATTTTCGTTATTAATTCTTCGGCGATACCTGTATCAACGATGGTTTCAACTTTAACCTTTGGGAGCAGATTGACATTATACTCAGCACCTCTATAGTATTTTTTATGCCCTTTTTGGTGCCCGTAACCCATAATATTAGTAATCATCAGACCATTTACATTATTCTCGTCAAGTAATGATTTTAAGTCTTCAAGCTTTTCGGGTTGAATAACAATTTCAAGTTTTTTCATGTCTCTTCCTCCTCGCTAAATATGTTTTTTACTCTGTCCTTGTGTGCACATATTGACAGTTTAATCAAAATAAAGCTTTAAAATAAAAAAAGACGCATTCCAAATTTGGAAAACGCCCTTGTTTTATGAAAGTCATTATATGATTTATAAATTGAGTTGTAAACCCTAAATATAAAATAACGATTAAATTTGTTAAAAATGTATCTATTATTTTACGAATCAAGTAAAAAATTGTCAAAAATTTGCATATAATACATCACATCGAAGGTACGAAAATATACAAAAGAATACGATATTCTACGATTATATAAGATGTGAATTGAACAAATTATCGAATTACTCCATTATTTATGAAAAGTATAAGGGACGATTGTTGTGTGATTGTATGCATGGTACTCTGAAGGTATTGAACCGGTAGAATGATCTTTAATGTATATTAAAAAAATTAATAAATGAGCTTGATATGAAAAACCGACAGTTAATTTTCGACAAAAGTCGGTTTTTTTTAATAAGCAATTAAAAAAGTACAGATTTTCGGACTAAAAGAGCATGTATGGTTTGCGAAAACTATGAAAAAATAAATTTAAATTAAGAAATGGAGGTATGAGGAAAGGAATCACTTGCAGCGAGCTAAAGAGCCGGAAGCAGAGCTAATTAGTGATCGCAGACGCATCCATGTAGCCATGATATGTATGCTGAAGCAGCAAATAGGTGGCTAAGAGAACAAATACGAATTAGAATGAGAGAAATGAAGGGAGCAATTCTATGGATAATTTTACAACTATAGCAAATGATATTATGATGTTTGTACTATGTTTAATACCGATTATTTTGGTATTAGTACAATCAGCAATATTCATTAAGATGGGTATTGCAAGAACCAAGGAACTCGGAGTAGATCAAAAAAATGTAAAGAAAGCGATGACAAATAGTGCGATTTTTTCTATTTTACCATCTCTACCGATAGTAATAACGGTAGCAGCATTAATGCCATCACTAGGAAAATATATACCTTGGTTACGACTCTCCGTTATTGGGTCGGCAGCTTATGAAACAGCATGTGCAGAAATGACAATGGTAGGATTTGGGCTGGAAGGGCTGACTGATTCAAGCATGTCAACTTCAGTTTATACCAGTGTTATATGGGTTATGTGTGGAGTTAGTATTGTATGGCCACTTGTAAATGTTTTGGGACTTAGATTTTATGATAAAACATTTAAAAAGGCAAAGAAATCAGGTGGTTTTATGACCGTTGCCGCAGGAGCCATGATGGTTGGACTTATGTGCGTTATGTGTGCGCCTAGACTAGTTAATAAGGACGATACAGTAGGTATTGTCGTTTGTGCCGTGGCAGGTATATCTGCAATTGCACTCGACAAGGTTGCAAAGAAATTCAATCTAAAATCATTATCTGATTTTTCGTTTGCTCTTGCTATGATAATAGGTATGGTTGCAGCGATTATCATGAATTTGATATTTTAAGAGAGGGGTATAAAGATGAAGAGTAATTATAGTAATAGAGTACATTTTATAGGGACAATATCATCAATACTAATCATTGTAGCTTTGATAGGTGTTCCGGCTATGTCGCAAGTAGTATTTAAGCAGAAAATAAACTGGGGTCCGACGCTTTCTGCGATGAGGAGTGCACTCCTTGTATTTGGTCCCGTAGCAATTATTGAATTTTTATCATATCTACCGATTATTGGTGCAGGTGGTCAGTATCTTTCATTTGTTACAGGAAATGTTATGAATATGAAGATACCGGCAGCAGCAACAGGAAGAAAGATAGCAGAAGTTGAAACCGGATCAGAAGAGGGCGATGCAGTTTCTATGATTTCAATAGCTGTATCTTCAATAGTAACAACAGTAATTGTATTTGTAGGAATGATCTTAGCGGCACAGTTATTACCTGTACTTAGTAGTGAATTCTTAGCACCGGCATTTAACAATGTAATGCCTGCAATTATGGGTGCTTTAGGAATTCCGATTTTCGCTAAGAGTCTTAAAACAGCATCTGTACCGGTTATTTTATCAGTTACACTTACATTGATAATGGGATATGGTGCATTTATGAGTAAACAGGGGAACATGATGATACTATTTCTGGTTGTTTCATTAGGATGGGCGTATATTTTATATAGAATTAAATTATCAAAAGAAAAAGCAGCTGGCGGCGGAGCGGAAGGTGACGCAAAATAGTTGTATTTAAATGAAAGGAGTACGAGTATGTCATTGATAGAAGAGGCTAAAGGAATAAAAGATACCATAATAAGCCATAGGAGATATATTCATCAACATGCTGAACTGGCACACGATTTGCCATTAACCAGAGCATATGTGATGGAGTATCTTACAAAATTAGGATATGAACCAAAGGAAATGGGAGATGGAGTAGTTGCTGTTGCCGGTGGGAAAAAACCAGGAAAAGTATTTATGATCCGAGGAGATATGGATGCGCTTCCTATAATTGAAGAAAGCGATTTACCATTCAAATCTGAGACGAAATATATGCATGCATGCGGACATGATATGCATACATCTATGATGCTTGGTGCGGCAGAGCTCTTAAAGAACCACGAAGATGAAATTGAAGGACAGGTCAAGCTAATGTTCCAACCCGCCGAAGAAACATTAACAGGTGCGAAAAGCATGATAGATGAAGGTCTAATGGAAAATCCGAAAGTAGATGCAGCTTTCATGATACACGTAATGCCGGGAACTAAGTATAAGACAGGTAGTGTTTTAGTACAGCAACCGGGAATCGGATCATCGGCAGCGGATTGGTTTGAAATCCACGTACAGGGTAAGGGTTGCCACGGAGCAATGCCAAATACAGGTGTTGACCCTATAAATGTTGTAGCACATATAGTAACAGCATTGCAGGAAATACATGCCAGAGAGATGCCAACCGGAAGTAGTCTCGCGCTTACAATTGGACAAATTCATGGTGGAGCAGTTTCAAATGTAGTGCCTGATACAGCATATATGACAGGTACGATTCGAACTGTTGATACAGATCTTAGAAAATTTGTTAAACAAAGAATGGTTGAGATTGCTGAGGGTGTGGCTAAAAGTTTCAGAGCAAGTGCTGAAGTGAAATTCACTACGGAATGCCCGAGCGTTTTAAGTGATGAGATTACAAGAAATGAAATCGAAAGTTATTGTAAAAATATAATAGACGATAAAATGGTCATTGATACAGCAAACTTGAAAGGTCTGTTTATGGCCGGATCTGAAGATTTTGCGCTTGTAGCTGAGAGAGTACCATCAGCTTTTGCAGCACTTAGTGCAGGTGCCCTTGATGATGGATATACACATCCACTTCATCACCCAAAGGCAAGATTTGATGAAGATACTATGCCGAATGGTGCAGCGATATATGCAGGATGTGCTATGGAATGGTTAAAAAACCATAAATAGATTATTGATTAAAGAGAGTAAATAATTTACAAAACATCCAAGACGGCGAATTAGTTTCGCAACCTTGGATGTTTTTTTTGTTAAACCTTTGTGAAAAGTCTTATCTCTGATCAGATAGGTGTTATAATACTCGATACAAAAAAAAGTGTGGAGAGACAAGTATGGAAAAAATAAGAATGAAACTTCAACAATTCATGATGGGTAGAAATGGTGCAGATAATCTGAGTAGGACAATTATGTTTGCATCAATTGCAGTATATTTAATATCTATGTTTGTAAGTGGTAAATTGGGTAGTATAATGTATATGATTGCCATGGCTGGTATGATGTATTGTATATACAGGATGTTTTCTAAGAATGTATATAAACGAAGTGATGAAAATCAAAAATACCTTAATACAGTCCAAAAATTTAAATACAAAGTAAGTCAAAGAAAAGAGTACAGATTTTTTAAGTGCAGTGGTTGTGGGAAAATGGTCAGAGTCCCAAGGGGAAAAGGTAAGATTGAAATAACGTGCCCCGAATGTAAGACAAAGATGATTCATAAAACATAGAAATGTGAAAGGATGCGAGAGCAATCAAGTGTTTCTTCTATATTATGGTGGGAGCCTCGATATTTTCGTTTTTAAATGTGATAATATATAGAGTTCCACGTAAGCTGGATTTTGTAAAAGTAAGAAGTTTTTGTCCGGGATGCGAGCATAATCTAAACTTTTTAGATATGATTCCGGTTTTTGGATGGATATTTCTAGGAGGAAAGTGTAGATATTGTAAAGAAAAAATATCTCCAAGATATATGTTTATAGAAACACTAGGAGGTATGCTTGCACTTTTGGTTGTTTATTTATATGGGTTTAGTTTAAAGGCGGTACTGTGTTTCGCATTATTTGCTGTATTAACAATTATTGCTTTTGTAGACATTGACACGATGAAAATTCCGAATGGGTTTATAGCAGCACTTTTGGTCGTGAGCGTTATTTCGATATTTGTATTCACGGGACTTCCATGGTATGAGCGCCTAATCGGTTGTGTGGCAGCAAGTGGGATATTGCTTATTATTACAATGATAGCGCCGGGAGCCTTTGGTGGTGGTGATATTAAGATGATGGCAGCCTGCGGTATTATGCTGGGTTGGAAGATGAGTTTGATGGCACTATTTTTGGCTATTTTATTTGGAGGATTATATGGAATTGTACTATTACTTAGGAAAAAAACCGGACGAAAATGTCATTTTGCTTTTGGACCGTTTTTATGTATAGGAGTTGCAGTGGCATTTATTTGGGGAGAGCAGATACTAAGCACATACCTAAGTTTGCAGTAAGGTTAGTACATCATAGAAAGTACTTGATTTTATATGCACCGTATGATATGATATTCGAGCGAATGGAAGAAGGTCTTTTTTTTATGTCCAAAAAAAGACTGCGTTTAATAATGTATGAAAGAGGTGGAAGTTGTGCGTACGAGAATAACATTGGAATGTACAGAATGCAAGAACCGTAACTATACCATGATGAAGGATAAGAAAGCGCATCCTGAAAGAATGGAAACGAAGAAATATTGTAAGTTCTGTAAATCACATACATTGCACAAGGAAACAAAATAGTGTAAAGGAGTGTTCTTATGAGCAAAGAAAGTACTCAAAAAAAGAGTAAATTTAAGGAACTTAAAAGTGAGTTCAAGAAAATAATATGGCCTAGTAAAATGACACTTGCAAAGAATACAGGAGCAGTTGTAGCTATATCTGTGGTTCTAGGTGCGCTTATTGCGCTCATTGACTTCGTATTAAAGTATGGAGTAGATATCTGGGTAAACTTATAAGGTCGGAAGCGAAAGGTGAACATATGTCAGAAGCAAAGTGGTATGTAGTTCATACATATTCAGGCTATGAAAACAAGGTTAAAGCCAATATTGACAAGACTATTGAAAACAGACATTTAGAAGATCAGATTCTGGAAGTGCGTGTTCCCATGCAAGACGTTGTTGAACTTAAAAACGGCGTTCAAAAAGCGAGTCAAAAGAAAATGTTTCCCGGGTACGTTCTTATTCATATGATTATGAATGATGACACTTGGTATGTCGTAAGAAATACAAGAGGTGTTACAGGGTTTGTAGGTCCCGGATCAAAACCGGTTCCACTATCAGATGCTGAGATGGCACCACTTGGAATAAGAAGAGAAAACATTGTAATTGATTTTGCTGAAGGCGATGCGATTAAAGTTGTTGCCGGAGCTTGGGCAGATACTGTGGGTACTGTCCAGTCTATCAATATGCAAAAGCAAAGTTTGACAATTAATGTCGAATTGTTTGGCCGTGAAACACCGGTTGAAATTGATTTTGCTGAAGTAGTTAAAATGTAGTTAAAACAGTGGGAGGAGAAAAGTCTCCGCCATTACCACAAGGAGGTATTTAAGATGGCAAAAAAAGTAGAAGGTTACATCAAATTGCAGATTCCTGCAGGTAAAGCAACACCTGCACCACCGGTTGGACCTGCGCTTGGACAACATGGTGTAAACATTGTTGAATTTACAAAACAATTCAACGCAAAAACAGCAGATCAGGGAGATATGATTATTCCTGTAGTAATTACTGTTTACAATGACAGAAGTTTTAGTTTTATTACTAAGACACCACCTGCAGCAATTCTTATTAAGAAGGCTTGTAATATTAAATCGGGTTCAGGTGTTCCTAACAAAACTAAAGTAGCAACTATTACTAAAGCACAACTACAAGAGATTGCAGAAATCAAGAAACCTGATTTGAATGCAGCAACAGTTGAAGCGGCTATGAGCATGATAGCCGGAACTTGTCGTAGTATGGGTGTAACAGTAGAAGAATAATTGTAAACATAACGTGGGAGGGATTATCCCTAAGACCACTAGGAGGTTATTGTAATGAAAAGAGGAAAAAAATATCAAGAAGCTGCAAAAGCGATTGACAGAGGAACACTCTATGATGTAAATGATGCAGTATCTTTAGTTAAAAAATCAGCAGTAGCGAAATTTGATGAAACTATTGAACTTCATATAAGAACAGGTTGTGATGGACGTCACGCTGATCAACAAATCCGTGGTGCTGTAGTTTTACCACACGGAACAGGAAAGACAACAAGAATCTTAGTATTTGCAAAGGATGCAAAAGCAGAAGAAGCGAAAGCAGCCGGTGCAGATTTTGTTGGAGGAGACGAACTAATTCCAAAGATTCAGAACGAGAACTGGTTTGAATTCGATGTAGTAGTAGCAACTCCGGACATGATGGGAGTAGTAGGTCGTTTGGGACGTGTACTTGGACCAAAAGGATTAATGCCTAACCCTAAAGCGGGAACAGTTACAATGGATGTAACTAGTGCTATACAAGAAATCAAAGCTGGTAAGATAGAATACAGATTGGATAAAACCAATATTATCCACGTACCTGTAGGTAAAGCTTCATTCAGTGAAGACCAACTTGCAGACAACTTCCAAACGCTTATTGATGCAATCAACAAGGCGAAACCATCAGCATTAAAGGGACAGTATCTAAAGACTGTTACACTTTCATCTACAATGGGTCCGGGCGTAAAAGTCAACCCTGCTAAGGTTTCATAATTGCTAATTGACAATAAAAATATATAGTGCTATACTAGCACAATAATTGACTGCCTAAGACAGCAGGTGCTTTTGCGTAAGTGATTTAATTACGCCTGCCGAGGAAAATGTTAATTCTTTTATTTGAATTTACAAAGCCTCTGTGTCTAAGGACAAAGAGGCTTTAATTTTATAATTAGAAAGCTATTTAATATCCTTAATGAGACATGTCAGTTAAAAAACTATAAGGAGGAAAATAATTCATGGCAAAAGTTGAATTAAAACAACCTATTGTTGCAGCGATAGCTGAAGAAATAAAAGATGCAGCAAGTGTTGTTCTTGTAGACTATCGTGGACTTACTGTTGCAGAAGACACAGAACTTCGTGCACAGCTAAGAGAAGCAGGTATTGTTTACAAAGTTTATAAAAACTCAATGATGAAAAGAGCTTTTGAAGGAACTGAATTTGCAGGTCTTGAAGAGCATCTTGCAGGACCAAGTGCTATAGCAATTTCAAAAGATGACGCAACGGCAGCAGCTAGAATACTTTCTAAGTTTGCTAAAACTGCAAAAGCTTTGGAACTTAAAGCAGGGGTAGTAGAAGGAACTGTATATGATGAGGCAGCGCTGAATACATTAGCAGCTATTCCATCAAGAGAAGAACTTCTTTCAAAATTACTTGGAAGCTTACAATCACCTGTTACAAATCTTGCTCGTGTTCTTAAACAGATTGCAGAAGCAGGTGGAGCAGAAGATGTTGCAGCACCAGCTGAAGAAGCAGCACCAGCAGAAGAAGCAGCACCAGCAGAAGAAGCAGCACCAGCAGAAGAAGCAGCACCAGCAGAAGAAGCAGCACCGGCTGAAGAAGCACCAGTTGAAGAAAATACAGAAGAATAATATAAAATAAAATCGGAGGAAATAATAATGGCAAAATTAACAACACAAGAATTTATTGATGCAATCAAAGAATTATCAGTTTTAGAATTAAATGATTTAGTAAAAGCTTGCGAAGAAGAATTTGGAGTATCTGCAGCAGCAGGTGTTGCAGTAGTTGCAGCAGGTGGAGACACAGCAGCAGAGAAAGATGAGTTTGACGTAGAATTAGTTTCAGCAGGAGCTTCTAAAGTTAAGGTTATCAAAGTAGTTCGTGAAATTACAGGACTTGGACTTAAAGAAGCTAAAGACTTAGTTGATAGTGCTCCTAAGGTAGTTAAGGAATCAGCATCTAAGGAAGAAGCAGAAGAGATTAAGAAAAAACTTGAAGGCGAAGGCGCTGAAGTTAATCTTAAATAATTACAATAATATGTATGAAGCCTCGAGGGATTGTCCTTCGAGGTTTTCTACATTTGTTGTTGACAAGCGAAAGAGCTTTGTGGTATAGTTAAAAATGCGCTATTGTGGGAACATATGCCCCCTTTTTGCATTAGAACCAGATAAAAGCTCTTTTTCGATGTAAAAAATTGTATTTAAATATGATTCCTACGAAAAAAATAAGAGGAGTGAAACGTCAATATGGAAAAAAACAGAATTCGTCCCATTGAAAGTGGCAGAAGTTCGCGAATGAGCTATTCCAGACAGAAAGAAGTATTACAGATGCCTAACCTGATTGAAGTCCAAAAAGACTCATACCAGTGGTTTTTAGATGAAGGTCTAAAAGAAGTGTTTGCAGATATTTCACCTATTGCGGATTATAGCGGAGTGTTAAGTCTCGAATTTGTGGACTTTACCTTATATGAAGATGATGTAAAGTACAGTATTGAAGAGTGTAAGGATCGTGATTCTACATTTGCAGCACCGCTAAAAGTTAAGGTGCGACTTCACAATAGAGAGACTGAAGAGATAAATGAACATGAAATTTTTATGGGTGATCTTCCGCTTATGACGAGTACAGGCACATTTGTGATAAATGGCGCTGAACGTGTTATTGTAAGTCAGTTAGTACGTTCGCCGGGAATTTATTTTGCCATTTCTCGTGATAAAATTGGGAAAAAGCTATTTTCTTCTACGGTTATACCTAATCGTGGAGCATGGCTGGAATATGAAACTGATCCTAATGATGTTTTTTATGTTAGAGTTGATAGAACAAGAAAGGTCCCTATCACTGTGTTGATACGTGCCTTAGGAGTAGGAACAAATCCGGAAATAGTTGAACTTTTTGGTGAAGAGCCTAAGATTTTAGCAAGCTTCGAAAAAGATGCGGCTACAAATTACCAAGAAGGTCTTCTTGAATTATATAAAAAAATACGTCCGGGAGAGCCTTTAGCAGTTGATAGTGCTGAGAGTCTAATTACCAGTATGTTTTTTGACCCTCGCCGATATGACCTCGCCAAGGTTGGACGCTATAAGTTTAATAAGAAGCTAGCGCTTAAAAATAGAGTAACTAATCGAGTTTTAACAGAAGATGTTGTAAGTGGTCTAACGGGAAAAGTTATTGCGAAAAAAGGCGATATAATAACGAGAGAATTGGCTGATGAAATACAGAATGCAGCGGTTCCGTTCGTTGTAGTTGATGTGCCTGATGAAGAACGTTCGACAAAAGTGCTTTCAAATATGATGGTAGACTTAACTTCGGTATGTGACATAGATCCTAAAGAAGTAGGTGTAACCGAATTGGTTTTCTATCCTGTTTTAGCCGGTTTAATTGAAGAATCAGCTGGCGATATAGAAGAACTCAAGTCTCTTATTAAAAGAGATCTTCATGATTTGATTCCTAAACATATAACAAAGGAAGATATACTTGCTTCAATTAACTATAATATACATCTTGAGTATGGTATCGGTAATGCTGACGATATTGATCACTTAGGAAACAGACGTATTCGTGCAGTTGGTGAATTACTACAGAACCAATATAGAATAGGTCTTTCAAGAATGGAAAGAGTAGTAAGAGAACGTATGACAACTCAGGACATCGAGGGTATTTCACCACAGTCTCTTATTAATATAAAACCTGTAACTGCTGCGGTTAAGGAATTCTTTGGTTCATCACAGCTTTCACAGTTTATGGATCAAAATAATCCGCTTGGAGAATTAACTCATAAGAGGCGTCTATCTGCACTTGGACCTGGTGGTCTATCAAGAGATAGAGCCGGATTTGAGGTGCGTGATGTTCATTATTCTCATTACGGAAGAATGTGTCCTATAGAGACCCCTGAAGGTCCTAATATCGGTCTTATTAACTCTCTTGCGACATATGCAAGAATTAATAAGTATGGCTTCATTGAGGCGCCATATAGAGTGATTAATCATGATGATCCTGAGAATCCGGTTGTTACTGAAGACGTAGTATATATGACAGCTGATGAAGAGGATAATTACCATGTTGCACAGGCAAATGAGGCATTAGATGATAAAGGTCACTTCGTTCATCACAATGTGTCAGGTAGATATCGAGAAGAGACGCAAGAGTATGAGAGAACTGCATTTGATTATATGGATGTATCACCGAAGATGGTGTTTTCAGTTGCGACAGCACTTATCCCGTTCCTTGAGAATGATGATGCTAACCGTGCACTTATGGGATCTAATATGCAGCGCCAGGCGGTTCCGCTTATGCTTACTGAAGCTCCGGTAGTTGGAACAGGTATGGAAGAAAAAGCTGCTGTTGATTCAGGAGTTTGTATTGTAGCGAAAGAAGCAGGCGTTGTTGAGCATGTTTCATCTAAAGAAGTCGCAGTACGTGGTGAGAGCGGTAATTTAAAACGATACAAAATTGCTAAATTTGTCCGTAGTAATCAAAGCAACTGTTATAATCAACGACCTATTGTAGTAAAGGGTGATGTACTAAAAGCCGGTGATGTAATAGCTGATGGGCCATCAACTTCACAGGGTGAAATGGCTCTTGGAAAGAATCCTTTAATAGGTTTTATGACATGGGAAGGTTATAACTACGAAGATGCGGTATTACTTAGTGAACGTTTAGTTCAAGATGATGTTTACACATCTATACATATAGAAGAGTACGAGGCTGAAGCCAGAGACACGAAACTTGGACCGGAAGAAATAACAAGAGACATCCCGGGGGTTGGAGACGATGCGCTTAAAAACCTGGATGAACGTGGAATTATTCGTATAGGTGCTGAGGTACGTGCAGGAGATATACTGGTAGGTAAAGTTACACCTAAGGGTGAAACGGAACTTACAGCAGAAGAAAGACTTCTCCGTGCTATCTTTGGTGAGAAGGCTAGAGAAGTAAGGGATACATCTCTTAAAGTTCCTCATGGAGAATACGGCATAGTAGTTGATGCAAAAGTATTTACCAGAGAGAATGGAGATGAATTATCTCCCGGTGTGAATCAGGCAGTTCGTATTTACATAGCTCAAAAGAGAAAAATTTCAGTCGGAGATAAGATGGCTGGCCGTCATGGTAATAAAGGTGTTGTATCGCGTGTATTACCTGTTGAAGATATGCCTTACCTTCCAAATGGACGTCCACTTGATATAGTGCTTAATCCACTGGGAGTACCTTCGCGTATGAATATAGGTCAGGTGCTTGAAATTCATCTTTCGCTTGCTGCAAAAGCACTTGGATTCAATATTGCAACACCTGTTTTTGATGGTGCAAACGAAGATGATATTATGGATACGCTTGATCTTGCTAATGATTATGTAAATTTGGAATGGGAAGACTTTGAGAATAAACACAAAGAGGATTTAGGTAATGATGTTATGCAGTACCTATCTGACAATAGAGAGCACAGAAAGCTATGGAAGGGTGTTCCAATCTCACGAGATGGTAAGGTCAGACTTAGAGACGGAAGAACAGGGGAATACTTTGACAGTCCGGTAACCGTCGGACATATGCATTACCTCAAGCTTCATCATCTGGTTGATGATAAAATTCATGCACGTTCTACAGGTCCTTATTCACTAGTTACGCAGCAACCTCTTGGAGGTAAGGCTCAATTCGGTGGACAGAGATTTGGAGAGATGGAAGTTTGGGCACTTGAAGCTTATGGTGCATCTTATACACTTCAAGAAATATTAACTGTAAAATCTGATGATATCATTGGTAGAGTTAAAACTTATGAAGCGATTATTAAGGGTGAAAATATACCTGAGCCGGGAATTCCTGAGTCATTTAAAGTTCTATTGAAAGAACTGCAATCATTAGGTCTTGATGTTAGAGTGCTTCGAAAAGACAACTCTGAGGTTGAAATTGTAGAGACTGTTGATATGGGTGAAACGGATTTCAGAGCGTTAATCGAAGGTGATAGAAAATATAATAATGATGAAAAGTTTGGAGATAGAGGCTATCAGGAGCAAGAATTTAAGGGCGAAGAGTTAGTCGATGTTGATGAGCCGAAAGATGAAGATACAGATACAGAGGAAGTAGAAACTGATGATTTCGAAATCACATTTGATGAATTTAATGATGATGATAATGATGATAACGAAGAAGAATAGAAAGGGGTGCCATAATGCCAATAAATAATGTTGATAATTATAAACCAATGACTTTTGATTCAATCAAAATCGGTTTGGCATCGCCTGAGAAAGTGCTTGAGTGGTCCAGAGGTGAAGTTACTAAACCGGAGACGATCAACTACAGAACGCTCAAGCCTGAAAGGGATGGCCTGTTCTGTGAGAAGATTTTTGGACCAAGTAAGGACTGGGAATGCCATTGCGGTAAATATAAGAAGATACGCTATAAAGGCGTAGTGTGTGATAGATGTGGAGTTGAGGTAACAAAGGCAAGTGTAAGACGTGAACGTATGGGTCATATTGACTTGGCAGCACCGGTTTCTCATATATGGTACTTCAAGGGAATCCCAAGTAGAATGGGTTTAATATTAGATTTATCACCGAGAACGCTTGAAAGAGTACTTTATTTTGCTTCATATGTTGTGTTAGATGCCGGTGAAACAAATCTAATGTATAAACAAATACTTTCTGAAGGAGAATACCAGGAGGCAATTAATTCCTATGGTTATAACGCCTTTAGAGTGGGTATGGGTGCAGAATCAATAAAAGAATTATTAGAGTCTATTGATCTTGATAAAGAGTATGAAGACTTACAATCCGATTTAACAAACGCAACCGGCCAGAAGAGGGCGCGTATCGTTAAACGCCTTGAGGTTGTAGAAGCATTTAGAGAATCTGGAAATAAACCTGAGTGGATGATACTTACTGCTATACCGGTTATTCCACCGGATTTAAGACCGATGGTTCAGCTGGATGGTGGACGTTTTGCGACATCTGATTTAAATGATTTATATAGAAGAATTATTAATAGAAATAACCGCTTAAAGAGATTGTTAGAACTTGGAGCGCCTGATATCATTGTACGTAATGAGAAGAGAATGCTCCAGGAAGCAGTAGATGCATTGATAGATAATGGGCGTAGAGGACGTCCTGTTACCGGACCGGGTAACAGAGCACTTAAGTCACTTTCGGATATGCTTAAGGGTAAGTCCGGACGTTTCCGTCAGAACTTGCTTGGAAAACGTGTTGACTATTCAGGACGTTCGGTTATTGTTGTTGGTCCGGAACTTAAGATTTACCAGTGTGGACTACCAAAAGAAATGGCAATAGAATTGTTCAAACCATTTGTTATGAAAGAACTTGTACAAAATGGTACTGCTCACAATATTAAAAATGCTAAAAAGATGGTTGAAAAATTACAAACTGAGGTTTGGGATGTGCTTGAAGATGTAATCAAAGAGCACCCGGTTATGCTAAACCGTGCCCCCACACTTCATAGATTGGGAATCCAGGCATTTGAGCCTATTTTAGTAGAAGGTAAAGCTATTAAACTTCATCCACTTGTTTGTACAGCATACAATGCCGATTTTGACGGTGACCAGATGGCTGTACATCTTCCTCTTTCGGTAGAGGCGCAAGCAGAGTGTAGATTTTTACTTTTATCACCTAACAACCTGCTTAAACCATCAGATGGGGGACCGGTTGGTGTTCCTTCACAGGATATGGTATTAGGTATTTATTATTTAACACAGGAAAGACCGGGAGTTCAGGGAGAAGGAAACTTCTATAAAAGTGTAAATGAAGCGATACTTGCATATGAAAATGATGCAATCACATTGCACTCGAGAATTAAAGTGAGAATAACAAAGACGGATGTTAACGGCAATGAAGTTTCAGGTATTGTGGAATCTACGTTAGGCCGATTCCTATTTAATGAAATTATACCTCAGGATCTAGGATTTGTAGATAGAGATAAGGACTTGCTGTCTCTTGAGATTGACTTTCATGTTGCGAAGAAGCAGTTAAAGCAAATTTTGGAAAAGGTTATTAACAATCATGGCTCAACCGCTACTGCTGAGGTCTTGGATGCTGTTAAAGCGATTGGATATAAATATTCTACAAGAGCTGCTATGACGGTTTCTATTTCTGACATGACAGTGCCGCCTGAGAAACCACAGATGATTGAAGAGGCTCAGGAAACAGTTGATAAGATAACGAAGAACTACAAACGTGGTCTTATTACTGAAGAAGAAAGATATAAAGAAGTAGTTGAGACATGGAAAGATACAGATGATAAATTGACGGAAGCACTACTTTCCGGTCTTGACAAATATAATAACATATATATGATGGCAGATTCAGGAGCCCGTGGTTCTGACAAGCAGATTAAGCAGCTTGCAGGTATGCGTGGACTTATGGCAGATACGACAGGACGTACAATTGAGCTTCCTATTAAGTCTAATTTCCGTGAAGGACTTGACGTACTTGAGTACTTTATGTCAGCGCATGGTGCTCGTAAAGGTCTTTCGGATACTGCACTTCGTACAGCCGATTCAGGATATTTGACAAGACGTCTTGTAGATGTGTCTCAAGACTTGATAATAAGAGATGTTGATTGCGGCTGTGGTAAAGAGATACCCGGTGCATATGTGAAGGCATTTATGCTTGGAAATGAAGAAATAGAAGGATTACAGGAACGTATCACAGGTCGTTATGCTTGCGAAGATATAGTTGACAAAGACGGCAACATTATTGTAAAAGCTAACCATATGATTACACCTAGAAGAGCAGAAGCTGTAATGACAAATGGAGTGGATGAAAAAGGAAAATCACTCACTAAAGTAAAGATAAGAACTATTCTTACATGCCGTTCTCATTCAGGTGTATGTGCTAAGTGTTATGGTGCCAACATGGCTACAGGTGAGCCGGTACAAGTTGGAGAGGCAGTAGGTATTATTGCAGCCCAGTCAATTGGAGAACCGGGTACACAGCTTACTATGCGTACATTCCATACAGGTGGAGTTGCCGGTGATGATATTACTCAGGGTCTTCCTCGTGTTGAGGAGCTATTTGAGGCAAGAAAGCCTAAAGGTCTTGCAATTATAACTGAGTTTGCGGGTAAAGCAGAGATTAGCGATTCTAAGAAAAAGCGTGAAGTTATAGTAACAAATTACGAAACGGGTGAGTCAAAGGCATATTTAATTCCGTATGGCTCCAGAATTAAAATTCAGGATGGCGACGAGCTGGAAGCGGGCGACGAGCTTACTGAAGGTAGTGTTAACCCACATGACATTCTTAAGATTAAAGGACTAAAAGCTGTTCAGAACTATATGATACAAGAGGTTCAAAGAGTATACAGACTACAAGGTGTTGAGATAAACGATAAGCATATAGAGGTTATTGTTCGTCAGATGCTTAAAAAAGTCAAAATCGAAGAATCAGGGGATTCTGAATTCCTACCAGGTACAATGGTAGATATATTAGAATTTGAAGATAAGAATGTGGAGCTTGAGAAAGAAGATATGGAAGTTGCTACGGGTGAGCAGATAATGCTTGGTATTACAAAGGCTTCTCTAGCAACAGATTCATTCCTATCAGCAGCTTCTTTCCAAGAAACTACGAAAGTCCTAACAGAAGCAGCAATCAAAGGAAAAGTCGATCATTTAGTCGGACTCAAAGAAAATGTTATAATAGGTAAGCATATACCGGCTGGTACTGGTATGAGTAAGTATCGTGACGTTGAGCTTGAATCCGAATATAAAATGGATGATGACATTATGTTTGATGAAGACGACTTGAATGGAGATATCTTACTGCATGAAGGACTAGATATTTAATTTATCATTGAAATTTGGCATATTTGTAAATGTAAAAGTAGAAATAACTCATTTTTGAGCGGTTTCTACTTTTTTATTGAAAAAAATTATCAAAAACGTTGACAAGTAAGCCTAGGCTAACTATAATATAAATGTTAAATGAAAATGATAATCATAACCGGAAAACAAAGAGGACAAATATGAGCAAGGATGAAAGATTAGCAGAGGCAATCAATAAGCTCAGGGACAACGGCTACAGAATAACATCACAAAGGAGAGCATTGTTAAAACTAATAATTGAAAATGAATACTCTTCATGTAAAGAAATTTATTATGCGGCCAAAAAAGTTGATGAGAAGGTTGGTATTGCCACAGTATACAGAACGGTTCAGATGCTTGAAAGTATACATTTGATGAAAAAAGAAATAGTTGTACAAATTTAAAAGAAGGTGGTGTGTATGATGCCCTTAACAATGTTGGGAAATGGAGATTCGGGAGTAATTCAAAGAATAGGCGGCAAAGACGATGTGAAGAAGTTCCTAAGCGGACTTGGATTTGTGACCGGCGAGGAAATTCGAATTGTATCATCAAATGGAGGCAATATTATAGTTCAGGTTAAAGAGTCAAGAGTGGCTGTAAGTAAAAATATTGCTAATAAAATTATGGTTTAGTGTATAACTGCTCAGAATAATATTCTGAATAGCTATAATATACAAATGGGACAGATAAGGAGATGAGAACGAGATGCAAACTTTAAAGGAGATTAAGCCTGACCAAACAGTTTCTGTTGTAAAACTACACGGTGAAGGTGCCATTAAACGAAGAATTATGGATATGGGAATTACAAAAGGCACATCCATCTATGTAAGAAAAGTTGCACCATTTGGTGATCCTGTAGAGGTAACCGTGCGTGGCTATGAGTTGTCACTACGTAAAGATGATGCAGCGATGATTGAAGTACAGTAGGCTAGAGAAGTAGAGATTAGAGGATAAGGAAAAGCGAGGAGACTTAAAATGGGAATTACAATTGCTCTTGCGGGTAACCCTAATAGTGGGAAGACTACATTATTTAACAGTCTTACCGGATCAAACCAATTTGTTGGAAACTGGCCGGGAGTTACTGTTGAGAAAAAAGAAGGAAAGTACAAAGGAAATAAAGAGGTTAAGTTCACTGATTTACCGGGTATTTATTCACTGTCACCATATACACTGGAAGAAGTAGTGGCAAGAAATTATTTATTAAATGAAAAGCCGGATGCTATATTGAATATAGTGGATGGAACCAATTTGGAAAGAAATCTCTATTTGACAACACAGCTGATTGAACTTGGGTATCCGGTCGTTATGGCTGTTAATATGATGGATGTTGTGGAAAAAAGTGGAGATAAAATCAATACAAAGAGTTTAGGTGAAAAATTAGGTTGTCAGGTTGTTGAAATATCAGCGCTTAAAGGAACCGGCGTTAAAGCAGCGGCTCAGGTGGCAATTGATACAGCAAAGAGTAAAGCTAAAAAGACGGTGGTTGAATTCTCACCTGAGGTTGAAGAGGCAATCACTGAGATTGAAAATAAGTTAGGTACTTCAGTAAGCGAAGAGCAGAAGAGATTTTGTGCCATCAAATTATTTGAAAGAGATGACAAAATAGGTGAGCAAATCAAAAATGCTCCAAATGTAGAAGAGATTATCGCAAAAGTTGAGAAGTCGCAGGATGACGATGCGGAAAGTATCATTACTAACGACAGATATAACTACATTACATCGGTTATTTCTACAAGCCTTAAAAAAGGAAGTACAGAAAAGCTTACAACATCAGATAAAATAGATAGAATAGTAACTAACAGATGGCTTGCGCTTCCAATATTTGCCGTAGTTATGTGGATTGTATATTATGTTTCGGTTACAACTGTTGGTGGACTTTTGACAGACTGGGCTAATGATGGAGTATTTGGTGATGGATGGAGTTTGTTTGGATTAGATATTCCGGGAATACCGGTAGTAGTTGAAAACATGCTTGATGCAATAAATGTAGCACCTTGGCTTAGCAGTCTTATACTTGATGGTATTATAGCAGGTGTAGGTGCTGTACTTGGATTCGTTCCGCAGATTTTAGTTCTCTTTATTTTCCTGGCATTTTTAGAGTCATGTGGATATATGGCTAGAATAGCATTTATTATGGATAGAATTTTCCGTAAGTTTGGTCTTTCCGGAAAATCATTTATCCCAATGCTTATAGGAACAGGGTGTGGTATCCCGGGAATTATGGCATCCAGAACAATAGAAAATGATAGAGATAGAAAAATGACTATCATGACTACTACATTTATTCCTTGTGGAGCTAAGCTGCCGATAATTGCACTAATTTCAGGAGCACTTTTTGGTGGAGCTTCATGGGTAGCACCTAGTGCATACTTCGTAGGAATAGCAGCAATAGTTATTTCCGGTATAATATTAAAGAAGACAAAGATGTTTGCTGGTGATCCGGCGCCATTTGTTATGGAATTGCCTTCATACCATATGCCAAGAGTTTCTGATGTATTGAGAAGCATGTGGGAGAGAGGATGGTCATTTATTAAAAAGGCCGGAACAATAATTCTACTTTCTACAATATTTATTTGGTTTACATCAAGCTTTGGAATGGTAGATGGTAAATTTGGAATGGTTGAAGACCTAAGTGATGGATTACTTGCAAGTATTGGACGCCTAGTAGCACCTATTTTTGCACCTCTTGGCTGGGGCGATTGGAGATCAGCGGTTGCAGCAGTTACAGGACTTGTGGCTAAGGAAAATGTTGTTGGTACATTTGGTATTCTTTATGGATTCGCAGAAGTTGGTGAAGAAGGACAAGAAGTGTGGGCACAACTTGCGGCAAGCTTCACTTCAGTCGCTGCATACTCATTCTTAGTATTTAATCTCCTTTGTGCTCCTTGTTTCGCAGCGATGGGTGCAATTAAAAGAGAAATGAATAACAGAAAATGGTTCTGGTTTGCAATTGGATATCAAACAATATTTGCATATGCAGTTTCGCTATGTGTATACCAATTAGGTACTTTATTTACAGGTGGTGGATTTAGTATAGGTGTAGTGGTTGCCGTCGTGATTATCGCAGTGTTTGTTTACCTGTTGTTTAGACCATACCATCAAAGCAACACATTGAATGTTAATATTTCAAGTGTTAAAGCAGCAAAAAAGAACTAATACATAATTAGAATCTATAGTTCAAGAAAGAAGGGATATTATGGCAACAAGTAGTGTTATATCTACTGTAGTTGTAGGTGCTATCCTACTGTTGATAGTAGTTTTGATTATAAGGCATATGTATAAGAAGAAAAAAGCCGGAATAGGGGCATGCGGGTGTGACTGTGCAAGTTGTGGAGGCAGCTGTGGCCAGACCCATGAAGACACGTCTAAGTAAAAGATAAATAATGCGTATAAATACGAAGAGAGTGAGCCTTATTGGCGCACTCTCTTCGTGCGTTTGAGAAGTTTTATTGACTTTGATAAATCTTGGGGCTATAATCTATCTAGGCTAAAAAAAAGAGTCGAAAATTCATTGAAAGGTTGGGACACAAAATGGATCAAAACAAGCTAAAGAGAGTACTAAAATCAATGGAAGAAAACAAGGTGCCACAGATGATTATATCTGACCCCGTTGCAATCTTCTACTTAACAGGACATTGGATTCATCCTGGAGAAAGACTACTTGCACTTTATCTGAATGTGAACGGGGAACACAAGATGATGATTAACAAGCTATTTCCACAAGAAGGCGACATGGGAGTGGATATCATCTGGTATGATGATATTGATGATGGTGTTGAAATGTTAAGTAAGTATGTAGACAAAGACAAAGTAATGGGCATAGATAAGACATGGCCATCAAAGTTCCTTATTCGTCTTCAAGAATTAGGCGGAGGCAGCAAATTCGTTAATGGTTCACCCATAGTTGACTATATTCGTATGATTAAGGACGAGAAAGAACAAGCACTTATGATTGAATCATCTCGTATTAATGATATTGTTATGGAAAAGATAATTCCTTATGTAGTTAAAGGAATGACGGAGCGTGAATTAAACGCAAAAGTTCGTGAAATATATAAAGAAATGGGATGTGAGGATGTTTCGTTTGATCCAATCACAGCATATGAAAAAGGTGCCGCAGATCCACATCATGTTACGGATGATAGTAAGGGAAAAACAGGAGACTGCGTAGTATTAGATATTGGTGGATTTAAGGATAACTACGCTTCTGATATGACTAGAACAGTGTTTATCGGTAAAGTTTCAGACAGGCAAAGAGAAATATATGACATTGTAAACGAAGCATGCAGACGTGGTATAGAAGCCGCTAAACCGGGCAATAGAATGTGTGATGTAGATTTAGCAGCAAGAAATTACATCGAGGAAAAAGGCTTTGGTAAATACTTTACCCACAGAACAGGCCATTCAATAGGTCTTGAGGATCATGAATTTGGTGATGTTTCTTCTGTCAATACAGATATTATTAAGCCGGGTCAAGTATTTTCAGTAGAGCCTGGTATTTATATCCAAGATGAGGGTATTGGCGTTCGTATAGAGGATTTAGTTCTTATAACAGAGGATGGAAATAAGAATTTGAATCACTTTACAAAGGACTTAATTGTTGTTCCTGAATAATAAGATATTTGATAAAAGTATAGACTAAACGATTGGGCGGACATTAATTGCAATGTTCGCCCTGTTCTTATATAATAATACCATTAGAGGCGAAATAGGAGGAACTAGAGATGACGAGAGAGCAAGCCCATGATATTTTAATGAAATATATGAAGGGTGAAAATTATATAGTCCATTCGTATGCTGTTGAAGCTATTATGAGAGGATTGGCTAAAAAACTGGAACCGGAGCGAGTAGAGTACTGGGGTATTGTAGGGCTATTACATGATTTGGATGAGGAGCAGTGCGACTGGCAAAATGATTTGAGTGTACATGGGCCAACATCTGTAGAAATATTAAAAAAAGAAGGAATAGAAGATCAGGAGATGTTTGATGCAATTAAGGCGCATAACCCGGCGAATGGAATGAAAGCAAGAACAAAGCTTCAATATGCTATATTGGCAGCAGACCCAATGAGCGGTTTTGTAAAAGCCGTTGCGCAGATATATCCGGATAAAAAGATTGCAAGTGTGAAGCATAAGTCTGTTATGAAGAGATTTAATGAACTTAGATTCGCATCCGGAGCAAATAGAGACTATATGGAATGCATTGAATTCACCGGACTTAGCTTAGATGATCTGATAGATGTAGCATTGGAAGAAATGAGAGCAATATCTGACAAACTAGGGCTATAAAAGTGTTGACTTTTGGAAGTACAGGGCATATACTAATCTAGTGTGCACATTTGTACATATTTTTTGTGTGCACCCATTATTTATTCATAGAATACTATGAATCAGCAACTTATTATAATCATAGGAGGTGAAAAAGAATGCCAACATTTAATCAGTTAGTTAAAAAAGGTCGTAAGACATCTGTAAAGAAGTCTACAGCACCAGCGCTTCAAAAAGGATACAACTCTCTTAACAAAAGAGCAACAGATGAATCTGCTCCTCAAAAGAGAGGCGTTTGTACTGCCGTTAAGACAGCTACACCAAAGAAGCCTAACTCTGCACTTAGAAAAATAGCAAGAGTACGTCTATCTAACGGAATCGAAGTAACAAGCTATATCCCGGGCGAAGGTCATAACCTTCAGGAACATAGTGTTGTTCTTATTCGTGGAGGAAGAGTAAAAGATCTTCCGGGTACAAGATACCATGTTGTTAGAGGTACACTAGATACTGCAGGAGTTGCTAATAGAAAGCAATCTCGCTCTAAGTACGGCGCAAAGAGACCAAAAGACGCTAAGTAAATTTTTTAGTGTAATCACAAACAGAACTATGATTAAGTAAGTTGCGGATTATATCATAAAAAGTATGATCTACGCACTACACATTATCATAAGAAAGACACATGTGAGTACCGATGAATTAATCAGTGTTTTTAACACAATAATGTTTAAGGAGGGAAGTACCGTGCCACGTAAAGGACATACTCAAAAGAGAGACGTTTTAGCAGATCCATTATACAATAATAAAGTAGTGACAAAGCTTATCAATAACATAATGTTGGATGGTAAGAAAGGTGTCGCTCAGAAGATTGTTTATAGTGCTTTCGAGAGAATTGCTGAGAAGTCAGATAAACCGGCAATTGAAGTATTCGAAGAAGCTATGAACAATATCATGCCTGTACTTGAAGTAAAGGCAAGACGTATTGGTGGGGCTACATATCAGGTACCTATCGAAGTTAGAGTTGAAAGAAGACAAGCTTTAGCACTTCGTTGGTTAACATTGTATTCTCGTCAAAGAGGCGAAAAGACAATGGAAGAAAGATTAGCAAACGAACTTATGGATGCAGCTGCAAATACAGGCGCATCTGTGAAGAAGAAAGAAGATATGCACAAAATGGCTGAAGCTAATAAAGCTTTTGCTCATTATAGATTTTAATAATTCAGGAGGAAAGAACCTTGGCTGGAAGAGAATATCCATTAGATAGAACCAGAAATATTGGAATTATGGCTCATATCGATGCAGGTAAAACTACATTAACAGAGCGTATACTATATTATACTGGTGTTAATTACAAGATTGGAGATACTCATGAAGGTACTGCTACCATGGACTGGATGGAGCAGGAACAAGAAAGAGGAATTACAATCACTTTGGCCGCCACGACATGTCACTGGACTTTAGAAGAGCAGCACAAGAAAAAAGAAGGTGCGCTTGAAAATCGTATCAATATTATTGATACACCAGGACACGTTGACTTTACAGTAGAAGTTGAGCGTTCACTACGTGTGCTTGACGGAGCTGTAGGTGTTTTCGATGCAAAGGGTGGTGTTGAGCCACAATCTGAAAACGTATGGCGTCAGGCTGATACATATAATGTACCTAGAATGGCATTTATTAATAAAATGGACAAGATGGGTGCTGACTATTATGGGTCTACACAACAGATACATGATAGATTAGGAAAAAACACAATCATGCTTCAAATCCCAATCGGAAAAGAAGATGATTATCAAGGCCTTATTGACTTAATGGAAATGAAAGCATATTACTATAAAGACGATAAGGGCGAAGATATTGAAATAATTGATGTTCCGGATGATTTGAAAGATGAAGCGGAATTATATCATTCAGAATTAGTGGAAAAGATTTGTGATCTTGATGATGATTTAATGATGGAATACTTAGAAGGAAATGAACCTTCAGTAGAAGACCTTAAGAGGGTACTTAGAAAAGCTACATGTGAAAATAAAGCTATTCCGGTATGCTGTGGTTCTGCTTACAAGAATAAGGGTGTTCAAAAACTTCTAGATGCTATTGTTGAATATATGCCATCACCAATCGACATTCCACCGATTGAAGGAACAGATGAAGATGGAAATACAGTTATCAGACATTCTTCTGATGATGAACCATTTTCAGCTTTAGCATTTAAGATCATGGCTGATCCATTTGTTGGAAAACTTGCATTCTTCCGTGTGTATTCAGGAACATTGAACTCAGGTTCATATGTGCTTAATGCTACAAAGGGCAAGAAAGAGAGAGTTGGACGTATCTTATTGATGCATGCTAACCATAGAGAAGAATTGAGTAAGGTTTATTCCGGAGATATTGCAGCTGCAATCGGATTCAAGCTTACAGGAACAGGAGACACTATCTGCGACGAGAAACATCCTGTCATTTTAGAGTCAATGGAATTCCCTGAGCCTGTTATCGAGCTCGCTATCGAGCCTAAGACAAAAGCTTCTCAAGGAAAACTTGGAGAATCACTCGCAAAACTTGCAGAAGAAGATCCGACATTCCGTGCACATACTGATAAAGAAACAGGTCAGACTATTATCGCCGGAATGGGTGAGTTGCATCTGGAAATCATCGTAGACAGACTTCTACGAGAATACAAAGTAGAAGCAAACGTTGGTGCACCTCAGGTTGCATACAAAGAAGCATTTACAAAATCTGTTGATGTTGATAGCAAATATGCTAAACAATCAGGTGGACGTGGTCAATATGGACATTGTAAAGTTAAATTTGAACCAATGGATGTTAATGGTGATGAAACATATAAATTCGAATCAACTGTAGTTGGAGGATCTATTCCTAGAGAATATATTCCGGCTGTAGGAGAAGGTATCGAAGAAGCAATGGCATCAGGTATACTTGGAGGATTCTCGGTTGTTGGTGTTCATGCGACAGTATATGATGGTTCTTATCATGAAGTCGATTCATCTGAGATGGCATTCCATATTGCAGGATCTATGGCATTTAAAGATGCCATGAAGAAATCATCTCCGACTTTATTGGAGCCTATCATGAAGGTAGAAGTAACAATGCCTGAAGAATACATGGGTGACGTTATTGGAGATATCAACTCACGTCGTGGACGTGTAGAGGGTATGGATGACCTTGGCGGTGGTAAAATCGTTAGAGCATTCGTTCCATTGTCAGAAATGTTTGGCTATGCTACAGATCTTCGTTCTAGAACACAGGGACGTGGAAACTACTCAATGTTCTTTGAGAGTTATGAGCAAGTTCCAAAGTCAGTTCAAGAGAAGGTTTTATCAACAAAGGAAGACTAGACAAATCTATAAAAGGGGCTTGAAAAACTATTGATTATTTAATATAATCAAAGATAGCCTAGTAACGAAATAATAAATAGGCCCATCAAGAGGCGTATAATTTAAGGAGGAAATTCAAAATGGCAAAGGCTAAATTTGAAAGAACAAAACCACATTGTAATATTGGTACTATCGGTCACGTTGACCATGGTAAAACAACTTTAACAGCTGCTATCACAAAGACTCTTGCAGCAAGAGTAGCAGGTAATGCAGCAGTTGATTTTGAGAACATTGATAAAGCTCCGGAAGAAAGAGAAAGAGGTATCACTATCTCTACAGCACATGTTGAGTATGAGACAGATAAACGTCACTACGCTCACGTTGACTGCCCGGGACATGCCGATTATGTAAAGAACATGATTACAGGAGCAGCTCAGATGGATGGAGCTATCCTTGTTGTTGCAGCAACTGATGGTGTTATGGCACAGACAAGAGAGCATATCTTGCTTTCACGTCAGGTAGGTGTTCCATATATCGTAGTATTCATGAACAAATGTGATATGGTAGATGATGAAGAATTACTTGAATTAGTAGAAATGGAAATTAGAGAACTTCTTGACGAATATGAATTCCCAGGTGATGATACACCGATTATTCAGGGTTCTGCTCTTAAAGCACTTGAAGATCCTTCTTCAGCTTGGGGAGACAAAATCATGGAACTTATGGATGCAGTAGATAGCTACATTCCGGATCCGGTTCGTGAAACTGACAAACCTTTCCTTATGCCTGTAGAGGACGTATTCTCAATCACAGGACGTGGAACAGTTGCTACAGGTAGAGTAGAGCGTGGAACACTTCACGTAAATGATGAAATTGAAATCGCTGGTATCAAAGAAGAATCTCAAAAATCTGTTGTTACAGGTGTTGAGATGTTCCGTAAACTTCTTGATGAAGCACAAGCTGGAGATAACATTGGTGCACTTCTTAGAGGTGTTGATAGAGATGCTATCGAAAGAGGACAGGTTCTTGTTAAACCAGGCAGCGTAACTTGCCATACTAAGTTTACAGCTCAGGTTTATGTACTAACTAAAGATGAAGGTGGACGTCATACTCCTTTCTTCAATAACTATAGACCACAATTTTATTTCAGAACAACTGACGTAACAGGCGTTTGTGATCTTCCAGAAGGCGTAGAAATGTGCATGCCTGGTGATAACGTAGAAATGACTGTAGAACTAATTCACCCAATCGCTATGGAGCAAGGTTTACGTTTTGCTATCCGTGAAGGTGGACGTACAGTAGGTTCAGGAAGAGTTGCTACAGTAGAAAAGTAAACCTAGAACACTTAACGAAAGCGAAGCTTGAGTTATAGTGAGAAGGTTGTTCGAAGGAACTTGGCGAGGTATTTTCGAGCCTAGTGAATCGAACTTCATTATCCTAGCAATTCAAACTTCATTAATAAAGAACTAATTTCACCGCAATCCTTTGTTTACAAGGGGTTGCGGTTTTGTATGTCAAAAAATAGAGTAGAGTAAAAGAAATGCAATGTACCTGTAAATATCAACCAACTTTATAGTAATATTTATATTACGTAACGTATTATTTTATATCGAAATTCTTATTGACTTTCGATATTGCACTTGATAAAATCTAAGTATAAAGAAGTTTACCACTGACCGATATGTGGTATATAAATGGTCGGGTTGCAAATTTGGTCTGGGCGAGAGCTCTTTGGACCACCGTAGGCGGGAAGAATTTCCCGCCATTTTTATATTACGAGGTGGAATATTGAAGGAACTTAGCATATTTATAGACGAATCGGGAGATTTTGGCGAGATAGGAGAGAGGCCTGCATATTATTTGGTCACAATGCTTTACCATGAGCAAAGTCGGGACATTGCCGAAAATGTACATAAACTAGAGAGAAGTGTTAAGAGTTCGGGATTTGACATTGAATATATACATACTGCACCAATTATTAGAAGAGAAGGTATATTTGCCAGATATTCGATAGATGACAGGAGAAAGTTACTTTGTGAACTACCCACCACTTAGCTACTAAGTCATAAGACTTATTCACTTGAAGTTGGGGCTTCTAGGGTCTAATCGACCCATTTAAGAAGTTTGATTGCTAAGCAACCCTTATTCTTATAGGCGTATCCACTTCGCCTCTAGCGTATAGCCCTTCTAAGGACACAACGTTACTTTTACTTAAGATATTAAGTGCACCATTTACATCAGCATTAACAAGACCTCTGCTATGTTTGTAGAGACCACGCTTTAT
>JBKEBP010000092.1:0-3239 GCA_047973235.1 Suipraeoptans sp. | reverse complement strand
GTGTATCGTTATATTTAAGACTATTGTATCACAAAAAAATAATTGATACAATAATCTCAATGGCAAAGAACACAAGGGTTTTGTAATTTCAAAATAATAAATACCCAATTCAATAAGACACTGAAAGCTAAAAAGGAGAATAAAGCTATGGAAACAAGAAAAACAATAGAAACAATGAATAATAAATATCAAAGTGTACCAATGACATTTGACCCCGCAGAATGTTTCTTTCCTCAGAAACACATTGTTAATTCCTGGTTTTTTATTGGAAGGGTAAATGTTGAAGATCATGAGTTGGCATTTCTATTTCATTTAATGACAGGCACTATTAAATCTGCTGGTTTTATAAATACAGTTGTATCTATTCTTGAAAAAAACACAGGTTTCTACAAATCAAAAGATTCAGTTGCAAAAACCCTTTCTACATCAAAAATCAAAGATAAAAAACTTAACATGAAGACAGGATTCGCAATGATGCAAGGCTCCTTTGAAGAAGCTATCGTGCTTAAAGCAGAACTTGATGATTGTGCTTTAGCAGTTAAAGTTGATCCAGTTGGAAATGTAATTTACAATGGCGGTACAGGATTTTTCCCTTTACTACAGAATAAGCAAAATTATCAGTATTCTTGTCCTGAAATGAGAATGGAGGGTTCTTTTACAATTCAAGGTACAGAGTACAAGTTCAAAAATGGAGATTGTTGGTTTGATCGTCAATGGAATTCTCCAGATATAAAAGAAGCTAAGAATCTAAAAAATTGGGATCCAAAATGGATGTGGATGGGAATAAAACTTGATAACGGAAAATCAATTAGTTTGTGGGAAATTCTTCCGGAAAATGGACAGCATTTCACTTTTGTTACGATACTTCATGAAGATGGACATCAGACAGTAAGCCATGTTCCATCTGTAGTAGAAAACGCTGACCAATGTTGGCATAGTGATATAACTAATCAAAACTATCCAACTCACTGGATTCTAAGCATTCCAGATTTCAATGCGAAACTGGAAGTATTATGTGATCCTGCTCATCAGGAAATTGTATCTGAGGTAAAAACACTGAACAAGTATGAAGCCGAGAGCCGAGTAACAGGAATTTATGATGGAAACAAGGTAACAGGAAGCTGTTGTGTAGAATTACTTGGAAGCTGGAAATAATCTCGTTAATCCCCTATGATGTGTATGGACAATAAAAGTTAAAACAAACATGATTCGACAAAAAGCTAACCCTTACTTTATTGGTTAGCTTTTTTTTATTAGATAACTTTCACATCAATATTATCAACTAAACCACTCCTGTTTTCATCCTGTCAACTCAACCCTACATCAAAATCTCAATTGAAATATTTCTACAAACAAAAAAACAACCAGGGTTCGGTCTCACTGTGAAAACATGAAATATCTCTCCAAGTGTCTAAAATCAAGGATTTTTACGTATTTTCCGATGTAGTCAAAACGGATATTCGCATATTGCATAACATTCTGCGCGATTTAATACATTTCGTACTATGCCATGGCTTTCCTCTTTTGACTTATGCGGCGGCCACCCTGCAATCGGACCGATATCAGGATCTTTTGCATATGTAAATAAGCTTTCTGCGTCTTTTTCTGTCCAATTTCTCAACATTTATCGTTCTATTTCTATCATAAATCCCCTTCTTCTCACCAAATGCTATTGGTTTTTTTCAAAACAATAAGCTTGAAACCAACCTTTTTGAAACCATTCTCCCCATTGATGCCCATATCCCCCCTCACTGCATCTATCAGCATTGGTATAGCACTTTCCTACAAAACGTAATTGTGGTAGATATTCTTTGTAAACATTAATAATTTCTGGCATTTTAGAATTCTCCTTTTTTACAACTATATAATAAAATTGATGTAACTATTGGTAAGTGCTTCAAAAAACGACGTCCTATGCAATTCAGCATTTTTATGTTAAGCTAAAGGCATCATTTTTTGAGACATTTTTTATGACTGGTTTCTAGGCGGCAATGAGCCCAACATAAGCATCTTGTAAAATCTCCTGCCTTATTATACCCAGCATATACATCGATAATAAGATATCCCTTATAGTCACCTAGTAAACTTTTGGCTATCTCGGTACTACGAGAGGTGGAATAGTGGAAATAAGCTACCTGAACGGCTTCCATTGCTCCACTTCTCATGACCCACATAAAAGAGTTACTGCTGGCTTTTCTACCAACTTCTTTAGTGCACTGAATTCTTGTTTCGTCCATATGCAAAAGTTCACTCGTCAGAAGTTGATTATGGATCTTATTGTAAATAGGAAGTAGCCACTCTTTGCTACAACGAATGGTTCAATAAGCCATATCTTCTCTTGTGAGAATCAGGCCCATACGAAACCAATCTCTTTCCTGGCGATTAAATGGGATCCCTATACAAAACTTCTGATACATAACCTGTACCACAAGAGAGGCTGTAGAGAAGGAATGTGGTAGAACTGGGGCAGGTGTTTCTGCCATTCGTATTTTTCCTCGTATATAATGACCGTAAAGATTTAAAAGATTTATTCTGACCTCGTCTATCAATCCCCTTTTCTCTATAATATGCATGTTTTTTCTCATACATCAGTTGATCTGCTAATTTTTCAATTTCCGTAAGATTCAGCTTTGGGTATTTTGATGTACTAACAGACGCAAAAGAAACAGATACGTGATCTACAAAATCACCTTTACAACTAAGTAATTCCTGTTCCAAATCTTATTCGATCTGCTTTAATTTTTCTTCTGACGCCATAATAACAGCAACAAATTCATCGCCACCCCATACGATACACTCGTCCATACGGCTCAATACACCTCTTTATGCATGATACAGTTCCACTTGCGTTAACATTTCATCGTTAAGTCCAATTAATGATTTCATTTTTTCATCAACAAACATCCTTGGTTCTTCATTGTCAAGCATCTCAGTTCGCCAGGTTCCCATTTCCAATGCTTCAATAATACTACTCTTTTCCTCCAAGAGTTTCTCATATTCTATTTTTTTTCTTACTTCATCATCAGATTTTCATGTCCTATCATCAAATGATGTATCTCTTTTTCTTTTAGATTTTCCATTCTAGTATGTACATGCCAATTATCACCCATTTTTCTCCTGTCGTTTGCTCCCTTATATAGGAACTATCATCCCATTATCATAAAATTTTTAGTTTATCCATTACATCAAAAGAAAGTTATTTATATGATAACATATGAATAGTCTCTTCTACAGAATTT
>JBKEBP010000091.1:0-12891 GCA_047973235.1 Suipraeoptans sp. | reverse complement strand
AAAAAGTCATAAAAACAAAACCCTGAACTAAATCGACATGTGATAAAACACGATTTATTCAGGGTTTTGCTAATTTTCAATTTTTGAGGTCAAAATCGGTTATTTCCCGATAGCCCCTTTCCAATTATGAAAAATATAATTTCAATTATACCGGAGATTATAAGGGATAGAGTTAGCGTAGTAGCAGATTTTCACTATTTGTTATAAAATCTACGTTTTTTAGTCTATAAAATAGACAGAGAGTATATTTAGATGATATTTTAGTATAAATATATTAGTTCATATGAAAGGGAAATGTGGAAATGATAAAGAATATTAATGAAATCAGAGAAAAGAAACATGGTGAAACCATTGTATCACAATCGGACATAGCAATACTTGGAGGTGTTTCGTTGAAATGTGTACAAAAGCTGGAGCAGGGAGACAGAACGACAGATGAATTATCACTGGAGAAAGCATATCGCTTATCACTAGCGCTAGGATGTGATTTGCAGGAATTTATAGATGCGAACAGGATAAAGGACGAAGTCTATACACAAATGGCATCCTATATATCGTGCCACTTATTCAATCCAATAGATGGCGATCCAAAAGAGTATGCAGGATTGATTGATCAATTGTCTAAGAAAGAGTTCCGCGAGAAATTGTTAAAAGATAAGTGGGTTGCTAATGACGAGGATGCTAGGTATTTACAAAATGTAATTAAGCGCTTTACAAAAAAGGAGAGGGATTCACTTCTGGAGATAGATAAGGACTACAAGAACTATGACGAGTTTTGTAGTGCACTAGTGGGGAGAACACTAGAAGTATAGCAATGATATTCGGTCTTTAAATTGCAATTTGTTATGCGTTAAGTAAAACTAAAAGAATAAGTTATTTGAACTATAAGAGAGAGCGTATTTATGCGTTCTCTTATTTTTTTACGCATTATAAATACAGCAGGGCGCACAGGGTGTAAAACACAAATCACATGAAAAAAGCACAAACGGCACAATCTACGCTGAAAAAATGCTGAAAACCAAGGGATTATTTGTTAATATAAAGTGATTAAGCGCATTAAACAACCTAAAAACACTTAAATGACTAAAATGGATACAATTAAAACAATATGAAGGGATAATTACAGTGGTGAAAATACTATATATCGGGGCGTCAGATGATCTTGCATCATCATTTATCGAAAGAATGGTTAAGGAAGAGTATGAACTTTATTTGTTTTCTAATCTGGAAGTAGATGGATACAAGGGCAAATATAAGTATTATGAAATGACTGACAATGCAACTACTGTCACAAAATTGCTTCAGTCCATTTCGCCGGAGGTTATTGTTTTTGCAGGTAATCATTTTGCTGAGGATGGCATGTATTTAGAACTTGGAAAATATTATAATCTTCTTTTACAGGTTTTGAGAGAAACGAAAAGTTTGAAGCAACTCAAAGAATTCGTGTTGCTTTCATCCACAGAGGTATATGATGTAAAAGCCGATGTTGCGTATGAGGATGTTGAAATAAGTCCTAAATGCAACAAAGGTATTTTTTTTGCATCATTAGAGAACAGCTTTGTACTTTATGAGAATGAGGTGGATTATCCAAGGTCAATTTTACGCCTTTCGGATATGTATAGCGATAATTGCAGTAATAACAAATATGGCATTGTAAATAGAGCATATAGAGATATTGAAATGAGCAATTCGGAGGTTCTGATCGAAAACAAACATATGCAGTTACTGCATGTTGATGATGCGATAGATGCCTTGTTCCGAGTTATCGAATCGCAAAAGTGTGGATGTTATAACGTGGCAAGCCTTCAAATAGTTGAGAGCAAAACACTTTATGAGAATATTGCACACAAGTTGAATAAATCATGCGATGTAAGTGTTGACGCTGCTATTCCTTGCCCGTATATAAATTGCGATAAGATAGTAAATGAACTTGAATGGGTGGATCGAGCAGACATATTAACTGATGTTAGTAAGGGTAGAATAATATTTGATAAAAAGAAAGAGGTAAAAGTAAAAAGAAAATGGAATATGCCTAAAAACGTGCGTGAATTGGTAGAGAATACATTGTTATTTCTTGTGTTTTTCTTTATATATACTTTTACATATGACCATGGATTATTCTCGAGTATAAATTGGTTGTTGATATACGTAATACTTGCTGCTATTAATATGGGGGTTAGACAAAGCATTATCGCAATTGTTTTGTCAAGTGCAAGCTATTTGTTGGTTAATCGTACAAGTATTTTACAAATGACAAACTTTTATTCTTATTCAGAAAGCATATTGATTATTATGCAATTCATTTTTTTAGGAATGAGCATTAGCTATTCCTGTGAGTTGCTAAAGAAAAAGATAGAAGAGCAGAGTAATAGTTTATCGCAACTTACAAAAGAATATAGGGAAGTCGAGGATATAAATAGACAGAATGTAAGGATAAAAAAAGAGTATGAAAAACGTTTACTGGAATCAGAAACCGGATTACCGAGACTTCAAACAATAACGAAACGATTGAACAAATTGTCAGTGGATGAGGTCTATGCAGAAGTGTTACATGTCTTTTCTGAGTTTTTAGACACATATAATCTGGCTATATATTATATGAAAGATGATACTCCAAGACTAAGGTTAATGAACTCGCTTGGAGACTCGTACTTCAGTGTAGGGAAAACATGGGACTTGTCGAATAATAGTAATATGTTAAATACGCTTCGTAAAGGTGAAATATATATTGGAAGTGTGTGGAAAAATGAACCGGCAGCAGTTTTACCGATTGTTTTAGAAAATAAGACTATTGCAGTAATAATGCTTAAAGTATTTAGCACTAAACGTAATAATTTATACAACTTAAATACAATAAGAACACTTGGAACCATCATATCAGATAGTATTGCTATGGCAATAAAATATGAGGAAGCTTGTAGGAATACTAAATATTTAACAGGTACGAAAATTCTTAAAAAGAAAGCGTTTAGTGATAAACTTGCCCTTGCCAAACAAAGAGAGCAAAGAAATTTAGCGAATTATAAGATAATTGAAGCTGTTGACATCAGCATACCTGACATGGATCGGGTGAGAAAGGAGGGACTTAGAGAAACGGATTATTGTGGTGTCCTAAAAAACAATAAAATAGGAATTCTGCT
Organism: Suipraeoptans sp.; assembly: GCA_047973235.1. Classification (GTDB taxonomy): domain Bacteria; phylum Bacillota; class Clostridia; order Lachnospirales; family Lachnospiraceae; genus Aequitasia. The sequence goes on along the minus strand of JBKEBP010000091.1, from coordinate 9,751 downwards.
TAACAATACAACTGAGGTAGAGGTTGATTACGTGATTGCAAGATTGCTTGATATAGGCGTTAAAGCAGAAAAATATCAATATTAAGCCGGAGGTTATTTGATGATAAATGTAATAAAATGGTTCTTGATTTTAAACTTGGTATCGGCTATCTATTATGGCTATATAAGATGGAAAAAACAAGAAAGCTTGGGAGTAATACTAATGATTATAACCATTCCGATATTAGGATATTTTCTTTACTTGATTCCGCTAGCGTCATGTAAAAGAAGAGGAGAATATGGATTTGATAGAGAAGTGCTGGTAAATAGACATGATAGAACATACGCTGTTACAGAGCCGTTACAATCTGTAGAACTTGATGTAGTTCCGATAGGAGATGCACTTGCAGCAAGTAAAGATAGTGAAAAGAGAGCACTAATCCTTAACCAGTTAAGAGAAGATTTGGGAAATAATTATAAACTACTGCTAAGGGTGAAGAACGATAGTGACACAGAATGTGTACACTATGTGGCAGCCGCAAAAATGGAAGTTTATTCACGACTCCAAAAGGAGTATAGCTATAGATGGAGTATTTATTTAGAAAAACAGAATGTTGAAGCTTATCATATAGCTATGAAGTCGTTATCAAACCTTATTGAAAGTAATCTCTTATCTGATAAAGAGATGCTTATATATAAAAAGCGCTATATTGAAAATATGGAATCGCAGAAAAGAGATATTTGGGATAACGATGAAATAGTAAATTACACAAACTATCTTGTTGACTATAATAATTATGAAAAGGTAGATGTCATGCTTAAGGCATACAGGAGTCTTTTAACTGATGAAGCTCTATTTCTAAAAATTCTTGGTCAGACTTATTCGGATCGTAATGAAAAAGTATTCAAAACATATCTTAAACGAATAGAATATTCTAGAAATCTTACAATATCCAAAACAGGAAAAGCTACGATAAACCGTTTGGTTGGTTTGGAGGTGTAAAGATGTTATCTACTAAGAAACTCTTGATGGTATTAGCACCATTTGCCATTATAAGCATCATTTTTGCTGTTTATAATAGAAACGAGCAGAAGGTCAAGGATATAGAAGTTGAAGAGAATAGAGAAAGTAATGAGGCACTATCAGAAGGCAGTGTGAATAGAGATGTCGGAGAATATAAGTTCTATGTTGTGGGAAGTGATACTAAGGAAATATACAAAGATATATTAAAAAATGTAAAAACACTTTTTGACGACTTGAAAATACCATATATGATAAAAGACAGTATCGACGCGGCAGAGTTGAATGAAAACACAATAATTATATTTTGCGATGAAATAATCAGAGACTACGGTGACCTGCAGGTTATTGGTGATTTCATAAGTAATGGCGGACGAGTAGTTCTGGCTGCCGGATTATCTGAAGGAAGTACAGATGCATACATGCAGCCCTTTTACGGAATAACGGAAAAAAATTCAAGATTTAGTGCGCAAAATTTCTATTTTACAGGTGAGATTTTCCCTCTCCAATTTGATGATATGACATATAGTACCTACAACATGTCAACACATATTTCGATTAGAGAGGAAGCTAATGTATATATAGAGGAGGAATCAGGAGTTCCAATAGTTTATACATATGAATTTGATGATGGAAATATAGGAATTATTAATGGCACATTATTGCGAGATATTAAATGCAGCGGTGTATTAACCGGTATTATATGCAATATGTTGGATGACTTTGTATATCCGGTAGTGGGTGTAAAAATGGTATATCTGGATAATTTGCCGGTTTTTTCGGTTTTAGATGATGTGACTTGTATTGATATGTATGGGAGAAATTCAGAGTCATTTATTCGTGAAGTTATATGGCCAACCTTTACCGGGTTTTCACTTAGAACGGAGACACCACTAACTATTAGTTTGATTTCTCAAGCTTCATCTGATGAGTTTTTTGCTGAAATAAATACAAGCCTTATGGCTACACTTACTAAAGAAGCTATGCAGTATGGTGGTGAGCTTGCTTATGCATCATATTGCTTGGAGAAGGACGAAATTTTTAATAATGAAGAATTGATATCAGATTACAAGGAAATTTTTCCTAGGTATGATGTAAGCTCATTAGTTATTATGGGTGAGGAATATTCAGAAGAAAATAAAGCTATAATTAAGACGGATATAGTTGCGATAAGAGGGCGACTGGATAGTGACAATCCTGAACTGAGATTTTATTCGGATGGTAAATATGAACACACTATGCCGGGAGCAACCTATGGAAATCATATTATTGATGAAAATACATTTGAAATAGCGTCTGTTTTGGCGGCTTACGGATATATTGCACATACTTTTGACATGAGTATGTTGATGAGTGAAGACCAAAGCACTCCAACTTGGGACGAGCGTAAAAAAGATATTAGTGTATTTGAAGAATATATACTTGCAGAAGCGACATATCTGACCGGCAGCACATTATATGATACACGAAATGAAATTAACAGCTACACAAGTATAGAATATAGCTGGACTATTAATGACAATGTATTATATATTGACGCAGATAGTTTTATCTCGAATCAACCATTTTATTACAAAACGAATAAGAAAATTGTTTCTGCAAAAGGTGCAGCATATGAGGCAATAGGGAATGGATACTATATGATACGGTTAATTGATACAAAAGCAGAAATATATTTGGAGGATAACCGATGAAGATATGTATAATTTGCGAAGGGAGCTATCCGTATATTCCGGGAGGTGTTTCAAGCTGGGTCCAAATGATATGTGAGCAGTTTACAGAGCACGAATTCTACATTCTCGCTATTGCAACAACCAGAGAAGAAATGAATGAGTATAAGTACAAGATTCCGGACTCAATTAAGGAAATTATTACTATATATTTGGCAGATATACGTTATAAAGAGAAGCACCAAAAGGTGAGGCTAAACGATAAGGAATTTAATGTTTTTCGAGATTTAATTCTTGGCGATGAGCTTCTTGATAACTTTACAAGTTCAATGGCTTTTTTGGGAAAGTATAGAGAACTAATGATGGATTTACTTATGGGTGAGTACTTTTATACTATATGCCTTGAAAAGTATAATAAAGAAAAATCAAAGAAGCCTTTTAGCGATTTTTTATGGAACATGAGGGGAATGTACCTACCTTTTATGTATATTCTATCATCAGATTTGCCGGAGGCAGACGTATACCATTCGGTTTCAACAGGCTATGCAGGTCTTATGGGTAGTAATGCTTCTCATTTATTTAATTGTCCGTTTATACTGTCTGAGCATGGCATCTATACAAGGGAAAGAGAAGAGGATATCATCAGATCTGACTGGGTGGATGGTGAGTTTAAGGATATATGGACGGATTTTTTCAAGAAGTTATCACTCATTGCATATAAGCAAGCCAATGTAGTCACTAGTTTATTTGAAGTCAACAAAACATTACAGGTGGAACTTGGGTGCAACAGTGAGAAGATTAAAATTATACCAAACGGGATAGATACCGTAGGACTATCGGGGTTTAAGAATCACAATAAGCTGGATACGGAAACATTTAACGTGGCGGCAATTCTTCGGGTCGTACCAATCAAAGATGTAAAGACAATGATACTTGCTTTTGATATTGTCAGAGAAAAAACAAATAATGCGAAGCTCTATCTGATGGGAAATACTGAAGAAAACAAAGAGTACTATGAAGAGTGTATAGAGCTTATAAAACAGCTAGGAATAGAAGGCGTTGAGTTTTTAGGTCAAGTTGCAATTAAGGAGTATTTAGCAGAGGTGGATGTACTGCTGATTACAAGTATAAGTGAAGGGCAGCCATTAGCAATACTAGAGGGAATGGCAGCCGAGATTCCATTTATTTGTACTAATGTAGGAGATTGTAAGTCACTATTGATGGGTAATCAAGATGATGATCTTGGTGAGGCAGGTGTAATAGTTCCTGTCATGGACAATGCAGCAATTGCGAATGCAATATTGTTATTAATGAACAATCCTGGAAAAAGAAAGAGAATGGGAAAAGTTGGAAGAAAGCGTGTGATTGAGTACTATAGACAAGATATTTTTATTGATGCTTATAGAGAACTTTATCGAAAGGTGGGAGGCATTGCATGGCAGGAATAGGTTTTGAGTTAAAGAAGCTATTTGATAGAGAGACTATGACATCAAGTATTGTGGGCTCAATTTATGCTGCATTCTCAACGCTTGGAGCATCTGTATTCTTTGCCATAATACTTTTAAGCATTAGACTAGTTATGGATAACAGTAGTATAGCTGAGACAGAAAGTACTTTCTTTGTTTCGTCTACTACGTATGTGTTTCTTTCGGTAATACTGGTTTCAGCATCGTTTAATAATGTTTTATCCAGATATATTTCAGATTGTATATTTCAAAAGAGAGATTCTGATATTAGTGCAGCAGTATTTGGTTCCATAGCTATGAGCAGTTTGGTAGAAGGCGTTTTCTTATCGGTTTATTGCATACTAATGTACTTTGTTGATGGTATTGAAATAGAGTTTATAATCCTCTTTTATATGTTAGGAGTATTAACAATAAGCGGATACATACTTATGACATTTTTGTCGGCACTAAAAGAATATAAAAATATAACATATTCTTTTTTAATAGGGATGATATTTGCAATAATGACTTTCTTTATTTTGATGAATGTTGCCGGTTTTCATATTATTATAGCATCTTATACGGCTTTGGCAGTTGGATTTTTCGTAATAGTATTCTTCTTAATAAACTGCTGCTTGAAAGCTTTTGGTCGACCTTCAGATAAGTATTTTGAGTTTTTAAAATACTTCAAGAAATATCCACTGTTAGTAGTGAGTGGTCTATCGTATATGATTGGATTCTATATTTCTTCAATTATATATTGGTTCTTTTCAGATATGTCAGTTGTATCAGGTGTTTTTAGAACAGCGCCGCTGTATGACCTCGCAGTTTTCCTTGCAGTTGTAATTAATTTGCCGTCGCTAGTCATATTCATGGTAAAAGTTGAAACAGTGTTTTATGGTTCCTATGTTGAATATATATCGGCAATAAACAATGAACACTATAGTCTCATAGAAAAGGCTCGTAAAAAAATGGTGAGTGTTATTCAAAATCAATTATTCTTTTTATATGAGGTACAACTTGTAATTACACTTGTGTTAATCTGTGTAATAAATGTTTCGTTTCCATATCTAAATATCAGTGCGCAGTCACTAAACATGTTTTTATTAATTGGAATGGGACTATATTGCACCTTTTGTATGAATTTTACAACTATATTTTTATATTATTTTGAAGACTATAAGAGTGCTTGCGCGGGACCAATCACATTTGTAGTGATAGTTACACTGCTATCAATATATACAGTAATTTTTAACCAAACATATTATCCGATACCGATACTGGTTGGTGGTGTAGTGAGTTGGATAATATCATATGTAGCATTGGGAAGAAGAATGAAAGCCATTAATGGATTTTTAATGTGCAAGTAAGAGGAGAATAAAAGCATGCTTGATAAAAACAATCGAGGCACAAGAGCTCTCGCCATCACAGTGATTATAGCAATGATAGCTTTTGTGATTCTGTATGTCAGAAACACAGTGGCAGTAGAAGAAATCCCCAATCAAGATAGTGATACGCTTATCGATTGGACTTTAGAAACAAGTGATATGAACAATATTCCACTTGAAGAAGACAAAAGTATTTATTCAGATGAACCGGATGGCAGTCTGTATGATGTGTATATTAGTGTGTTTCCAACTAAATCGGACGAAGGAGATATGTATGACTTTAACGATTTTGACTTACATGAGTCTAGAGATCATACATATAATCCGGTACTTAACTGTAATATACAAATAGTTGATGAAGATGAAACTCTAGATCCACTAACAGCGATAGACAATAAAAATGCAACAATAAGGGTAAGAGGAAATTCTGCAAGGGGAGATACCTATAAGAGTTATAAGGTCAAGATGAGTGATGAAGCGGCCACATTCTTCGGACAGACGACGCTAAATATCAACAAACATTCTGAAGATATAACTAAGATGGCGACAGTATTAGAGACGAGATTGCTCACTCAAATGGATGATATAACAAGTTTTCAGACTAATTATCTGCGTGTATGGATTAGGGATACTTCAGAAGGCGATGATGCCGGTTTTAAATATTATGGAATTTATACACATATAGAGCAACCTAATAAGTCATACTTAGAAAAAAGAGGGCTTAGCAGCAATGCAAATATGTACAAGGCAAGAGATTTTAGCTTCCAGCAATCAGAAGTTTTAAAAAATGTAGATGATCCTGAATATAGCCTGGAAGACTTTGAAACAGTGCTCACAATAAGAGAAGGTAATAATCACACTAAACTATTAGAAATGATAGACGCTGTTAATGATTATGAACAGGACTTTCAAAAAGTATTTGATAAGTATTTTAATGAAGAGAATTATTTGACATGGTTGGCATTCAATATAATTTTTGGAAATACGGATATAATAAATCATAATTTCATTATTTATAATCCTGACAATTCTAATACATGGTACTTTATGGCATGGGATTTTGATGGTTCATTAAGATTTGGAGATTATGAAAGCTCACTTATGAAGCTGCCGACATCTCTAAGAGGTATACAGAAATTAAATCAATCTGTAATTCATAGAAGATTTTTCAGATTAAATGGAAGTGTCGATAAACTGACAGCCAAGATTGACGAATTGATTGATACTGTAATAACCAGAGAAAATGTTGAAGAGCTAGTAAGCGTCTTTAAACCGTCTCTTGAAAAAACTGTAATTTATGAACCGGATCTGGGACTTTTAGATATGACTCCGGATGAATTAAATATCTATCTCGATAACTTATACGATGGAATAGAAGAAAACGTACAAATACATAAAGAGTCATTACAATATCCGATGCCTATGTATGTAATGGATCCGGAGGAGCGATCCGATGGCAGTATATATTTCACATGGGATGCATCGTACTCTTATCAGGGACGCACTATACAGTATAATGTTAAGATATACTCTGATTATAACATGGAAGAAATGGTGTATGAAGAAAACAATATTTCAGACACGTTTCTGGAGTACAAAGAAGGTCTAATGGACGGTATCTATTACTTGTATGTAACGGCTGTGGATAGTGAAGGCAATGAGCAGCTTAGTATGGAACGGTATGAAACAATGCTGACGGAAACTAAGGCACTCAATGTTAATGGACTTTTAGAGTTTGAAGTAGGTAAATAGGTGAGGAGAAGCTATGCGATATGAAGGTCATATGCTTCGGCATGAGTTGAAGTATTATATAAACGAGAGAGTGTATTTAGACTTACGAGCACGGTTGAAAACGGTACTTAGACCTGACGAAAACATGGTAAATGAACAGGGATACTTGATAAGCAGCTTGTATTTTGATGATATATATAATTCGTCAGAGGATGAAAAAAAATCCGGTATAAAAACCCGCAAAAAGTATAGAATCCGAGCATGTAACAGAAGCAAAAATTTAATAAAACTGGAGTGTAAAAGAAAATTTGGAGAGTATATATCAAAGGAAAGCATGACGCTTACAGCCGATGGATATAATCGCATAATGAGTAATGACTACGATTTCCTACTGGCATCAGGGAATCAAGTGGGCCATGAAGTATTTTGTCATAATCGGACAAGATTACTAAAACCAAAGGTGGTAGTAGAGTATCTACGAGAAGCATACGTACTACGAGAAGGAAATGTAAGAATTACATTTGATAAAGATATATCCGGATCGGTTACAAACTTAGATATGTTTGACGAAAACTTTAGCACATATAGAGTTATCGACAACAATGTAATGGTACTTGAGGTTAAATACGATGCATATTTACCAAGTTACGTATATGCCATGCTGCAGACGGCTATGACAGATAAATGTGCAATTTCAAAATACGTGATTTGCAAAGAAGGACAAAGGAGAACTAGAGGAATATGACGAATTTTTCAGATATATTTAAATCAGGTTTTTTAGAGGAGACAGGGAATCTAACAGTGGATGGATTCATTATGTCAATATTGTCATCATTTCTATGCGGAATGATTATCTATTTCATTTATAGGAAGTTTTATAAGGGAGTAATTTACAATAATAATTTCAACATTTTGATAGTTATGATGTCCATGATTACATGTTTTATTGTTATAGTAATCAGTTCAAACGTGGTATTATCACTAGGTATGGTCGGTGCACTTTCAATTGTAAGATATAGGACAGCTGTAAAGGATCCACTTGATGTTGGCTTCCTTTTCTGGGCAGTAGCAGTTGGTGTTACCTCAGGAGCAGGACTATATATTATTTCTTTACTTGGTACAATCTTTGTTGCAGCTGTATATTTAATGCTTATTAAAATAAGAACCCAAAAAAGAGTATATCTTCTTATAGTTAAGTATTCAAACGAAGCGAGCTATGCTGTAATGAAGGAAATTGATGCTATTAAAAAAGTACTAAAGAATAAAACTACAACGAATGGTACAACAGAATTGACATATGAGGTTAGATTTACTGAAGACCATTCATCATTTGTAACCGCCCTCTCGGATATTGAGGGAGTGGAGAACGCAGTTTTAGTTGAGTTTACAGGTGATTATATGGAATAGATGATTGCTTCTAATTGACAAATTCCATAGATGATATAAAATATGTTATAGAAGAGGTGACAAAATCATGAAAATTGAAGTGTTTTATGACTACGAATGTCCATTTTGTTTACGTGGATATAACATGTTAAAGGAAGTATTTGCTGAGTTTGAAGATTTAGAAATTGAGTGGAAACCAGTCGAATCACATCCGAGACCGGAGAGATATTGGCCATATAGTGACTTGTGTGCTATGGGAATGTATATTGCAAGGGATATGGGTGTAGACACTGTCAAGTATAGTGATAGAATCTACGAAGCAGTGGTTCGTAAAGAAATAGACATACAAAAACCGGAAGAGATAGCAGATTTATTGCAGGGATTAGTTGAGAAGGAAGGATTTGTTGAAGCACTAAAAGCTGGCAAATATAGAGAACAACTAGAGAAAAATAATGTTGAAGTGTGGGAAACTCTTGGATTTGATGCTGTTCCATCACTTAAAATAGGTGATAAAACTCTAGGTGCTATTCCCGGAGTAGGACTTACTAGGGGCAGAGTGATAGACTTTATTAAGGAGAATATTTAATGCAGCCACTACAGAAAAAAGCTATAAAAAAAGAAAAAGAAAATGCAGATAATTGTATTAATGGATATGCGGTAGGGCTGCTTGGAATAATGACTTTACTGCTACTGGTGTGTGTGGTTAAGTTTATAATTTCACTTATAAACCCGACCGCAGGTTCATTACCCATTGCAACGTATATATTAGCTATTGTATTTTTCTTGGCAGCACTTATTGCAGTGCTTTATAGTGCTCGAAATAGACACATTTATATTGCACGTATGAAACTAGCAACAGATGATTTTGATACATATATGGCCAAATATGCAGATGATAAGGATTTGATATAGTAAGCATATAGAGGCTCTTGACATTTATACAAGTCAAGAGCCTTTTTAAATTTAGCTAGCATAAATGAAGATTTTCCCATTGGAGGTCGACAAATTTATCCTTCATATTCCATAGAGAAGACTCCTTTCCTAGGCAAATGAGATAATATTATTTTAGTCGCAATAATTCCAAAGGTAAATACATCATTGCCTTGTTACCGAAATGCGAGTAGTATATAA
>JBKEBP010000060.1:0-1899 GCA_047973235.1 Suipraeoptans sp. | reverse complement strand
CAAGCCTTCCATTTCCCTGCTGTCAAATTTAAGCATCCACATCGTCCCCCTTTCTGTGGTAGACTTGGTACATCGCTTATGAAGGAGGTGTACCATGAAATTCAATAAAGATATTTTTCAGCAGCACATCGGCAATAGCTATGAGTCTGATATGATTGATATATTGAACGCTATTGACTCCTGCGCTGAAGAACGCTGCAATGTATCACCTGACACATTGGAACTTGTCCACGTTGCTGCCAAGGAGTCCTATCTCGCTGCTCTGAAAACGATAGAAGATGCTCTTATTTCTTCTTGTGAGACCTCTGATAAATATTCGCCGGAGTCTTGAACATTCTCTCAACGTATCCAGGCGTTAGTTCAGGGTCTTCCATGTGGGCATCAATCCAATCTCTCATGAACTTACTAAACTCCATAGGTGTCATTGATAAATTTGATTGGTGCTCTACTTCTTGTTTTGATTTTTTCATTTTGTCTATGAGCGCATATAGCTCGTCCATGCTTTTGATATACGTTATATCAACTACTTTTTTCGAAACTGCTTTCTTTTCATCTTCTAGTTTTATCAATAATTCATTTTCAAAAACTCCGCAGATTCGCTCAATTATTTGTTCCGCAGAAACTAGTGAACATATTGTTTTATGTTCGCCATTATTCATAGAACCAATAATAGGTTCTATGAAACTACTAGCTGTTCTCAAATCAATAATGTCCTCTGCTTCATAGTAAATCATTGCTTTCATGTATTTGTACCTCCTGTTTTCTATTGTTTGCTTTCTTCCTGATACCCTGACCCAGGTGACATACTTTTTTATTTTCCGAAGAACTCGGTTGTATTTTAAAGAATTGATTGATATAATTTGGATGACAAGTAACCCCTTGCAAAAATTATTATATCTACTTATTCGTAGAATGTCAAGAGATTTTCTACTTAATCGAATATTTATTTTCTTATTCGTAGAAACGGAGGAATTATGGATACAGAGATGATTAGTATTGGAAGCCGACTGAAGGCTAGAAGGAAAGAACTTGGATTAACACAGACTGATATACACGCAAAATGCGGTATTGCCTCAGGTGCAATGAGTCAGATTGAAAACGGAACACGTACTCCATCGGCTATTACATTGTATAACTTAGCGCAAGTTTTAGAGTGCAGTATGGAATGGCTCATCACAGGAAATTCTACTGATGTGAAGAATGGTAAATTCTACAGAAAAGAAGAAGAACTCCTGAATGGTTTCCGTGAGCTCAACCTTGATGATCAAGAGGAGATCATGGGTATCATTGCGATGAAATTAAAACGAGTACAGAGGGACGAGAACAATGTCAGATCATCCAGTTTAGACCACGCAAACCGTAGTGACAAATTAGCTTAATTTTTTATATAATTAATGGGTTACTCGTAACCCATTAATTATATAAAAAATTGTTACTTTGCTCTTTATGGAATTATTTCACGGAAAACAACCACAAAGCCTTTATTTAAGCCAAAGTAACAAGTACAAACTCTAAGTTCCGATTTGTTACTTTGCTCGGCTCGATTTTTCACACCTAGTTTACTGTGTCATTAACGCAAAATAACGCCATCTTTTTTGGGTGTCACTATTGAAAAACCTTGATTTTATTGGATTTATCCACATTTTATACACATTTATATTCAAAAACAGTAACGCAGTAACGCCACGTTATAACGCTAGAGCCATTCACATCTAATCCGGGGCGTGTTATAATACCCTTACAACCTGAACAAACAACCTGAAGAGGGGCACAAGTGCTGATTTTCCAATGCTTTCAGTTACTTCTCCCCTCTTCAATCTTTATTTTGGACATAGAAAAAGCGTGATTGACAACTTTTCTCAAAATCGTTGTCAATCACGCCTCAATTTTTCTCACATC
>JBKEBP010000026.1:0-5812 GCA_047973235.1 Suipraeoptans sp. | reverse complement strand
TGGGTCTAAAGGATTAGAGTATGACACTGTATTTATTATAAGGGCAAATGAAGGTTCCATTCCCCATAAAAAAGCAACGCATGTGAATGAAATAGAAGAAGAAAGAAGACTTTTTTATGTTGCCATGACTAGAGCAAAAAGAAAATTAATTATTACATACATTAATAAAAAAGGTGGTAAAAAAATGATTACCTCCAGATTTGTTGATGAACTGTTTATAGCAAAATAAATGAATGTGTAGTAGAATAATGATAATGCATGAACAGATATTAAGGAGGAAATGCTAATTATGAAGAAGATTAGATTATTGGTCTTATTACTTACTGCTGTTGTACTGTGTTCTCTGTTTACTTCATGCAAGAAAAATGTCGGTACTCCTGAAGACAATGCTGTTAGTGAGAAAGATACACAAGAAGAAGTCGATAGCAAGGAAAAGGAAGAGGAAGAAAATGATCAAATATTAATAGGTTATTCCATATCAGATATGAGTAATCCTTTTTTTGCAACCATAGAAAGTGCCATTAAAGAAGAAACTGATAAGATGGGCTATGAACTAATAACGAAAGACCCGGCCAATGATCAAGATGTACAGCTTGCTCAAATACAAGAAATGATAGAAGCCGGTGTAGATATCGTGATTTTATCTCCTGTTGATTATGAAAAAGTGACACCTACGCTTAAGGCACTAAGTGATGCAAAAGTCAAAGTTATAAATGTGTATTCAAGAGTTAAAGATAATCAATATACGGAAGGTTATATTGGATCTGATAATGCATATGCAGGAAACCTATGTGGTGAAAAAATAATTGAAGATATGCCAAATGGAGGAAATATTGCAATACTTGAGTATAGGGCTCAAAGTGCAGTTACTGACGTGGTAACATCTTTTGAAGAGACTATTTCCAAGGCAGAGAAGGGCTTTGAGGTAATAGGCAGAGAAGATGCTAATGGCTCGAAGGAAACAGCATATAATGCTACAAAAGAATTGTTTAATACAAATCCTGACATAGAAGTACTTATGTGTGGAAATGATACAATGGCAATAGGGGCGCTACAAGCAGTTAATGAACTCGGTAAAAATGAAAGTGTGAAAATATATAGCATAGGTGGGTCACCTGATATAAAAACTTTGATAAATGATGAAGGAAGTGCGATTGTAGCTACGGTTGCATTGTCGCCTATTAATATCGGGAAATCTACATTTGAAGTTTTGCAGGATATACTTAACAAGAAAACTTTTGAATCTGAAGTGAAAGAAAGTGTATATCTGATAACAAAGGAAAATGTTGATATTTATGGTATCGATGGATGGCAGTAAATGTATGAAAGGAAACTTCTATGATAATTTCCGAAGGAAGTGCATTACCTCTTGGTGCAACAGTTAATGATAATAGAATAAACTTCTCAGTTGCAGTTTGCGATATGGCAAGCTGCAAATTATTGTTATATAAAAAAGGTGAGTGTATACCATATAAAACACTTGAGATGTACAAAAGTGCAGGTGATATATATTGCCTGTCTATTACAGGGCTTTCACCGAATGAATTCGAATATAATTTTCTTGTAAATGACGAAGTATATGTAGATCCTCTTGCAAAAAAATTGGTTGGAAGAGAAAAATGGAATATAAAAGGTGAAAAAAACAAACATACTATTAGAGCTGCACTAAATGATTTTACATTTGACTGGGGTAAAGATATGCCACTTGAACACACTATGAAAGATGTTGTAAGTTATAGTCTCCATGTCAGAGGATGCACTAAACATAAAACTTCAGGAGTAAAAAGCAAAGGAACATTTGAAGGAGTAGTTGAAAAAATAAATTATATTACCGGCTTAGGTATAAATCAGTTACATTTAATGCCAATTTATGATTTTGAAGAAAACTCTTCATACACAAATTACTGGGGATATGGAAAAGGCTACTATTTCACACCAAAATCGTCATATTCTGCAATTGGCAATGGCGCTTATTCATTCAAAAGCATGGTCAAGAGTTTTCACGACAAGAAAATAGAGATAATTTTGGAAATGCCATTTAATGGGGACAGTAGATTAAGTACAATTTTAGATTGCTTACGTTATTATGTTTTGGAATATCACGTAGATGGATTTATAGTTAATCCATCATTAGTTTCACTAGATGATATCAAGTCTGACCCGGTATTAACAAGGACAAAAATATTTTATCATAATGAAGAGTTTAAGGATAATATGCGCCGCTTTCTAAAAGGTGATGCAAATATGGTGCCAAGTGTTATGAGTTCGCTATATTATGAGTCTGATGAAGAAGGGGTCTATAATTACATTGCAAATCATAATGGGTTTACATTAAATGATTTAGTCTCATACAATAGTAAACATAATGAGAAAAATCGAGAAAACAATACAGATGGTCCGGAATATAATTTTAGTTGGAATTGTGGCGTTGAAGGTTATTCAAGAAAGAAAAGTGTAAGTCTGCTTCGTAAAAACCAGAGTAAAAATGCACTATTATTAGTTTTGCTTTCCAAGGGAATGCCTTGCATACTTTCGGGAGATGAATTTGGAAATTCACAAAAAGGCAATAATAATGTATACTGTCAAGATAATGCGACTTCATGGCTGGATTGGAGTGATTTAGAAAAAAATGTTGAGCTATATGATTTTGTGACAGAGCTTATCAGGTTTAGAAGATCCAACGATTTTTTTAATGGAAAGCTTTCGGACTTAAATAAAAACATTTCTTTTCACGGACATACCGCATATCAATTGCCGTCTGAAAGTTCAAGTCGAATGTTAGGTGTATATTATGAATCCGACTTAAAAGAAGAGAGCTATTATATTGCATACAATATGTATTGGAAATCTCAAGAATTTGCACTTCCGGAAATTCAAAAGTGTAAAAAGTGGTATATTATAGGAGATACATCAAATGGTTTAATTAGTAAGCCAAAACAAATAAGTAACAAATCAAAAATTACAATTAAGGAAAGAAGTATATGTATAATAATGGCGAAATAAGAAAGTTTGGAATTAGCGGATACGGATTGAAACTTATCGCGGTATTTACGATGCTAATCGATCATATAGGATATATTCTTTTTCCACAGTATGTTTGGCTTCGTTGGATAGGTAGAATTTCATATCCTATATTTGCATTCTTGATTGCAGAAGGATTTATACATACTAGTAACCTTAAAAAATATATATCACGTATGTTTATATTTGCTTTAGTTACTGAGATCTGTTACGATTTGGCTTTTTTCAATACATTCTGGTATTCAGGTAGACAAAATGTTCTTTTTACTTTTACGATTGCATTGGCATTGTTGTACTGTATATTAGATTTTTCTATACCAATACAGATATTAGCAGCAGTAGCAGCTTATCTACTGGCATATGTAATAAATGCCGACTACAATTTTATGGGTGTAGCGCTTGTATTAATTATTTTCTTTATGCGACGTAACAAAAAGTATCAGTCGCTCGGAATTATTTTATGGAATTTGTGCTATATACCATCTTTTCAAGTAGTTGGAGCGCTATCCTCGATATTTACTCTTTTATATAATGGTGAAAGAGGTAGAAGCACAAAATATTTGTTTTACATATTTTACCCGGGACATTTATTAGCATTGTACTTAATAAAAAGATTTTTATTTTAGAAAAGGTAGCTTATGAAAATTTTTAAACATTTAAAAACAATTAATAATCACAAAATGATGGTTATGAAGATGTGTTTTAAACTTGGACTGTATAAACAAGGACTACTTCATGATTTATCAAAATATGAGCCTTCTGAGTTCATTGCGGGTGTGAAATACTATCAAGGCAATCGAAGCCCTAATAATGCTGAACGAGAGGATACGGGTGTATCTATGGCTTGGTTGCATCACAAAGGTAGAAATAAGCACCACTATGAGTACTGGATAGACTATGGAATAGAGAAAGAAGATGGTATAGTAGGACAGAAGATGCCCACGAAGTATGTAGTAGAAATGTTTGCAGACAGAATAGCAGCTTCAAAGAACTATATGAAAGATAAGTATACAACAGATTATCCACTTAAATATTATGATGATGGTGCGGGACATTTAGGAAATATGATCCATCCGGATACGGCAAAAATGTTAAGAGGCCTTTTAGTTATGCTTTCAAAACGAGGCGAATCAGCAACCTTCGATTATATAAGAATGAATATTTTAAAAAATAAACGCAAATAGACGTTGATTTTAAAGGCTATTCGTGGTAATATATTTTTCGGACGTATTATACGTTTATGCGGAAGTGTCGGAACTGGCAGACGAGCAAGACTAAGGATCTTGTGGGCAATGCGCTCGTGTGGGTTCAAGTCCCATCTTCCGCATTAATAGAGGGTTTTCATTTGTTTTGAGCAAATGAAGCCTTTTTTGTTGCATAAATTTAAGTAAATTAATAAAACATTATGCTTAGACTTGACTTTTAATAGTTCGACTCGTATAACATATATGATACGAAGTGGCCTTTTATCGACGATAGTCTATATAAAGACGATAGTTTAACTATATAATAGATTCGGAGGAAAAGAAAATGGGATTGATTAAGTGCCCGAAATGTGGGGAAGAGATAAGTGATGAGGAAGAAAGTTGTCCAAATTGCGGTTACCAATTGGAACAAAAAAAAGAGGATATTAACAGTAACGACAGCGAACCTCCAAAATCAAATAAAAAGAAGTTTATTTGTATTTTAGGGATAGGGGTTTTGGCTTTGGTATGTATTGTAGGAATAGGTATAAGCTTTCATATTAGAAAAGAAAATATTAATAAAGCACAAACTGAAATTAATCAACAACTTTCTAAAGTGAAATCATTAGAAAAAGAAGTGTATTTTAACCCTAAATATGAAAACAACATTACTGAGATTAAAACAGAAACTAAAAATGCAGTTGCTCATAATAATGTCAAAAAACTATTAGCATTGGACAAGGATTCAACAACTTTGTATAATGCTGCAGATAAAGAAATACAAGAATATAATGGTTATTTCAAAAAATTAAATGATGAAATAAAACAATCTGAAACGCTAATAAGCGATTATTATGCAATGGATTATGATGTTTCAAAATTCAATGATATAAAAGATAAAGCAAAATCCGTTATTTCTACATCTGATTATAAAGAATATAAAGATACATATGATAATTTATCGGAGCAGAATAAGTTGCTGGAAGATTATATAGAGAAGTCCAAAAATGAAAGCTATAGTGTACAGACGGAAAATGAACCCGGCGCTGAATTTCCATTTGAAATAAAAGAAACCGATTTACCAACATCATGGTCATTTCAACCAATTGCAAAACAAACATTAGCATATCCAACGGAGGTTACGACTAGAGAATCAAAAATATTAGGAGAACCTAATGAGACAATTTTTAATATTAATCAATCTTCTAATTATTATGTTTATAGTATAAGGCAAATTCCAGTAAAAGAGATTACTGTGCAAGATGAAAACAGAGAAGAACATAAGGCTTTTGTAAACACAGAAGTGGATTTCGCCATCTACAAAGAATATGTCCCGGATCACAATACTGAATTAAATCAACGACCAGCTTATTTGTTTGTAGATAAAAATAACCATATAAATTTAGCACTTCAAAGTTATGAAGGTGAAGATTTCTATGCTTTATACTCAATGTATACACTAGTAGGATAACATCCGGATACACATAAGGGGCTGTCGGGAAATAGGGCAGATTCCAAAATAGGGAGATGATAACTCGAAAACGAGTTATCATCTCCCTAAAACTTTATAAAAAGAGAAAAAAAGTGGCTAATTTCAACCACTTTTT
>JBKEBP010000223.1:0-4097 GCA_047973235.1 Suipraeoptans sp. | reverse complement strand
ATTGACATGTCACTTCATCTAAAGTATAAATGAAATAAGAGCTGGAAAGCTAATTCTCGCTTACCAGCTCTATAATTATCATAGAAGATTAGTATTTACAGACTTTTTTTCACAGACTCCTGTATGTCAGTTCTAGTTATAATAAACATTATTTTCTCAGCAGATTCACATAATATACTTAAAAATATATTTTCAAAACAACCTGTGAACTACAACATAGGTGTGTCTGTTGGAATGATTATTTCCACATTAGTGATCATTATTGTGTCTGTTTTCACTGTTCGTCAAATAACAAAGAATGCACTAAATGAAGAAAACAATTCAAATAAATCAAAGAAAGTGATTATTAGTGGTGTAATAGGTGCAGCCGCAATGACATTCTTTATTGTTATTTGGAAATTAAATGGCCAAATTTTGTTTAGTGTAAATATCTTTTTGGCGATTGCTATTCTTATTGTTTTTTACATTGT
Organism: Suipraeoptans sp.; assembly: GCA_047973235.1. GTDB lineage: Bacteria > Bacillota > Clostridia > Lachnospirales > Lachnospiraceae > Aequitasia. Next base: position 3,627 of record JBKEBP010000223.1, on the reverse strand, counting down.
GCACAGAGTGTTGAGTGGGATATAGAAAAATACAAAATGCTTATGAGGAGCAAGGGTAAGTCATTAAATAGTTATTTAGATAGGATATTTCACATGGACTGATACATATAAGGATTATTATAGTGAGAACGACAAATTGAAATGTTGGAGGAAAAGAATGTTTCGTAAAATGAGAAGATTTAAACAACAAGTATCTGAATTAGAATGTAAAAAAATATTAGCAGAAGAAAAAAGAGCAGCATTTTCAGTGATTGGTGATGACGGGTATCCTTATACAATTCCCATTAATTTTTACTACGATGAAAATGACAATCGTATTTACTTTCATGGCGCCAAAGAAGGCCATAAAATTGATGCAATTAGAAAATATGATAAAGTATGTTTCTCTACATGGAATCAGGGGTTCAAAAAAGATGGTGGTTGGGAATGGAATTCAACTAGTGTCATTGTTTTTGGTAAAGTTAAGCTTGTGAATGATAAAAATGTTATAGAAGACAGATTGAGAAAACTGGCAACCAAGTATTATCCAAATCTAGAAGAGGTTGAAGTAGGAATGACTGGCCCTGCATTTAATCGTGTTCAAATGCTTGCGATAGATATAGAACACATGACAGGAAAGCTTGTAAATGAAAAATAACAACATGTAATATGTGAAGTGGTGGGCAGTTCACTATGGTAAAAGAGATTAAAGGAACAGAAGTTGTAGCATCAATTTACTAAAACTCTACGGAGCGTTTGTTGATAAAGAAAGAAATAAGGGGTATACTTTATCCGAAAGTGTAAAGGAGAGCAATAGTAATGAAATTTATAGTATTTAACGGAAGTCCTGCCGGAGCAAGCAGTAATACAAATGTGATTGCAGAAGCATTTTTAAAGGGCGCAAAAAAAGCTGGTGCTGATACGGAAAATGTATTTTTGATTGATAAAAACATTGGACATTGCAAGGGGTGCTTTACCTGTTGGTTTAAAACACCAGGCAAATGCGTGATGCAGGATGATATGACTGAACTATTAACCAAGTATAACTCTGCTGATTTTGTGTGTTTTGCAACACCGGTTTACACTTGGAATATGACGGCAGCACTCAAAAATTTTGTAGATAGATTAGCTCCACTGAAAAGTCCGCTGATTGTGAATTCAGGCGATAATTTTGATCTTGCGGATTCCAAACTCAAGACACAACAATTTGTTGTTATTTCAAATTGTGGATTTCCCGGGAACAATAATTTTGAAACTTTGAAAATGGTGTTTGCATCCTGCAATCCGGTTCTTGAAATTTATCGCAACTGCGGTAAACTTTTGAAAAGCAAGGACGAAAGAATTAAAGCAACTGTAAATGACTATTTGAAAGTTGTCGAGCAGTCAGGATATGAAATGGCTACACAAAATCATGTATCAGAAGATACAAAGTCAAAACTTGAAATGCAGCTTATGTCGATACCGGATTATGTGAAATATATCGGTATGTAGTATGTAAATGGTGATAATTCACGAGTCAAAATAACATAAAGATTTAAGCATTGAGTGATTACTCAATGCTTAAATTCTTTCTAAGCCTTATTAATCCAATGGTACAATGTATTAAGAGTAGTGAATCTATAACCAGTAATACTATAAACAATACGAAGAACGGGGTAATGTTACCTTCCGAATTGTATATATTATGTAATTGAGGAATAATGCATATAAGAAAGAGTGCGAGAATAGGGAATAGTCTGTGTGTAATTATTCTGATTACCATGTCTAATTTTGACTCTCTATCATTAAAAATCATAGGTGAAGCAGTATCATCGGAAACCCTTTTTCTGAAATAACTAAATCCCATAGCATCAAATACATAATCCCAACCTGCATCTATAAACATTTGGGTATACAGATCTCGCTCACCTTTTTTTGCCTGATATAAGTCTAATTGATATATATAATTTTCAGGAGTACAAGCTTCAAATGTATAGATTCCCGGGAAAGTATAGGATATAAGCTTATACCCTTCATTATGTTGTTGGCTTAAAAAACTCTCTTCTTTATCATAGTCGGCTATTGTAAAAATTCTAAACATTCTTTTTGTTTCATTCATAGTATGTAGTCTCCTTTGCTGTTCTTATATAGTCTTTCAATTCTTGCAATTTCCAGTTTCAGTATTTCGCGTCCAAGGTCCGTTATTAAATAGATCTTTCTCTTTTCCTCTTCACGTCTAAAGTTAATTAATCCATCTTTCTCCATCTTAGCAAGTGTTCCATACATGGTACCCGGGCTAATATCAAGTGCATTCCCAGTCATCTGTTTTACTGTTGATGAAATGTTATACCCATGCATTTCGTCTTGTAGACAATAGAGAATATAGAAGCTCGTCTCCGTCATAGGTATATAAACTCTTTTCACTCTATCATTCATAATTTCTCTCCTATCTTGTATCGCATTATGATATATCGAACTGCGATATATCGAGGTACTTTATATATATCACGCCTCGATATATATGTCAAGTAGTGTTTCGTAAAAATATTTCAGTGATGAGATGGTTGAAATCGAAAAAAGAAGCTTTTTACTAACAAAACAATCAAAACATATGAAATAAATCTCTTTATTTCCTCATGAAAGCCTTTGAAAATAATGCTCTTAATTGATTAGACTAGAAGAGACACTCGACAAACAAGAAGGAGGATTTTACTTATGAAAAGAAGGTTAAGAGTGGTTCTAAGTTTGATGATGGTTATGGTTCTTTTATCATTACAAGGAACTAGTGCTCTGGCAAACGGAGAGGAGGCAGAGACACAAGAGGTGGCACCCCTAGAAATCACTACAGAAGCAGAAGAGGTGATTTATGAGCAACCAATTGTAGAGACAGAAGATAATACTGCAGAGTATAACCCGGTAGAAGAGGTGCCTGTAGTAGAAGAGACACCGGTAGAAGAAGTTGCTGTATATACAGCAGCTACAGAAGTAGAAGACACACCGATAGCGGATGGGGTAGGTGCAAAGACATCAATCTGCAACGTAACGTTTTCGCTAAGAGGTGGTAATGTGAACGGTAGTGCAGCAGATGTTGTCTGGGCAGATGTTGATGCAAATGCATATCCGAATTTGGAAACATATGCGGCAGTTGTAGGCGGAATGATACCGGACCCAACAAGAGATGGTTACACATTTCTAGGATGGACAGCAGACGGAGATGACGACTTTGTAATAATGCCGGAAGAGATGCCATTTTTAGTCATAAATGGGAATATCACATATAATGCAAAGTGGAAAAGCAATAGAGAGTATACAATCACATTTAATTTAAAAGAGGGAAATGTAGGTGGTGATACTTCACCTGTCATTTGGGTAGATGTTGATGCAAATGCATATGAGAACTTAGAAGCATATGCAGCATTTGTAGGCGAAATGATACCGGAGCCAACAAGAGATGGCTATGAATTCTTAGGCTGGACGGTATACACAGATGATGACTTCGTGATAATGCAGGAAGAGATGCCATTTTTGAGCATAACTGAAAGTACCAGATATAATGCTAAGTGGGAAAAAACAGAAAAATATACAATCACTTTTGATCTTAAAGGTGGAGATGTAGATGGTGATACTGCAAATGTTGTTTGGGAAGATGTTGATGCAAAATTGTATCAG
>JBKEBP010000220.1:0-1787 GCA_047973235.1 Suipraeoptans sp. | reverse complement strand
CATGAGTGATGTAGGAAGTTCTAAAACCATAACTCTAATTTTATGGTCTTTGAAATACTGCAATTCTTTGAGTGTATCCGCCTTATTTCTTCCCAGCCTATCCAATTCAGATACTATAAGGCTATCTCCCTCTCTAAGAGGGCACTGAAAAACTATCGTTTTTCCCTTGTACTTTTCAAACAAACAAAAAATCTGGTTTCAAAATCATCTTTGACGATTGGAAACCAGATTTTTATTATTTATATGAGTATATTGCTTCCTATTTTTCATTCATTAACTTTAGAATTCTTTTCACATTCACAGCAAATAGCGCCAACGCTCCTTGCATTTCCATGCCAATAAGACCCGACGATGATGCAACATCATAACCGTGTCTGTGTTTGAGTTCACTGTTCTTTGCTTCAATTTTATAACGTTCTTTCGCTTTTTCTTTAAAATATTCACTCTCCTGAAATTCTATTTGTTCTTTATGTATATCACTTTTAATGGTAATGTTGTAAGTTTTTGTTTTTGCTCCTTCTTTATAACACCCGTCTTTGTATGGACATTTTTTACATTTTTCTATATCGAAAAAAAAACTGTCAGCTTGGTTCTTTCCTATATTCTTTTTCCCTTGGCGAGCCTTCCTTATTGCCATATGTCCTGCCTTACAAACATACATTCCTGCATCTTTGTTAAACTGAAACTCATCTTCCTTTTTCCGACAACCTTGTGTTACACTTGGATTTAGTTTTGCTACAAGTTGAATTTCTTCCCGCTTGGCCAATTTGATATTTCCCTTTTCTGAATAAGCCGTATCACCTATTATTGTGTCCATTTCCATACCTGTCTCTTTACTTTTGTTATATAAATTCTCTAATTCTTTTCCATCATTTTGCTCACCGGTAGTAATTGTCGCAGCCGAAATAATCCGTTCCTGCGTCATTGCGATATGTGTTTTGTATCCAAAGAATGAACTATCCGCTGTTTTATGCCCGATTTTTGCATCAGCATCTTCTGAAACGCCAATATGCTCAATGTCATCTTGAAGTATTTCTTCTAACATGTTCAGTTTTTCTGATACTTTCGGATAATGACATATACCTTCATTTTCTTTTATGACAGCTATCAGTTTATTGCAATATTCCATTTCTTTATCCAGAGAATCTTCCGTATTCTTTGAGGGAAATTTCTCCTTTATCGTTACATCAATCTCATAGATGGATTTTCTTAGATTCTTTGAATGTTCCTGCAGAATTTCACGTGGTGATTTCTGGTTGTATCTCGCCTTTGTATGTGTAGCATCCACTATAATAGATTTCGATTTAATTATGCCTTTTTCCAATGCGATAGCAACTGTTTTGTTAATTAGCATATCCAACAGATTAATATCTTTTAATCTTATTTTTCTGAATTTCGTGAGTGAACTAGGGTCGATTACTTCTTCCTCGGGAGCCATATCCAAAAAGTATTTAAAAGACATATCATACTTAGAGCGTTCTACAATATCGACATCGGAAAGGTCAAAAATAGATTTCAATAAAAGATACTTAAACATTCGAATAGGACTTATTGCATTTCTGCCATTATCCAGGCAATATTTATTTATAAGTTCATCATAAACAAAACCAAAATCAATAAGCTCATTGATTTTTCTTAATAGATTATCTTTTGAAACCACTATATCGTAAATAGCCATATATGGGCTTAAAATTAATTTCTTCTGTTGTTCTAACATGATATCACCGCCTGCATTTAATACACTTATTATAAAAAAAAAGCACTGAAATTGCTCATAAGTTCAACAT
>JBKEBP010000187.1:0-3198 GCA_047973235.1 Suipraeoptans sp. | reverse complement strand
ATAGATGAAGAAGATACAGATGAAGATGTTGAACAGAAGCTTCTAGCTAGAAAAAAAAGACGTAAAGTAACCATGATTGTACTTGGAAGTATTTTAGGTTTGATTTTGATTGCTTATTTTGGATTTGTATATTTCTTTTCTAATCATCTATTATTTAATACTAGTATTAATGGTACGGATTTTTCTGTTAAAAATAAAAGCGCAATTGTTGAACATATGGTTTCACAAGTTGATAGCTACAAGCTTGATTTAATGGAAAATACAGGAAACACAGAAGTAATAAATGGTCAGGATATTGCACTGGAATATGTAGATGGCGGAGAAATAGATAGTATTATTGATGATCAAAATGCGTTTCTTTGGTTTATGTCACTTTTTGAAGATACAAATTTGGAGACACCAATTGGTGTAAAATATGATGAATCCAAGTTACAAAGTGTTTTCAATTCTTTAAATTGCTTGAAGGAAGAAAATCAAACGGATTCGGTTAGTGCCCATCCTGAATTTAAGGATACTCAGTTTGTTGTAGCATCAGAAGTATATGGAACAAAAATTGATACAGATGTATTTAAAAAAGAAGTAGAAAGTGCTATTAATGGCTTCTTACCGGAACTCGATTTGACGGATGTGGGTTGTTATGTGGCGCCTAAGTATACGAGTGATTCTAAAGAAGTTAAGGATGCAGTTGATTCAATGAATTCTTACCTAGGTGCGGAGATAACATATGATTTTAATCCGAACACTGAGGTAGTAAACGCAGCTAAAATTGCTGAATGGGTTACTGTTGATGGAGATATGAATGTTACTTTTAATGAAGCATCGGTTAGAGAATATATCACAGAGTTATCAGGAAAGTATGATACTAAAGGTAAAACCGTAACACATAATTCGATTTCAGGTAGAACGGTCGAAGTAGGAGCGGGATCATTCGGATGGCAGATAAATCAGGACGCAGAATATGAAGCACTTCTTAGCAATATAAAAAATGCAGAGGTAGTAACTAGGGAGCCAAACTATTCATATAAAGGTGTTACACACGAGGGATCGGGAGTAGGACAGACATATGTTGAAGTAGATTTAACTAATCAGGTTATGTATTATGTAGTTAATGGAGCATTAGCACTTGAAAGTGCTATAATTACAGGAAACCCTAATAAAGGTGACACAACTCCTTCAGGAGCATATTTTTTGTATAATAAAGAAAGAAATAGAACTCTTAGAGGACCGAAGCAGCCCGACGGAAGCTACGAATGGGAATCACCGGTATCATATTGGATGCCATTCAATGGAGCAATAGGTCTACATGACGCTACATGGCAATCATCATTCGGCGGATCATTATATCTTACAAGAGGCTCAAGAGGATGTGTAAACATGCCATTAAGTGCTGCCGGTCAATTATTTGAGATGATACAAGTTGGAACACCTGTATTATGTTATTACTAGTATGGAGAATTTATGTACGAAATTATTAAAGAAGACGGAAATGCTAAAAGGGGTAGACTACACACCGTACACGGTGTTGTAGAAACCCCAATTTTTATGAACGTAGGTACTGTGGCAGCTATAAAGGGTGCAGTTTCTACAGATGATTTAAATCAAATAAAGACACAGGTAGAGCTATCTAATACATATCATTTGCACGTTAGACCTGGGGATGAAATCATAAAAAAACTTGGTGGATTACATAAGTTTATGGTCTGGGACAAACCTATTTTGACAGACTCAGGTGGCTTTCAAGTGTTTTCCCTTGCCGGACTTAGGAAGATTAAAGAAGAGGGAGTTGTTTTCAACTCACATATTGATGGTCGAAGGATATTTATGGGCCCTGAGGAAAGTATGCAAATACAATCAAATCTTGCATCAACAATAGCAATGGCATTTGACGAGTGCCCATCAAGCGTTGCCGATAAAGAGTATATAAAGCAATCTGTCGAACGAACAACCAGATGGCTTAGTCGCTGCGAAAATGAGATGAATAGACTAAATACCCTGAAGGATACAATTAACAAGAAACAAATGCTTTTTGGAATAAATCAAGGTGGTGTATACGAGGATATTCGTATAGAACATGCTAAGGAAATATCAAAACTGGATTTAGATGGTTATGCAATAGGTGGTCTGGCAGTAGGAGAGACACACGAAGATATGTATCGTATCTTAGATGCAGTAGTACCATATCTACCTAGAAATAAGCCGACATATTTAATGGGCGTGGGGACTCCTATTAATATATTGAAAGCTGTTGAGAGAGGTGTGGATTTCTTTGACTGTGTTTATCCGAGTAGGAATGGTCGTCATGGTCATGTCTATACTAAGCATGGAAAACTAAATCTTTATAATGCCAGATTTGAGCTTGATGATGCACCGATAGAAAATGGATGTGCCTGTCCTACGTGTAGGAGCTATTCAAGAGCATATATCAGACATTTGTTAAAAGCTAAAGAAATGCTAGGCATGAGACTTTGTGTTTTGCATAACTTATATTTCTATAACAATATGATGGAAGAAATAAGAAATGCAATCGAAGAAGGTAGATTTAAAGAATATAAGAAAGAAATAATAAATGAAATGAGTAAAAACACTTGATACAAATTAAGTATTTGTGTATTATATCAATAGTGCTAAATTTAGGAGGAATAATATGTATAACTTATTAAGTGAAGGCGGCGGCATGAGTATGGTCACTATCCTGCTTATATATGCAGTAATTATAGGTGGATTTTGGTTTATCTTTATGAGACCACAAAGAAAAGAACAAAAGAGAGTTCAAGCTATGGTTGCAGCTATGGAAGTAGGGGACACAGTTTTAACTACTAGTGGATTCTATGGCGTTATTATTGATTTGACAGAAGACGATGTCATAGTTGAATTTGGTAATAATAAGAATTGTAGAATTCCTATGCAAAAGGCTGCAATTTCTCAAGTTGAAAAACCAAACCAAGATAATAATTAACTCTGTATGCTTACTAGTTAAAGTGGTGGCTATCTGGAAATAACCTATTTTGACCTAAAAAATTGAAAATTAGCAATACACTGAATAAATCGTGTTTTATCACATGTCGATTTAGTTCAGTGTTTTGTTTTTATGACTTTTTTTCATGTTATTATTATTTTAGAGCGACTAAAACAAAGGTATTGGATTAGATCTAGTAGCTTCTGTGTTATGCCACTTCTTGCCTCTCTTTTCCTTCGAAT
>JBKEBP010000157.1:0-17661 GCA_047973235.1 Suipraeoptans sp. | reverse complement strand
CTGAAGTTTTATGCTTCGGTAAGAATGGATGTTAGACGTATTGAAACTCTTAAGCAAGGCGGCGAGATGATAGGAAACCGAACTCGTGTTAAGATTGTTAAAAACAAGGTTGCACCTCCGTTTAAAGAAGCTGAATTTGATATTATGTTTGGTAAAGGTATATCAAAAGAAGGTGATGTACTGGATTTGGCAGCCGATATTGATATCGTAAATAAGAGTGGTGCATGGTATGCGTACAAAGGCGATAAAATAGGACAAGGCAGAGAGAACGCTAAACAATATTTGAGTGAGCATAAGGAAGTTATGGATGAGATAGAGCAGCAGGTGAGAGGATATTATCACCTAGGTGAAGAAGCAGATCAGGAGACATCTGATAAAGTTTCTAAGAGTAAATCATCTAAGGATGATTCGGAAAAAGAGGATTAAATTGATAGTTACCGGAATTGAAGAAATAACCCCTAAATTATATAAAGTATACATAGATGATGAGTTCGCTTTTGCAATTAGCAAGAGCGAACTTTCTCGCTATTCTATAGAGGTAGACTCAGAAATAGATGAAAGCAATGTTTCCGCGATAAATGAAATGCTGCTAAAGCGAGCAAAGAAATATGTTCTGAATTTACTTGGCAAGATGGATAGAACGCGTGAGGAGATAATAAACAAACTAAAGAAGTATAATTATAGAGAAGATATCATTACTGAGGCTATAGCGTATGCAGACAAGTTTGGATATATAGATGATGAGCGATATGCTATCAATATAGTTAGTACAAAGAAGAGATATAAGAGTCCATTAGAAATCAGAATGATACTTAAGAATAAGGGATTTGATGATGAGATTATAGATAGGTCAATTGAATCAGAGTATAGTGAGGAAGATGAGTACAATACTATCAGAAAATTAATAGATAAAAAGCATTTTAGTTACAATGAAGACAAGGTAAAGGAGCAGAAGGTTATTGCATATTTAGTAAGGAAGGGATTTGGACTTTCTAAAGTTCGTCGAGTCATACAACAAGAGCGTTGATAAGCTTGACATTATTGGTAAATAAGTATAAAATGAATCTGTTGTAGATAAAGATGTACAATGAAAATTTAATAAGGAGGTGCTCCTGTGCCAATAGGAATAACTATAGCTGTTGCTGTTTTTTTGGCGGTTATTACTGGATTTATTGTCCGCACTCTTACGATTACGAGCTTGAGGAATAATGCTGAAAGCAAAATTGGGAATGCGGAAGCTAAAGCGAGAGAAATCATTGATGATGCAGTAAAAACATCCGAAACGAAGAAAAAGGAGTCTCTATTAGAGGTTAAGGAAGAGTCAATTAGGACTAAAAATGAACTTGAAAAAGAGACGAAGGAAAGAAGAGCAGAGTTACAGCGTTATGAAAAAAGAGTCCTTACAAAGGAAGAATCAGTAGATAAGAGAACTGAAATGATTGAACGTAAGGAACAGGGTATAGCTGATAAGGAAAACAATCTGAAGACAAAAGAAGCTAAGGTTGAAGAACTTAACAAGCAACGGGTGCAGGAACTAGAGAGAATCTCAGGTTTAACCTCTGAACAAGCAAAAGAACATTTGTTAAAAACTGTTGAAGAAGATGTAAAACACGATGCTGCAAAATTAGTTAAGGAATTAGAGAGTCAGGCAAAAGAAGAAGCTGATAAAAAAGCAAAGGAATATGTAGTTAATGCGATACAAAGGTGTGCCGCCGATCATGTGGCCGAAACTACAATATCTGTTGTACAGCTGCCTTCTGATGAAATGAAGGGAAGAATTATAGGTAGAGAGGGGCGTAATATACGTGCTCTTGAAACTATGACGGGGGTTGAGTTGATTATCGATGACACTCCGGAAGCGGTAGTATTATCCGGTTTTGATCCAATTAGAAGAGAAGTTGCAAGGATAGCCTTGGAAAAATTGATTGTAGACGGACGTATTCATCCTGCTAGAATTGAGGAAATGGTTGAAAAGGCTCAAAAAGAAGTAGAAGTAATGATTCGAGAGGAAGGTGAGAATGCAGCTCTTGAAGTAGGAGTTCAAGGAATTCATCCGGAACTTATTAAGTTGCTTGGAAGAATGAAGTTTAGAACAAGCTATGGACAGAATGCACTTAAACATTCAATGGAAGTTGCACATTTGGCCGGATTAATTGCGGCTGAAGTAGGTGTGGATATTCGAATGGCTAAACGTGCAGGTTTGCTACATGATATCGGCAAATCTATCGATCATGACATTGAGGGTACACATGTACAGATAGGTGTGGATTTAGCTAAGAAATATAAGGAATCTGACATTGTAGTTAATGCGATTGCATCGCATCACGGAGATGCAGAACCTGAATCGTTAATAGCAGTTATTGTTCAAGCAGCGGATACAATTTCTGCAGCACGTCCGGGAGCTCGAAGAGAGACACTCGAGGCGTATACAAACAGATTAAAACAACTTGAAGATATTACCAATCAGTTCAAAGGGGTTGATAAGTCTTTTGCTATTCAGGCAGGTAGAGAGGTTCGTATAATGGTAGTTCCTGAACAAGTAAGCGAAGACGACATGGTACTTATGGCGAGGGATATTTCTAAACAAATAGAAGCAGAATTAGATTATCCGGGTCAGATTAAAGTAAATGTAATTAGAGAGTCACGCGTTACGGATTATGCGAAATAGATAAGAATAAAGAAAGCAGTAATAACTCGAGAGAGTTCTTGCTGCTTTTTTATATCCGCGGAAAGTTCTCCGAACTTGACGATATGCAAGATTATACGTGTCAACTTGCACAAAAGTGGTATTAAAATATGAAATATCTAATCAAATAGACAAAAATGAACATTAAAATAAGTTAAACTTGCAATTATCCCGGTCATATACTATAATTTTTATTAGTAACATAACATCATAGAATAGTAGAAACGGGTAGGTAAATATTATGTCATTATCATTATCAAAAAAAGCGGCTATGGTAAAGCCATCATCAACGCTGGCAATTACAGCTAAAGCGAAGAAACTAAAGGCTAGTGGAGTGGATATTGTTGGGTTTGGAGCAGGAGAACCGGATTTCGATACTCCTGAGAATATTAAACAAGCGGGAATTAGAGCAATTAATGAAGGGTTTACGAAGTATACCCCTGCTTCGGGAACTGATGAGCTGCGTGATGCTATCAGCAAGAAGTTTAAAGATTTCAATAACCTTGATTATAAGAGAAGTCAGATTATCGTTAGTAATGGTGGCAAGCATTCATTAACGAATATATTCGAGGCAATATTATGTCCGGGTGATGAAGTTATAATACCTGCACCATATTGGCTTACATATCCTGAGATTGTAAAGCTAAGTGATGGGGTTCCTGTATATGTATACGGCCGGAAAGAAAATGACTTGAAAGTAACGGCAGCTCAAGTTGAAGAAGCTATTACTGATAAGACAAAAGCACTTATACTTAATACACCTAGTAATCCTACGGGTACAATATATTCAAGAGAAGAATTGCAAGCTATAGCGGATGTTGTAGTTAAACATGACATATATGTTGTTGCTGATGAAATGTATGAATACCTCATATATGGCGATAAGAAGCATGTAAGTATTGCATCTCTTGGCGAGGAAATATATGAGAGAACAATTACCTGCAGTGGAGTATCTAAGAGCTATTCCATGACAGGATGGAGAATCGGTTATACAGGTTCGAGTGATGAAATTGCAAAACTAATGGGCAGTGTTCAGTCTCATCAGACATCAAATCCCTGTTCCATAGCTCAAAAGGCCGCTCTTGAAGCTATTACCGGTCCTCAGGATTCTGTAGAGGCAATGAAGGTTGAATTTGATAAGAGAAGACAATATATGTATGAAAGAATAACTAATATGCCATATGTAGAGTGTCTTGAACCGGAAGGTGCTTTCTATGTGTTTGTTGATTTTTCCAATGTAGTAGGAAAGTCATATAAAGGTGTAGAAATTAAGGATGCAGCTGCTTGTGCTGATATATTGTTGGAAAGCTTTAACGTCGCAGTAGTTCCTTGTGCAGACTTTGGCTTTGACAATCATGTTCGTTTGTCATATGCTATCTCTATGAAAGCTATAGAGAAAGGATTAAATAGAATAGAGGATTTCTTAAAAAGTCTCTAATCAGGTGACATAATAATGAACAACGAAGTTAAACGAGTTAAGAGAGAACTTGCATATCATGGAAATGTGATAGATGTATATCAGGACTATATGGAGTTTTCTAATGGCAACAAGGAAACATGGGATTTTATTCACCATATAGGTGCGGCTTGTGTTCTACCGATTCTTGATGATGGACGGATATTAATGGTTCAGCAATACCGGAATGCTCTGGGCAGGGATACAATTGAGGTTCCGGCGGGTAAACTTGATAGTGAAGCGGAAGATCCGATGCACTGTGCCGGTAGAGAGCTTGAAGAAGAAGCAGGATACAGATGCGATAATTTAGAATACTTAATAACGATAAGAACTACAGTGGCGTTTTGTGATGAAAGAATAGAAGTTTATCTGGCCAGAAATTTAATTAAAACCAAACAAAATTTGGATGAAAATGAGTTTGTAAATGTCAGGATCTTTACATTGGAGGAATTAAAAGAACTAATTTTCACCGGTGTAATCCAAGATTCTAAGACAGTTGCAGCGATATTTGCATATGAGTCAAAACATTTGAGAGACCTTTAGGTCTCTCTATTTTGTATTAAACAAAAAACATATATTAATTAGCTTGACTACTGCAATTCCTAGTGGTACACTGTGAATTGAAAAGAAAACCTAGTAAACAAGTAGGAATTAAGAAGGTGAGAATATGAAATTGTCTACTAAAGGCAGATATGGTCTGCGAGCGATGATAGATATGGCGAGATATTCTAAAGAAGAGCCTGTTTCAATAAGTAGTATAGCCGGACGTCAAAATATTTCAGAAGGCTATTTAGAGCAAATAGTGGCACTGCTTAAAAAAGCAGAACTGGTAAAGAGTATTCGTGGTGCTACGGGAGGATATATTCTATCGAAAGAAGCAAAGGATATTTCAGTCGGAGATGTTTTACGGGCATTAGAAGGAAGCTTAGAGCCGGTAAGCTGTTCGGGAAATGATGAAAATCCGAGATGTCAGGCATCCGGGGAATGTGTAACTAAGCTTGTATGGCAGAGAATAAATGAAAGCATAAATAACGCTGTAGATGACATGAAGTTAAGTGAGTTGGTAGATGAAAGTATAGAAGTTAATCCAAGTGGTGACGCTGACTTAAGTGTATGCAAAAATTAGGAGGTTCAAAGATGAGTAAATTAATATATTTAGATAATGCCGCAACAACTAAGACTGATGAAAGAGTAGTTAAGGAAATGCTCCCTTATTTCTCTGAGAACTATGGCAATCCTTCAAGTATTTACAGTTTCGCAGCAGCAAATAAAGAAGTGGAAACAAAGTGGAGAGAAGTAATTGCAAAGAGTTTGGGTGCTAAGACTAATGAAATATACTTTACAGCAGGTGGCTCTGAATCTGACAACTGGACATTAAAGGCAGTTGCTGAAGCATATGAAAGTAAGGGAAAACATATAATTACGACCAAGATAGAGCATCACGCAATATTGCATAGTGCAGAGTATCTAAAGGGTCGTGGTTTTGAAATAACGTATCTTGATGTAGATGAAAACGGATTGGTTAGTCCTGATGACTTGGAGAAGGCAATACGTCCGGATACAATACTTGTTTCAGTAATGTTTGCTAATAACGAAATAGGTACTATTGAACCGATAAGAGAGCTCGGTGCCATTGCTAAGAAACATGGCGTTCTATTTCATACGGATGCGGTTCAAGCTTATGCGCATGTACCGATTAATGTTGATGATGATAATATAGATATGTTAAGTGCTAGTGGTCATAAATTCCATGGACCAAAAGGTATAGGGTTCCTATATATTAGAACCGGAGTTAAAATGAGATCGTTTATACATGGTGGAGCTCAAGAGAGAAAAAGAAGAGCGGGTACAGAGAATGTTCCCGGTATCGTAGGAATGGGTAAGGCAGCCCAGCTTGCATTCGAGTCAATGGAAGATAGAAGCAGGAAAGAGACAGAGCTTAGAGACTATCTTATAAAAAGAGTGCTCAATGAAATTCCCTATAGCAGATTAAATGGTGATTCTATAAAGCGATTACCTAATAATGCAAACTTCTGCTTTAGGTTTATAGAGGGAGAGTCAATGCTTATTAAGCTGGATATGAAAGGTATATGCGGATCAAGTGGTTCGGCATGTACATCAGGTTCATTGGATCCTTCACATGTTTTACTGGCGATTGGACTTCCTCATGAGATTGCACATGGATCACTTAGACTTACATTAGGTGAGGATACTACAAAAGAAGACCTTGATTATGTGGTAGACAATCTAAAAGAGATTGTAGCTTATATAAGAAGCATGTCTCCGTTATATGAAGATTTCCAGAAGAAACAAGCGAAGAAGAAAGTAAGTTAAGAAGAAAGTAAGTTAGTGAAATTTAGTTAAGCAGATAAATAACTGTAATTTAGATAAATGAAAAGAGGATGGCTATGTATTCAGAAAAAGTAATGGATCATTTTGAACACCCGAGAAATGTTGGGGAAATTGAAAATGCAAGTGGAATAGGAACAGTAGGAAACGCTAAATGCGGCGATATTATGAGAATGTACCTGGATGTAGATGACAATGGTATAATACAAGATGTAAAGTTTAAAACCTTTGGTTGTGGCGCTGCGGTAGCTACCAGCTCAATGGCAACGGAACTTGTTAAAGGAAAATCAGTTCGAGAGGCACTTGAGGTTACGAACAAAGCTGTAATGGAAGCACTTGACGGATTACCACCGGTTAAAGTACACTGTTCATTGTTAGCAGAGGAAGCTATACATGCTGCACTATGGGATTATGCAGAAAAACATGATATAAAAATAGAAGGTCTTACTAAACCTAAGTCAGATATTCATGAAGGCGAAGAGGACGAAGAAGAGGAATATTAATTTGAGTAAAGGTAAAGTAGTTGTTGGTATGTCAGGTGGTGTTGATTCATCAGTAGCTGCATATCTGTTGCAAAAGCAAGGATATGAAGTGATTGGTGTTACGATGCAAATCTGGCAGGATACCGATGAAATAACCACTGAGGAAAGTGGTGGATGTTGCGGTTTAAGTGCTGTAGATGATGCCAGGAGAGTTGCAAATTTTCTTGGCATCCCTTATTATGTTATGAATTTTAAACAAGAGTTTCAAGAAGCGGTCATAGACTACTTTGTTGAAGAATATGAACATGGCAGAACCCCTAATCCGTGTATTGCCTGTAATAGATATGTTAAGTGGGAGTCACTATTAAATCGTAGTCTTCAAATAGGCGCTAAATATGTTGCAACAGGGCATTATGCCAGAATTGATCAACTCGATAATGGACGATATTCGATTAGAACATCTATTACAAGTGCTAAAGATCAAACCTATGCATTGTATAATCTGACGCAGGAACAACTTAAAAGAACGCTTATGCCTGTAGGGGATTACTCTAAGGATGAAATCAGAGAGATTGCACAGAAGATTAATTTACGAGTAGCGAATAAACCGGATTCGCAGGATATTTGTTTTGTTCCTGATGGAGATTATGCCGCATTCATAGAAAGCGAAAGTGAAAAGGAAATTTCACCGGGTAACTTTGTATTAAGCGATGGAACGATAGTTGGACGACACAAAGGTATAATTCATTATACTGTCGGTCAGAGAAAAGGTTTGGGATTATCTCTTGGTCATCCTGTGTTTGTACTTGAAATCAGACCGGAAAGCAATGAAGTTGTAATTGGCAGCAATGAAGAATCTATGTCTAACTATGTCCGTGCCAACAATATTAATTTCATGTCTGTTAGTGATATAAAAGGTGAAATACGAGTATTTGCAAAAATAAGATATAATCACAAAGGGGCATGGTGTATGGTAAAAAGGACAAGCGATGATGAAATCCTATGTACTTTTGATAAAAAGCAAAGAGCTATTACCCCCGGTCAAGCGATTGTGTTATATAAAGGGGAGCATGTGCTTGGAGGAGGAACTATAATTGGGAACAAATAGGATAATTGGGGATATGCATCTTCATACTGATTTTTCCGGTGATAGTAATTCTTCGCCTGAGGATATGATAGTGTCTTGTATTGAAAAGGGCCTTAAGTATATTTGCATAACAGATCATTATGATATGGAATCGTACGATTATGAAGTAAGCAAGTTTAATCCCGACATTTACTTTAAAACATTATTACCGTTAAAGGAAAAATACCGTGACAAAATCAATATTGGAATTGGTGTTGAAATAGGCATACAACCGGGTTATATAAGCTATATAAATGATTTAATTAAAAGCAATTCATTTGAATTTGTTATAGGATCAACACACGAAATCGAAAAGCGTGATCCGGCTTTTAAGTATGACTTTAAAACGAAATCCGATAAAGAAGTATATAGGTCTTACTTTGAACAAATACTTAAAAATATAACATTATTTAAGAACTACAATGTGCTTGGTCACCTTGATTATGTGGTAAGATATGGGAAAGAACGTGAAGTATCATATAGTTATATTGAAAATGCCGAGATAATAGATGAAATTCTTAAGATTCTAATTTCAGAGGGTAAGGGAATTGAAGTAAATACTTCAGGACTTAAATATGCGTTACCTTTCCCGCATCCATGCCCTGAAATTATTAAAAGATATAAAGAATTGGGCGGAGAAGTGCTTACTATAGGTTCAGATGCACACAAACCGGAGCATATTGCATATGAATTTGATAAGGTTTATGATATTATAAGTAAGTGTGGGTTTGAATATTATACAATTTTTCACGATGGGAAACCACAATTTTATAAACTTCGTTAATCTTTTAAAAAATACCTTATTTTGCTTGAAAAAATGCATTTTTTTTAGTACAATAAATTTTGGTTGATGATTCTTTAACAATTAGTGTGAAAGAATTTTAACAATAGACGACTGAGAAACAGTTGATTCAAACTTAGGAGGAATTAAACATGGCAGTAAAAGTAGCGATTAATGGATTTGGACGTATTGGACGTCTTGCATTCAGACAAATGTTCGTAGCAGATGGCTATGAAGTAGTAGCACTTAATGACCTTACATCACCTGAGATGCTTGCTCATTTACTAAAGTATGATACAACACAGGGAAGATTTGAAATGTGCGACAAGGTATCTAGTACAGATGATTCAATCATCATAGACG
The DNA here is from genome assembly GCA_047973235.1 of Suipraeoptans sp. Classification (GTDB taxonomy): domain Bacteria; phylum Bacillota; class Clostridia; order Lachnospirales; family Lachnospiraceae; genus Aequitasia. Next base: position 8,418 of record JBKEBP010000157.1, on the reverse strand, counting down.
GACATGAAATAAAGATTTATGCAGAAAGAGATGCCGCTAACCTACCTTGGGGAGATTTAGACGTAGATGTAGTACTTGAATGTACAGGATTCTACACATCTAAAGAAAAAGCTTCAGCTCATATTAAAGCAGGCGCTAAAAAAGTCGTTATTTCAGCACCGGCAGGAAATGATCTTCCTACAGTAGTTTATAATGTAAACCACAATGTTCTTAAACCTGAAGATAAAGTTATTTCTGCAGCTTCTTGTACAACAAACTGTCTGGCACCTATGGCTAAGGCTCTTAATGACCTTGTACCAATAAAGGGTGGTATCATGGCTACAATCCATGCATACACAGGAGATCAAATGACACTTGACGGACCTCAACCTAAGGGTGATAAGAGAAGATCACGTGCTGCAGCTTGTAATATCGTTCCTAACTCAACAGGAGCAGCTAAAGCTATCGGTCTTGTAATACCTGAACTTAATGGTAAATTAGTTGGAGCTGCACAGAGAGTTCCTACACCAACAGGTTCTACAACACTTCTTATGGCTGTAGTTGAAGGCGAAGTAACAGCAGATCAAATAAATGCAGCTATGAAAGCAGCTTCAGATGAGTCATTTGGCTATAACACAGATGAAATCGTTTCATCTGATGTAATAGGTATGAAATATGGTTCATTATTTGATGCTACTCAGACAATGGCAATGCCTCTTGGCGACGGAACAACAGAAGTACAGGTTGTTTCATGGTATGACAATGAGAACTCATACACAAGCCAGATGGTTAGAACTATCAAATACTTAGCTGAACTTAAATAAGCAAGACTCAAGTAAAGGGTCCGGTCTGACCAGACCGGACCCTTATTATACAATAGGAGAAAATTAATGCTGAATAAAAAATCTGTAGATGATATAAACGTTAAAGGAAAAAGAGTGTTAGTAAGATGTGACTTCAATGTTCCATTGATTGATGGAAAGATTACAGATGAAAATAGACTTGTAGCAGCGCTGCCTACTATTAAAAAGTTAATAGCGGATGGTGGTAAAGTTATACTTTGTTCTCATCTTGGAAAACCAAAAGGAGAACCAAAGCCGGAACTATCTCTGGCACCTGTTGCGATAAGACTATCTGAATTACTAGGTCAAGAGGTTAAGTTTGCACCTGATGACAACGTAGTTGGACCAAATGCTAAAGCAGCGGTATCAGCGATGAAAGATGGAGATGTTGTTTTACTTGAAAACACACGTTATAGAATAGAAGAGACAAAGAATGGGGAAGCGTTTTCGAAAGATCTCGCATCACTTTGCGAAGTATTTGTAAATGACGCATTTGGTACAGCTCATAGAGCACATTGTTCTAATGTTGGTGTAACGAAGTTCGTGGATACAGCAGTTGTTGGCTATTTAATGCAAAAGGAAATAGATTTCCTCGGAAACGCTGTTAATAAACCGGAAAGACCTTTTGTAGCTATTTTAGGTGGTGCAAAGGTTTCATCTAAGATATCTGTTATAGAGAACTTAATAGAGAAAGTAGATACTATAATTATAGGTGGCGGAATGTCATTTACATTTGCGAAAGCTATGGGTGGTAGTATTGGTAAATCTCTTTTAGAAGAAGATTATCTGGATTACTCGCTTAAGATGATTGATAAGGCAAAAGCTAAAGGAGTTGAATTCTTACTTCCTGTTGATGTGAAGATAGCAGATGATTTTTCCAATGATGCTAATTCGAAGATTGTGAAGGCAGATGAAATCCCTGATGGATGGATGGGCCTTGATATAGGACCGGAAACAGAGAAAATATTTGCTGATGCAGTTAAAGATGCTAAGACTGTTGTTTGGAATGGCCCTATGGGTACATTTGAGATGTCTAATTTTGCAAGTGGTACTAAGGCAGTAGCGCAAGCATTAGCTGATACGGATGCAACTACTATAATTGGTGGTGGTGATTCTGCAGCAGCGGTTAATCAAATGGGCTTTGGTGATAAGATGACACATATTTCAACAGGTGGTGGAGCATCTCTTGAATTTCTTGAGGGTAAAGAACTACCTGGAGTAGCAGCAGCGAATGACCGTTAAGGTGACACACAAAGGAGGAAAGATAATGACAAGAAGAAAAATAGTAGCAGGAAACTGGAAAATGAATAAAACGCCTTCTCAGGCAGTAGCTTTAGTGAATGAATTGAAACCACTTGTTGCAAGCGATGATGTAGATGTAGTATTCTGTGTACCTGCAATTGATATAATACCGGTCGTAGAAGCATGCAAAGGCAGCAATATTAAAGTTGGTGCCGAAAACATGTACTTCGAAGAAAGTGGTGCTTATACAGGAGAAATCGCACCTGACATGCTTACTGATGCGGGTGTAGAATATGTAGTTATAGGTCACTCTGAAAGAAGAGAGTACTTTGCAGAGAGTGACATTACTGTTAACAAGAAAGTTCTTAAAGCATTTGAACATGGTTTAACACCTATTATGTGTTGTGGCGAAACTCTTGAACAAAGAGAACAAGGCGTAACAATGGATTTTATCCGTCAACAGGTTAAAATAGGTTTATTAAATGTAACTGCTGACCAGGCAAAGACAGCCGTTATAGCATATGAGCCAATCTGGGCTATAGGAACAGGTAAAACAGCAACAACTGCTCAAGCACAAGAAGTTTGCGGTGGAATCAGAGCTTGTATAGCCGAAATCTATGATGAAGCTACAGCCGCAGCTATTAGAATCCAATACGGCGGATCTGTTAACGCAGATACAGCAGCAGATTTATTTGCACAAGCAGATATTGACGGCGGATTAGTTGGAGGAGCTTCTCTAAAAGCAGACTTTGGTAAAATCGTAAATTATAAATAAGCATACATAATGGAGAATATAAATGAGTAAAAAACCAACAGTACTAATGATATTAGATGGGTATGGTCTCCGCGATACGATTAATGGAAATGCAATAGCAGAAGCAAAGACACCTGTAGTAGATGGGCTTATGAAGAATTATCCGTTTGTTAAGGGAAATGCCAGTGGAATGTCTGTTGGTCTTCCTGAAGGACAAATGGGTAATTCCGAAGTGGGACATTTAAATATGGGTGCCGGAAGAATTGTATATCAGGACTTAACCAAAATTACGAAAGCAATTCAAGATGGAGATTTCTTTGAAAATGAAGCCTTAATTAAGGCATGTGCAAATGTTAAGAAAAACAATTCTGCATTACATTTAATGGGACTTGTTTCAGATGGAGGAGTACATAGTCATAATACACATATATATGGCTTGTTAGAACTTGCCAAGAAACAGGGAGTGGAGAACGTTTATGTTCATTGCTTCCTAGATGGAAGAGATACACTTCCGGAATCAGGCAAAGCCTTTGTAGCCGATCTTGAAACCCAAATGGCTGAAATTGGTGTCGGAAGTGTTGCAACTGTCATGGGACGATATTATGCTATGGACAGAGATAATAGATGGGATAGAGTCGAAAAGGCTTATGATGCTATGACTAGGGGCGAAGGTGTACATGCTCAAAGTGCAGTTGATGCAATTGCAAAATCATATGATGATAGCCTTACTGATGAGTTTATGATGCCAACTGTTATCATGAAAGATTCGAAACCACTTACCACAATAATCGATAGTGATTCGGTAATCTTTTTCAACTTTAGACCTGATAGAGCAAGGGAAATTTCCAGATGCTTTTGTGATGATAAATTTGATGGTTTTAAGCGTGGCAATAGAATAAGAACAAAATATGTTTGTTTCACTGACTATGATGTTACAATGAAAAATAAGCTTGTAGCATTCAATAAGACGGAAATAACAAATACATTAGGAGAATTTATTGCAGACAACGATTTGACTCAGGCAAGAATAGCGGAGACAGAGAAGTATGCACATGTAACGTTCTTCTTTAACGGTGGAGTGGAACAACCTAATAAGGGCGAAGATAGAATATTGGTTAAATCACCTAAGGTTGCTACTTATGATTTAAAACCGGAAATGAGTGCATATGAAGTTTGTGATAAGCTTGTGGGTGCAATAACATCTGATAAGTATGATGTTATTATAATCAATTTTGCAAATCCTGATATGGTTGGACATACCGGAATTGAAAATGCAGCAATAAAGGCTGTAGAAGCAGTAGATGAGTGTGTTGGAAAAGCTGTAGAGGCTCTTAAATCCGTAGATGGACAGATGTTTATTTGTGCAGATCATGGAAATGCTGAGCAGTTGATTGATGATGTAACGGGAGAACCGTTCACAGCACATACAACTAATCCGGTTCCGTTTATACTGGTAAATGCTGACCCTAAATACTCTCTTAGAGAAGGTGGTGCTCTTTGTGATATTGCACCTACATTACTTGAACTTATGGGTATGAACAAACCAAAAGAAATGACAGGTGAGTCACTTCTAATAATTAAATAGTATATATTAAAGGCTTCGCTTAATTGCGAAGCCTTACTTAATACATATGTATTATGATACTTTTTCACCATCACGTGTATTTTTGTTTAAATTTTTATTTGCCGCTGCAAGCATAAGTTTGATTCTGTTTAACTGGTTAACTTCACTTGCTCCCGGATCGAAATCAATTGCAACAACATTTGAAAGAGGATGACGTCGTCTTAGTTCTTTTATAACCCCTTTTCCAACGATATGATTTGGTAAGCAAGCAAAAGGCTGAGTGCAGACAATATTTGGAACGTCATTTTCTATTAGTTCAAGCATTTCTCCGGTCAAGAACCAACCTTCACCTGTTTGATTTCCGACAGAAACAATCTCACCGGTCATTTTAGCAAGGTGCTCTATGCGTGCCGGAGGTTCGAAGTTCTTACTGTCTCGAAAAGCATCAGACGCAGGCTTTCTAAACCATTCAATAACTTTGATACCTATATTACCAATAATGGCTTTTGATTTTTTAAACCCTAAATACTTAGATTTAAAATTCTGATTATAAAAGCTATAGGTAAAGAAATCAATTAAATCAGGTACAACGGCTTCGGCACCTTCTTTTTCAAGAAGTTCAACAAGATAATTATTAGCAGCAGGTAAGAATTTCACTAATATTTCTCCGACAATGCCAACTCGCGGTTTTATTTCATCAGTGATTTCAATATTATCAAAATCCTCTATAATATCACGACACATCTTCTTAAATACACTTCTGGATAAGTACTTACGTTTTAGGAATTCTTTACATTTTGCTTCCCACTTAGCATGTAGTGCATCAGTAGTGCCCTTAACTACTTCATAAGGGCGCATATGATAAACGCATTTCATAAAGATATCACCAAATACAACAGAATATATAACACTAAATGCCATATTAACGGTAAACTTAAATCCCGGGTTTGCTTCAAGACCACTCAAATTTGCTGAGATAACCGGGATATGCTCATATCCGGCCTTTTTAAGTGCGCGTCTTATAAACCCAATATAGTTTGATGCTCTGCATCCTCCGCCGGTTTGGCTGATAATTACTGCTATTTTATTAACATCATATTCACCGGATAAGATGGCTTCCATTATTTGTCCTACTACCATAAGTGAAGGGAAGCATGCATCGTTATTTACGTATTTAAGTCCCATATCTACAGCTTGCTTATTATCATTTGGCAAGACTTTTAAATTATAACCACATGAGTTAAAAGCTGTTTCGAGTAGACCAAAATGGATAGGAGACATTTGAGGACATAATATAGTATAATCACTGCGCATTTCTTTCGTGAATGGAACCTTAGTAATAGCTGAGGGCTTAATTTCACGTTTTTCTTTTCTCTTATCGCGAACTTTAACAGCAGCAAGTAATGACCGCACTCGTATTCTTGCGGCGCCTAAGTTATTTACTTCATCAATTTTTAATGATGTGTATATTTTGTCTGAATTAACCAGTATATCCGAAACTTCATCAGTGGTAACTGCATCCAGTCCACAGCCAAAAGAGTTGAGCTGTATCAATTCTAGATTATCTTTCGTTTTAACATAGTTTGCAGCCGCATAAAGTCTGGAATGATACATCCATTGATCCATTACGTTTAATGGTCTTTCTACTTTGGTAAGATGTGATATACTATCCTCAGTTAAGACGGCTATTTGATAAGAGTTAATCAGCTCAGGAAGTCCATGATTTATTTCAGGGTCTATATGATATGGACGTCCGGCCAAAACGATACCACGTCCACCGGTTTCATCCAGAAGACGAATAGTTTCTTCCCCTTTTTTACGCATGTCATCTCTGGCACGTTCCAGTTCCTCCCATGCATCATGAACGACAGATCGAATTTCAGTTTCAGAAATACTGAATTGATTTGACAATTCAAGTATTAAGCCTGAAGATAGAGTCTCTTCATTTTTGAAAGAAATAAACGGAGCCATAAAATTGACTTCATTATTTACAATTGCATCTATGTTGTTTTTAATATTTTCCGGATAAGAGGTAACGATTGGGCAATTGTAATGATTATTAGCATCTTCGAATTCGTTCCGCTCATATGGAATGCAGGGATAGAAGATATTTTCTATGTTGTTATCAATAAGCCATTGTACATGGCCATGTGCGAGTTTTGCCGGATAGCATTCAGACTCACTTGGTATCGACTCTATTCCAAGTGAATACACCTTTTTATTTGAAAGAGGGGAGAGCACTACCTTAAAGCCTAGTTTGGTAAAGAAAACATGCCAGAAAGGATAGTTTTCATACATATTTAGAACTCTTGGGATGCCGATTGTACCTCTTTTGGCCTCTTCATCAGTTAAAGGTGTATAGTCAAAATATCTGTTTAATTTGTATTCAAATAGATTAGGAAATTTATTTTTAACCTTTTCCTTACCGAGTCCTCGTTCGCATCGATTTCCTGTAATAAATTTTCTGTTGCCACTAAAATGATTAATCGTAAGTCTGCAATTATTTGTGCATCCTTTGCATTTTGTAAGAGTTGTAGAATATTCCAAAGCCTCTATATCAGAAATTGAAAGCATTGTTGAAGCAATGCCTTCTTCATATCTTTCGCGAGCAATTAAAGCAGCACCAAAAGCCCCCATAATTCCGGCAATGTCAGGTCTTATTGCTTCACAGTCAGCTATTTTTTCAAAGCTTCTTAGCACTGCGTTATTATAGAAAGTTCCTCCTTGTACTACAATATGCTTGCCAAGTTCCTTGGCATCTGAAACTTTTATAACTTTAAAAAGTGCATTTTTAACTACTGAATATGCAAGACCGGCAGAGATATCAGCTACTGAAGCCCCTTCCTTTTGTGCTTGCTTAACCTTAGAGTTCATAAACACGGTACATCTGGTTCCAAGATCAATGGGGTGTTTGGCAAAAAGTGCTTCCCTTGCGAAATCTTCAACGGAATAGTTGAGAGACTTAGCAAAGGTCTCAATAAATGATCCGCAGCCCGATGAGCAGGCTTCATTTAATTGTACCGAGTCAACTGTGTGATTTTTAATTTTAATACACTTCATATCCTGGCCACCAATATCGATTATACAATCGACATCCGGTTCAAAGAAAGATGCAGCGTAGTAATGAGAAACTGTTTCTACCTCACCTTCATCTAATAAAAGTGCAGCTTTAATTAAGGCTTCGCCGTACCCGGTAGAAGCTGAATATACGATTTCGACATCCTCAGGTAATTTAGAGTATATGTCTTTAATAGCAGTTATACTAGTGCCGAGAGGGTCGCCCTCATTATTCCTGTAAAATGAATATAGAAGAGTTCCATCATCACCTACAAGTGCGGCCTTTGTTGTAGTTGAACCGGCATCAATACCTAGGTATGCTTTTCCTTTATATGTTTCTAAATCCTTCATAGGTACCTGGTGTTTATTGTGACGATTAATAAATTTATCATATGAACCCTCACCTGAAAATAGTGGGTCTAATCTATCGACTTCGAATTCAAGTTTGATTCTGCCTTCCAGTCTGGTTTGTATTTCATTTAAAGATACATTGATGTCTTCTTTATAATTCATTGCTGAGCCGATTGCTGCGAATAGATGAGAGTTAAGTGGAGCTACGGTGTGTTCATCATCTAACTTCAAAGTTCTCACAAAAGACTCTCGTAATTCAGGCAAGAAGTGCAGTGGACCTCCTAAGAAGGAAACATGTCCACGAATATGATTACCGCATGCGAGACCACTGATTGTCTGATTTACTACAGCTTGAAATATAGATGCTGATAAATCTTCCTTAGAGGCACCTTCATTAATTAAGGGCTGTATGTCTGTCTTTGCAAATACTCCACATCTGGCAGCAATAGAATATAATGCTTTATAGTTCTTAGCATAATTATTTAATCCCATTGCATCAGTCTGCAGCAGAGAAGCCATTTGATCGATAAATGAACCTGTACCGCCGGCACAGACTCCATTCATACGTTGTTCAACGTTTCCACCTTCAAAATATATAATCTTGGCATCCTCGCCACCAAGCTCAATTG
>JBKEBP010000069.1:0-4760 GCA_047973235.1 Suipraeoptans sp. | reverse complement strand
ACATGTCACTTCATCTAAAGTATAAATGAAATAAGAGCTGGAAAGCTAATTCTCGCTTACCAGCTCTATAATTATCATAGAAGATTAGTATTTACAGACTTTTTTTCACAGACTCATTAATTCGTGTCCTGTGCTTTTAAATTGCTTATTTATCTTACCTTTGTATAAGAAGTAGCAGTTAGGATTGTTTCGGCTAATCTCTTTTCATTTTTTACATACTTCATTTCTTCTTTAACATTTTTTAATTGATTTTCGACTTCTTCTAATTCCTCTTGAAAAATTTTTATAGGCAAGGAACTATCTTCATTATTTTGCAAATTTGAATTGATTTCCTTTCTTTTATGATACAAGCGGTTTCTTTCAGCATTTAATATTTTCATTTTGCTTTCTGTGGTCTGGTTCGCCAATATTAATTCTTCCTTATTGATAATTTTGTTATCATATAAATAATTATATTGTGCTTGCAATCGTTCAAGTTCAATTAAATCTTTTTTATATTTATATGCCTGTGGATATGGCTTCACAAATCTATTCATCACACGATATACTCTATAAATTCTTTTCAAATAATATCGTTGATAGCCTGTTACTTTTCCAAAATATCCTTTTGGGATTTTAGTTGGCAAAAGGCTTGGATATGTAACTGCCTGTTGTATTACACTTTGGATTTTTTCTTTATTCTCTATGCGATACTTTATTGATTCAACTCCATAGTTTTCGCCTAGCCTATAATTTCGTCTGGAACGTTCCATTCCTTGACATTTAAGTGACAAATATTCGTGTCTGGCGTTTGAGGAATATCCTGTTTTTATTTCGTAACCATTTTCTATCATCTTATCAAGAAACTCTAAATACGTTTCTGATTGTGAAATATAATAATCTATATCTTCTCTTATTACTACGTTCCAATTCTTCTTACTGCTTTTTTGTTCGTGTTTTTCATAACTTAGTGATTTTTTCTTTCGGGTTTCAAGGTTTTCTATATCTAATTCCGACAAACCATACTGTCTGCAATACTTATTTACTATAGGCTGAATTTCACTTTCCCATTCTCCTTTTTCGTATCTGTATTTTTTCCCATGAGCATTTAATGAATTAAATATTATATGAGCGTGCATATGGTCTTTGTCATTATGAATAGTAAAAACATGACCGTAAGTATCACCAAAATATTCATTACAAAAATCCTCGGTCAGCATAAATGCTTTTCCTTCGTCAACTTCATCATCTGGTGAAAATGAAATAACAAAATGATAGCCTTGCCGACCCCATGTTTTTTCAAAAAGATTTTTTGTATACAACATATTATTATATATAGATTCGGTTTCGTGTCCTGTGTTTCCACCTATCCACATTCCATTATCCGTTTTTTCTGGATTTAAAATATACTCAATTGCATTTTTTAAATGCGAACTAGGGTTTCGTCCTTTGCCCTCTTTCATGTGCATTAGTTTTGTTATAGCCATATTAATTTTCCCTTTCACTGATTAACAATTTTACGTCATTGATTACCTCTTTATTATCTTCAATACATTGTGCAATTTTTGTTTCTGTGGTTGCTGAAAATCTTCCCGAATGATAGTATCTTGTTAGCTGATTTAAGTTGTTTCCTATTCTAGCGATTTGACTATTTAAGACTTCCAATTCCTCATTTTTTGAATGTGAAAAATCTCCATTATCTCGGTGAATTAAATCTCGAACGTACTCACTATAATTAGGCTTATTTGTTTGCTGTTTTTCTGATGATTGCTCATGCAAAATGTTTCTTGTTTTGTCTGTTACTCTAAGTTCAATTCGATTTCTTTTTTTTGACATCTTCACACCTACTTTCTATTGTTTTGTTGCATTGTGTCGTGTTTACTAGTGGTTCATATCTGTACATTATGTCCTTATATGTACCGTTTTCGTGTCCATATATGTACCCTCTGTGTCCTTATACGTACCCTCTGTGTCCTTATACGTACCCTCTGTGTCCTTATACGTACCCTCTGTGTCCTTATACGTACCCTCTGTGTCCTTATACGTACCCTCTGTGTCCTTATACGTACATTTTTGGCTAGATGATATTGCGAGATACGCATTTTGTACGGGCAAAATACCACTCGTTAGGGGAAACCCCTAATACCCTTATTAAAAACAACAACCAAAAAAGGGTACTGATATGTACCCTCTTCTCGCAAACAAACTTCACTTACTTTGTGTTTATTTACATGGTAGGAAGAATTATTCTTCCATTTTAAAAGTGAAATCACCCACTTTTTGAGTATTCGTTTCTGCTAAATCATCAACGATTTTCTTCATTTTTTCAAAGTCATTTTCATTAAATTTTTCCATAAAATACTTCGTAAATTTCAAAGCATTTTTCTCTGCCTGCTGTTCTTTTTTTTCAAATTCTTTCGCTTCTTTTATCGCTTCTTTTTCTATTCCCTGCCATATTTTTGTTGGCAAGTTTTTCTGTGCTTCATTGTAGAATTTAATCTTTTCCTTTGTTAAAAATCTCATTGCTTCATCATATGTTTTTATCATTTTTTGTTTCTCCTTTTGAATGTTTTTTATTATGTTTTGTTACACCAAATATTGAATAATCAGATACTTAATACTGACTAAATTTTGTTTTTTTGACTGACTTTCTTCTGAATTATTTATAAGTTTTTATTTCGATTTCAATAAAAAAGTGCTACAAATAGCACCACTTATTTCTATTTAATATTGTCTTTCATCAACTAGCTTTCCATGTAAAATTCTTCTTGTGCTACCCCATTTGCACGTTGACAATGTTATAATTTTATCGTCATTTGTTATTGTTTTTTGATATCCTAAATCGTGTATTGAATTGTTTGAAACTTGATTTATCAATCGTTCTTTTTCTTCATCAGTATTTGCAATTAGATAATTATCTGATGAATAATGAACCTCTTGATATGAACATATTTCGTACAACAATCTTCTTTTATCTACAGTATAAATTTCAATATATTTGACTGAACCATACACACTGAAATCCGAGAAATTCTTTATCTGATTAAACATAGAACCGTTTACCATACTGTGTCCATATAGAATAGTATTTCCATCTGAAAAACTGCTTTCATTATCACAATTCATAAAAATACAACCCGAATTATTTCTTTGATTTTCAAATGTATAATTCAAATAATGGACGTTATCTTCTCCTTGCACTACAGGATAATCAATCATATTTCCTACACGAATCCATGCTACAAATTCCGAATTAATACTTAATAATTGCTCAACATCTATTGGAAATTCTTCTGATGTTTCTTCATTAATCAGCGAAAGTTTATCATATTCTTCGACTGCTTTATTATCGTTATTTACTTTATCATAAAGCAAATAGCAGAAAATAATCAGTGCACTAATTCCAATTAACAAACAAATGACCCTTACTATTTTTCGCATTTTCTTATCTCCTTTTTGTGTTTTATAGGTACTAAAACAGAACATTTCTGCACTGTTTTATTTAATAGATTCATTATTCTTCTTGCATAATTTCATTCATTAAACGTTCTACAGGATTAACTCCTGTTCCGTCAGAGTATGACCGTTTTTTTCTTCCGTTTTTCTTCTGAACAAATCCATCAATTTCAAAATTCACATAATCACCATTTAACTTTATTCGTAGGTAGGCAGAGTATGGCTTTCCCTGTTTGTTTTTCAAAGAGAACTGTGCTTTTCTTGTTTTTCCCAACAATAATTTAGCTTTAGAATCAGATATTTTTATGGCATTATCATAAAACTTCATTGTCGGAAATAATGCAAATTTACATTCGTTATCTTCACAGTAATATGCTTTTTTACCTTTATATACTGTACCGTTGCAACGAGGACATTTCCCTACTTCTGCCCTTTCTGTTTTAACTGTTTCGACTGCAATATTTCTTCCTTCAAAACTCTTTTCTATCGTGTGATTTGCTATACTAACTGCTTCATCTACTGACGTTTCTAGGCGATATACTTTTTTTAATAACTTTCCAATATCAACCGTTGTTTTAGTTGATATATCAATATTTAATTGCTCTCCTAATTCAACCATATACACCCCAATAGGAAGAATGTTGTATACGTCATTTACCAAGGAAATATACTCATTATTTATTGCATTTGCTATAATTCCTGTCCTTGTTGCTTCTGTTCCTATTTCCACACCTTCTAACATATTTTTATACAATTCATCTTCGCTTACATTAGCTTCTTTTCTAAATGGATTTTTGAGATAATTTGTAAGTGTTTCTGTAGTAAATAGCTTAGGCGGTTGGGTTTCTGTTTCAACAGGCTTAAATGATGTAGGAAATTTATCCCCTTGCTTCAAGACAGGCAACATTTTGTCCTTACTTGAACCGTCATATTTCATAAATCCTTTTTGCTTTAATGACGTACCTTTTAAACTTAATATTTCGTCCTTAATTTGAATAGAAACAATGGTTTCCATAACAATACACTCCTCGGCTGAAAAGACTGCTAAAAAGCGATTTAACACGGTCTGATATACCTTTTCTTCATTGCCAGACAAGGTTGTTGGAATGTTTGCGGTTGGTGTTAGAGCACTGTGAGATTCAATTTTGGAATTGTCATATATCTTTTTTACTTTTTTCTGAATAAGATTGTGTCCTTGATTATTTAGCTTTTGAATTAGAAAGTCTACTTTGTCACTTTCATTCTCTGCTAGATATTCTGTATTAGTTCGGGGATATGTTATATATCCACTTTCATATAATTTTTGTATTATATTCATACTGTCT